>CANJRZ010000026.1 GCA_947476735.1 Sphingomonadaceae bacterium
AACAGCTATACCGGCGGGACGCAGATCGATGGCGGCCGGCTGATCGGACATTCGGCGTCGATTCAGGGCGCATATGTCAATAATGGCACCGTTGAGTTTTCTCAAGGATTCGTCGGTACTTACGCAGGTCGGATGACCGGGACGGGCGCTCTGGTCAAGAGTGGCTCAGCGGGACTCACGATCTCTGGGAGCATCTCGCTCGGCGGCGCCGCGACACTCGCCGGCGGCGCGCTTGTCGTCGCGGGCGATCTGGGCGCATCATCGCTAACCGTGCAGTCCGGCACGACGCTCTCCGGTACCGGGCAGATCAATGCCGCGACGCGCATTCTGTCAGGCGGAGCTCTGATCACCAGTGATGCTGCGTCGCCGTTAAAGGTGAACGCCGATGCCAGCCTCGCCGACGGAGCGTTCTTCGTCCGGCAGATTGCGGGACGGGACGGTGTCGCCTCGACTGCAACCGCAGGACTGGTCGTCACAGCGTCGGGCGCGTCGTTCACGGCAGGCGGAACGTTTGTACCGGTCATCTCCGCTCCTGCCCCCGCAGCAAGTTTTATCCCGTTCCTGCGGTTGGGCGATCAGATCCGCCTGGTTGCCGCGGATCGAATCTTGGGCAGCTTCTCTTCCGTCGATCAGCCTGCCGGGCTGGCGGCCAATAATCGTGTCGACATACTTTATGATGCACGCGGCATCCGCATGGCGATCACTCCCGCAAGTTATCAGGCCTTCGCTCTTTCTGCGGGGTCAAAGAGCAATGCGGTTGCCGTCGGGCAGGCGATCGATCGGGTGCGGCCGGCGGCCGGCAGCCGGAATGGCACGCTGCAACCGTTCTTCAACGCGGTCTATGGCCTTGATAGCATGCGCACCGAGCGTGCCCTTCGCCAGGTCTCTGGCGAGCTTCACGCCCATGTCATCGACGCGACGACTGCAACCGTCCGCGCCGGTCTGGATACGGTGCAGGACTTGGAGAACCAGGCGGGAGGCTCGTCTAACGGCCTGTGGATGCAATATGTCCACGCTGATCATGACCGGGCCGGAACCGCGACCGCCGGCGGCTTCGATTCCGCCGCGAACGGCTTCCTGATCGGCCGGCGCGGCGAGGTCGGGCCGGGACTTGGGCTGGGGATGGCGGTTGGCTACAGCCGCCTGAGACTATCAGACGCCGAGGGTGCTCGGGCCACCGGCCATCTGTTCTCGGCCTATGGTCATCTCGCCGGCCGTGTCGGCGATGCGCTCACCATTAAGGGAGCTGTGGGCCTGTCCCTGGGCCATGTTCGCACGCGCCGCACGCTCGGGTCGACCTCGGGAGATATCCTGTCGAGTTCGCGCCAGTCCAGCCGCGCCATGCTCGTCGATATCGAAGCGCGCTATCGCCTGTTCGAACAGCGCGGCTTCACTGCAGAGGCGTTCGCCGGGCTGCAGGCTGGTCGGATTCGCGGAGGCGGGAGCAAGGAAAGCTCAATTGATCCGGCCTTCGCGCTGCAGGTCGGTGGGAAGACCATCGGTCTGTTCGAGAACCGGCTGGGCGGCGAAATCGGCTATCAAGGGCCGCGGACCAGTGCCTCCGTGGCCGTCACCTGGCGCTATGCGAGCAAGGACAGCCGCGCATTCGGACGGTCCGTGAGCCTCGGGCCGGCATCCTGGCGGATCGGAAATGCCGCCGGTGCCGGCGAAGGTGTCGAATATGCCGCGAGCCTTGGCCATTTGTTACGGGACAATCTGACGGCTTTCGCCTCTTGGCGCTATCGAGACCTGTCGGGTTCGAGCAGTGATCAGCGTTACTCGGCAGGACTTGCCCTGCGCTTCTGATCCGTCGCCTGAATCGGTTCGCCCTTTACAAAGTCGATCAAAATCCCCCAAGCCCTAACAGCTCTTTTCCGGGAGAGGATGATCATGCGCGCGAAGCCCTTGTCCGATGTGTGCGGCGTCGAGTTGCTCGATTTCGACATTACGAAACCCGCCAGCCTCGCCCAGCAGGCCGAGTTGCGCCGCCTGTTCGTCGACCATGGCCTCATTCTTGTGCGCGGGCAGGATCCGTCGAAAGAGGATCATGACCGCTTCACCGGCTATTTCGGTCCGCTTGGGGAAATGCTCGCCAATGGTGACACCGGCTATATCAGCAACAAAGTCGCCGCTGGTGTCCCTGTTCAGGGCGGTGGCCCGGTCGCGGTGACGGGGACTGGCGAGTTGCTCTGGCATGCGGACGGCACCTATGGGCCTCACCCGGGCATCGGCACCTGCCTGATGGCGATGGATGCGGAGCCCGATGCGACGCCAACCCAGTTTATCGATTGCGTACGTGCACTGGCGACGCTGCCGGCGGATCTTCGCGCGCGCATCGAAGGGCTGAATGCGGTCCATCTCCGAGACACCGTCAACAGCGACAACGCAAAGCCTTGGCGCGACATTGATATGCCCAAGGATGCCGAGCCTGGCCGTATCCGCTCGCAGGAGCATCCGATCATTTATCAGGGGCCGCACACCGACAAGAAGATATTGTTCGTCAACTATTTGATGACCAGTCATATTGTCGGCATTCCGCGTGCGGATGCCGACGTCCTGCTTGAGCAGCTCTTCGCCCATATCTATGCCGACGAGAATGTTTATACCCACCGCTGGCGGACGGGCGACGTGCTGATCTGGGATAATATCTGCCTCCAGCACCGCCGCCCCACCGGCATGGGCAATGCTGCCCGCCACTTTCGCCGTCTCGTTCTTGACGGCTGGTACAGGGACGACGGTAGCGTGATTGACTGGTTCGTCACCTCTTCCCCACGCGACCTCGCCCTGCACGGCCGAACCCAGGAAGCGGCGCGGTACGGGGCGAATTACTAGACAGACTTTGTTCGTTCCAGCGGAGTCGCTTTCAGAAATTTGTCCTGACTCGTAGAAGCGGAGCCTGTCAGGAACAGCGCGTCTGTAGGGTGATAGCATGGAACTGACTGTCGATCGCGAGGAGCTGAGAGCGAGGCGGCTGTTCGTCGGCGTCCCCATGTATGGCGGTCAATGCTATGCCGAGTTCGCCTATGCGATCGCAAGACTGACCTTGTTGTGCAGCGAACTGGGTATCAGCCTGCGCCTGCATTTTCATTGCAATAACTCGCTTGTCATGCGGGCACGCAATGCCATTGTCGACGAGTTTCTGGCGTCTGGCGACACCCATCTTCTGTTCATTGACGCTGATATCGGTTTCGATCCGCAGGACGTCATCTACCTGCTCGCTTTGCAGGATCCGGATGCATCCTCCGACGAGTATGATGTTGTCGCGGTTGCTGCTCCGCTCAGGCAAGTGGCATGGGACAATGTCGCCCGGGCGGTGAAGATGGGGGTGGCGGATGTCGATCCGAGCATTTTGGAAAAATATGCCGGACGAATGGTTGCCGCGCCGCTTGGTGGTGGCGCGCTTCCGCTTGGCAAGCCGGCAGAGGTTGATGCGGCCGGGACGGGCTTCATGATGGTCCGCCGCGCGACCTTCGAGCGAGTTCGCGTAGCCAATCCCGGCCTTGCTTTTGCGCCCGACAATCAGCCCGCGGTGCCAGGCCAGGCGCCGGAGGGCTTTGCGTGGTTCGACACTGCGATCGACAGCAAGGCAAGCAATCTCGCGGAGGAATTGACCCTTTTCCTCCGCGAACGACCGGGCGCCACCGGCGACGAGATTGCCGCTTTCCTCGCCAATCCCGCGGCCAGCATGAAGCGTTACACCGATCGCTTCGTGTCCGAGGACTATATGTTCTGTCGTCGGGTCCGCGACGCCGGCATGAAGGTCTGGATCTGCCCCTGGATGCAACTCACTCACAGCGGGAATTATACCTTTACGGCGTCGCTATCGCACGTCGGTACATTGCGGGCCGATGGCTGACACACAGGGCGGGTGTCTAATCCGAGAGGTGGACCTTGGTTGCTGGAGACTTCAAATAGCAGGGATATCGGCCGAGTACGCTGCGGATTCTCTTCCCAAAAAGGAACGGTTCCCGCAGATTTGAAAGTCTCCAGGATCTTCGCGTCAACAGGATATAGCCGTGGAAAATAGTTTCGATCGTGAAAAACTGAAGGGCAAGGACCTGTTCGTCGGCACGCCAATGTATGGCGGTCAATGCTATGCCGATTTCGCCTTCTCGATCGCGCGTCTGTCATCGCTGTGCACCGAACTGGGGGTCAATCTGCGCTGTCATTTCCACTGCCAGGAAGCGTTAATCATGCGGGCGCGTAACGCGACGGTGGACGAGTTCCTTCGCTCCGGTCACACGCACCTCATCTTCATCGATGCCGATATGGGGTTTGATCCGCGGGATGTCCTTCAGCTGCTTGCCATGCAGGACAGCGATCCCGCATTCGACGATTTCGACGTTATCGCAGCGCCCTATCCGCTCAAGCAGATCGCATGGGACAATGTGGCCAGGGCCGTCAAAATGGGCGCGGCCGATGGTGACCGCCGCAATCTCGAAAAATATGCCAGCCGCATTGCACTCTATCCGGTCGGCAGCGGGAGCTTTCCGCTGAGGCAGCCGCTCGAGGTCAAGGCCGCCGGTACCGGGTTCATGATGATCCGCCGGGCCACCTTCGACCGGTTCCGCGCGGCCTGGCCCGCATTGGCTTTCACCCCCGCCGACCAGACTACGAACCCGGGGACGGAGGCCGGTGACTTCGCGTTCTTCGACACCGCGATCGACAGCAAGACTGGCAATGTCGAGGAAGAAATGGCGCTGTTCCTCCAGTCCCGGCCCGATGCGACGCGCGACGAACTCGTCGCCTTTCTCACTGATCCGAGCTCCAGCATGAAGCGCTACAGCAACAATTTCATCTCGGAAGATTATATGTTCTGCAAGCGGGTGCGCGAAGCGGACATGCGCCTATGGACATGCCCCTGGATCCAGTTGACCCATACCGGAAACCACACATTCTCGTCGTCGCTGCCGCATGTGAATGCCTTGCACACCGGAGGATGATGGTTCGCCGCTACTTCAGCCCGTAATTGCGCTTTGCACTCTCGACGAAAATCTTGCGGAGGGTCTCGGCCGGCAGACCCATATGCTTGATCATGTTTGCAGCGTCGGGGAATCGATCCTGGCGGGGATAATCGGTCGCCCCAAGGATATTCTGACCCTCGATGCAGTTCACCCATAGCGGCAGCTACAGCTTCACGACATCGCTCGGCCCACGACAATGCGCTTCACGCGACTATCCAGATTGAAGGCTGACCGTCGCTCAATCGTCGTCGTGCATCTGTCCGCAACGAGCGTGGGTATCGCCGGAATGACGAAGGGCAGGGTCGCGCCAGTCACACGGCGGCTTACGCCTTGATCTGACTCACCGACCGGTTCACCATGCCAACCAGAACAGAATGACGAAGGAGAGGCGCGGTGCATGACCTCCTGATCAAGGGCGCGAAGCTCGTCGACGGCACCGGCACGCCCGCGCGCACTGCCGATGTCGCGGTCCGAGACGGGTTGATCGCCGCGGTCGGCCGGATCACCGAACCGGCACGGCGGACAATCAACGCCGATGGCGCGCTGCTCACCCCCGGTTTCGTCGACGTCCACACCCATTATGACGGACAGTTCTTGTGGGACAGTCTACTCAACCCGAGCTTCTCGAACGGCGTCACTACGGTGATCGCTGGTAATTGCGGGGTCGGATTCGCGCCGGCACGGCCCGAGCATCGGCGAATGCTGATGGAGCTGATGGAGGGGGTCGAGGACATTCCCGGTCCGGTCCTCGACGAGGGACTAGACTGGCGCTGGCATAGCTTTCCCGACTATCTCGAACGGCTCGATGAGGGCCGATACACGATGGATATCGGGCTCCAGATCACCCATGCCCCGTTGCGCGTCTATGTGATGGGCGATCGTGCCGCGCGACATGAAGCGGCGACGCCGGAAGACGTCGCGGCGATGGGCGATCTCGTGCGTGAGGCGATGCGGGCCGGTGCGATGGGCTTCTCGACCGGCCGATTCCTCGGCCACCGCGCCACATCTGGCGATCATGTCCCCGGCACCTTTGCCGATGAGAGTGAGCTGCTCGGCCTCGCTGCCGCGCTCGGTTCGGGCGGGCATGGTGTGTTCCAGATCGTGCCGCACGGCATAGCCGGCAATTTGTTCAACGCCCAGGCGACTCGCGAGGAGCGAATCTCCGAGCATGCTATGCTGGCGCGGATCGCCAGGACTTCGGGCCGCCCGTTGATCTTCACCTGCATCCAGTTCTGGGAGGATCCCGAGGATTGGCGGATCATGCTCGACGCCAGCACCAGGGCTCATGCCGAGGGCGCGCGGGTCCATCCGATGACGTCGGCGCGCGGTATCGGCGGGCTGACTATGCTCGACGGCTACCACCCCTTCATGCTGCGCCCCGCTTATGTCGAGATCGCCGATCTGCCGCTTGCCGAGCGGGTCGAGGCGATGCGCGATCTCGCGCGACGCGAGGCGATCCTGGCCCAGGAAGGGCAGGACGTGCCGGGCAAGGAGACCACCGCGCTCCTGCTCGCCAATTTCCGCGCGGCACTGCCCGAACTTTACCTGATCGGACAGCCATTCGACTATGAGCCCGGCCCCGAGCGCCAGCTCTCCAACGCTGCCGCGCGCTCGGGCAAGACCCTCGAGGCTGAACTTTACGACCATCTCGTCCAGGGCAATGGCGACAGCTTCGCCGCGCATATGGCGACCAATTACGAGAATGGTAGCCTCGACGGGGTGCGCGATATGCTCGCCAATCCGATCGTGATCAGTGGCCTGAGCGATGGCGGCGCCCATGTCCGCTTCATCTGCGACGGCGGCTTGCCGACTTTCCAGCTGCTGTTCTGGTGTCGAGACCGGACGCGCGGGCCGAAACTTCCGCTCGAGATGATCGTCCGCAAGGCGACCCATGACGGGGCGCAGCTCTACGGTCTCAACGATCGCGGCGTGATCGTCCCAGGCAAACGCGCCGACATGAACCTGATCGATTTCGACCGGCTGTCGATCGGCATGCCGCGGATGACCTACGACCTCCCCTCGGGCGGCGGCCGCCTCGTCCAGGACGGCAGTGGCTATCTCGCGACAATGGTCGCCGGAACAATCACCCGCGAGAATGACGAGGAAACGGGCGCACGGCCAGGACGGCTGGTGCGGTCGAGGGCCTAGCGCAGGTCATAATAGTGCTTCGCCCCTTCGGCGAGGATTTTGCGCAGCGTGTCGGGGTTCAGGCCCATCCTCTTGATCATGTTCGCCGCCCCCGGAAAGCCGTCCTGGTGGGGATAGTCGGTCGCCCAAAGGATGTTTTCTGGCCCCAGATAATCCGCGAGGTGGAGCAGTGAGCCTTCGACGGGCTCGAACGAGATATAGCATTGCCGCCGGAAGATATCGCTCGGCCGCGTGGTAAGGCCGGTGTCGTTCATTCCCTTGTCGTCGAAATGCCGGTCCATCCGGTCGAGCCAGCCGGCCATCCATCCGCCGCCCGCCTCCATGAAACCCACCCGCAGTTTCGGGAATCGATCGCACGGGCCGCACATGATCATGCTGGTCGCTGCTGCCGCCATTTCGAAGGTGTGGGCGGCGAAATGGTTGATCGCGAAGCTGTGGTTGAAGCGCTCGGCGCCCAGCTCGGGCTGGCCGCTTTTCGCACCGCTATGTATGCCGATCGCGCAGTTCAGGTCCGATGCTGCCTGCCATAGCGGGTCATAGTCGCGACTGTGCAGCAGCCGGTCGCCATAGGGGTTTGGCCGGACGAATGCTGCCCGATATCCGAGCTGCTCGACCGCGTAGCGCAACTCCTGCACCGCATGGGGGATCGACTGCATCGGCAGCATCGCGATGCCGAACAGTCGGTCGGCATAGGGCGCGCAATATTCGAGCGCGAGCCAGCGATTATAGGCACGCGCCGAGGCCGCGGCGAAATCATGGTCTTCGATCGTGCCGACGAACAGGCCAAGGCTGGGATAGAGAAATGCTGCGTCGATCCCTTCGCGATCCATGTCGACGATGCGGGCATGCGGATCGAAACCGCCTTTGGTGCCCGCTAGATAGCCGACCTCGAGGCTGTCGATGCCGCTGTCGCGCGCGCCGAAGGTGCCGAGACCGCCGAACTTACGCTTCACCTTCTTCTCATTGGTGCCGAGGTCGATCGCATAGTCGCCTTCGAGCCGGAAATATTCGGTGCCGTCGCCGTCTATGATAAACTTCGGGCAAATGTTGCGATAGCGCGGCTCGATGTGCCGTTCCCACAGATCGGGCGGCTCGAGGATATGGCCGTCTGCATCGATCACCTCATATTTTCGGGCCATCTTCCGCCTCCTCACCCTTTGCCGCTCTTGCTTTCTAGATAGCTGATGAGCTTGGCGATGTCGGCCTGTCCCAGTGCCTCGCTCGCATCGGCAAAGATGCGATGTGCAGCGTGGGTAATCGGCGCGGCGACCTGCAGTCCGTCGGCCAGGTCGGCCGCGAGGCCGAGATCCTTGACCATCAGTTCGAGCGCAAAGCCGAGCGGCCGCGACGGATCGGGCAGGCGCTTGTCCAGCATCAGGTTTGAATTCCAGCTCTGCCCGGTCGAGACGTTGATGATCTCGAAGATCCGCGCCGGATCGAGGCCGAATTCGCGCGCCATCAGGAATGCCTCGGCGCAGCCAACGACGCTGATCGCGGCGACCATGTTGTTGAGCGCCTTGGTGGCATGGCCGGTGCCGAGCCCGCCGACCCGGAACAGCTTGTCACCCATCGTCCGCAGCAACGGCTCGACTGCGGCATAAACGGCTTCGTCTTCGGCGCCGATCATGATCGAGAGTGTTCCCGACGCCGCGCCCCAGCTTCCGCCGGACACCGGCGCGTCGACCATCGCGATGCCCTGCGTGGCCAGTTCCGCCCCGAGTGCACGGGTGGCCACAGCATCAGCCGAACTCATGTCGATGTGGATGCCGCCCGGGCGCAAAGTCGAAGCGACGCCACCCTCGCCAAACATGATTTCGCGGACGATATGGCCGTTTTGTACCATCGTGATCACGATGTCCGAGGCCCGGCCAAGTTCGGCGAGGCTGTTCGCCGCGCGGCACTGGATTTCAGTGGCGAGCCGCTCGGCCTTGTCCGTGTCGATGTCGAAGACCGTAAGCGGATAGCCGCCGCCCAGCACGCACTTCGCCATCGGGGTGCCCATGCTTCCGATGCCCACAAATCCGATATGCGGCTGCGCCATTTTATTGATCCCCTCCTCTGAGCCGGCAATAGCGCATCGGTCTCGCGAAAGACTTTGCCAGACGTGACAAGCCGCGTCTATTTGTAACAGATAAACAGGCCGATGACGCGAGAGAGGATCGATGACGCAGCTGATTTCGGAGCTTGAGCTGCCTCATCTGGCAATGGAGGAGGAAGCCTTTTCGGCCGATCCCTATCCGCATTTCGATGCGGCCCGCGCCCGGCATCCCTGGCTTGCCACCTCCAGGTTCGGCTATGTCGTGACGCACTATCCGGTGATCCGCGAGCTGTTCACAAGCGAGCAGAAGATGCGCGGCAATTATGTCGAGATGGTCGAGGCGATGGGAGCGACGGGGACGCCGTGGGGCGATTTTCAGCTCGGCCACATCCTCAATGCGCAAGGTGATAAGCACAAAAGGCTGCGCGACATGCTCGCCCCGGCTTTTACCCCGCGCCAGGCCAATCGCCGCCGCCAGCTGATGCGCGATACGATGGCGGAACTGCTCGACAGTTGGGCTCCGCGGGGGGCGTTCGATTTCGAGGAATTCGTGTCGTGGTTTCCGATCGGCGTGATGTGCCGGATGGTCGGTGCACCGCGTGAGGCGATCCCTGAGCTGCGCGATTCGCTAGAGGCGCTTGGCCTCAGCGTCAGCATGGACCTGAGCGTGATGGAGGCGATGCAGCAGGGCGCCCGCCAGCTCGAGGATTGGGCGTTCGGGCTGATCGCGGCGCGCGAGGCGGTTCACAAGAGCGGCGACGACAACGACCTTCTCGACGTGCTCGTCGAGGTCAAGGCGCGCGGCGGAATCTCGCAGGACGAACTCACCAATCTTATCACCTTTCTGATGGTCGCTGGCTACGACACCTCCAAGAACATCATGACCCTGTTGATGCACGAGATGACCCGCTTTCCGGACATTTACCGGCGCTGCGCGGATGATGTCGAATATTGCGCCAAGGTGGTCGAGGAATCGATGCGTTTCCATTCGACCAGCAACCTGATGCGCCTCGTCACCGACGACATCGTCCATCGCGACGTGCTGATCCCGGCGGGAACGACATTGTTCTTTCCCTGGGGTGTCGCGACGCGCGATCCCGGCGCGGTCGAGGATGCCGACAGCTTCCTGCCCGAGCGTGTCAACAGAAACACTCATCTCGGCTTCGGTCTCGGCAGCCATATGTGCCTTGGCCAGTTCATTGCTCGCGCCCAGATGGCCGAGGGCCTGCACCTGATCGCCCGGCGGATCAAGAATCCGCGGACCGAAGGGCCACAGGGTTGGCGGCCGTTCGTCGGCGTCTGGGGTATGCGCGGCCTGCCGATCGCCTTCGACCCCGCCTGACGCGTCAGATCAGCCGTTCGAGCGATCGATAGGTTTCATAATCGGCCTCGCGCCGTTCCTGCTCGGCGGCGCAGCGTTCGGCGATCGACCGCGACACGGCGATCGGGATCTCGAGCAGGTTCTGCGCCATGCTCTTGCCGAGCGGATCGAACCGCTTCGCGGAGCTTACGCCGCCATCGAGCGAGTTGTGGACGACGAAGTTGAGACCGCAGCTGCCCGGCATCACGTAACGGTCAACCCGCGCCGGCTGGTCGAGGTCGAACAGATGGGCGAACCAGTCTCGCACGGACTCGATAGTCAGCGAAGCCGCGATATAGGACGCATATTCGGGTCGTCGTGCGATAACACCGACGTTGAACAGATTGCCCTTGTCGCCGCTCCGTGCCCAGGCAAGCGCGATTAGCGGAACGGTGCAGCCGGGATCGGTGTCGTCGGGCGGGGGTGGTGCGACGTGCTTGCGGACCTTCGCCGGATCGTATCCGCCACCCGTTTCGACCGGTACGTCCCAGCTCCGGTCGTCCATCGTCACCGTAATACTGATCTCGCGCTTGTCGATCAGGAAGGCGAACATCCGGCTCAGCGGAATCGCGCCCGTGCCGGTGCCGCTCAATATGTTGATCGACGTTCCCGGCGCCATCGATGTACCGGCCGAGAGCTGTTCCTTGAGGAAGATTTCGATCCCTTCGCGCTCGTCATGGTCGGCTGTCATCATCGCGACGACTTCACGGCTGGCCTGCTGGCGGGAGCGGGCGCCGAAGGCGGTTTCCGTGCCCAGTAGTTCGATATGGCCGCCATTGAGCGGCTTGGCGTTGCGGTCGCGCAGCATCCGGTTGGTCCGCTCGAAGATCGCCTTTCCGTTCTTATTGGCCTTGGCGGCGGCGGCGGTGCCAATGATCGGCACGAAGATCCGGCCACGCCAGCCTTCGTCATAGATGGTGCACACCTTGTATTGCGATGGCGGCGCATAACCCCTGACGCCAGTCAGTTCGATCCGGTGCGGGCCGATCTCGCGCAGTTGCACTTCGCTGAAGTCGCAGACCACATCGGGCACGATATAGGCCTGCGGGTCGCCGACCTCATAGATCATCTGCTCGGCGACCGTCCCCACGGATACCATGCCGCCGCTCGCCTCGGGCTTGGTCAGGACGATTCGTCCGTCCGCGTGGCATTCGGCGATCGGTTTCGCCATGTCTGCCCAGCCGGGCACCAATTCCCAGTCGGTGAAGATGCCGCCCGTCACCTGCGAGCTGCATTCGAGAAGATGGCCGGCCAGGGTGCCGGCTGCCAGTCGATCATAATCCAGCGGAGTCCAGCGGAATTCGTGGATCAGCGGTCCGAGTGCGAGCGCGCTGTCAACCACCCGGCCGGTGATGACGATGTCGGCTCCGGCGGCAAGCGCCGAGGCGATCGGAAAGGCGCCGAGATAGGCGTTGATGCTCGCGATCCGCGCCTTGTCGGGCAGCGGCCTGCCGCCGAACATGTCGGTCAGGCCGGCGGCGTGCAGCGCTTCGGCACGGTCGCGCAGGTCGTCGCCCTCGACGAAGGCGATCTTCGGCGCAATGCCGAGTTCGGAGCAGAGCGTTTTCAGCGCACGCGCAGCGCCGGCAGGATTGAGGCCGCCCCAGTTGGTGACGAGCTTCGTGCCCTTGTCGATCATCGGCCTTAGCCAGGGGCGGAAGTCGCGGATCAGGGTCGGGCTGTAGCCGTCGGGATTGCCGCGCACATCCTTGGCAAGCACGGCCATGGTGAACTCGGCGAGGAAATCGCAGATGACATAGTCGACGCCCGAGTCCAGCATGGCGGCATAGCCGTCCATCGTGTCCTCATAATGGGCGTGCCCTCCGCCGATCCTCACCACCTTCGCCATATGATTTTCCTCTTTTCCGAGAGGTTTATCGCTGCGTCCGCAGGGCGTCTTGGCGTGAGGCGCCGGTCAGTATCGCTTGATCACCTGTTCGCTGTCGAACCGCGAGATCAGCCAATCGCCCGAGGCATCGGCGCGGAACTCCATCCGGCAATCGGCGACCGCGAGCGGGTCGGCCGGGTTGCCGCCAGCATTGTCGGCAAAATAGAGCAGCAGGAAGTTGCACTTCGCGCTGTCCGTGCCGGTGAAGCTGATCCGGAAATTGGACACGGTGTGGCGGATCACCGGCAGCGCATTGGGATCGAGCTCGGCACGGCGCGTGGCGTAGAATTTGACGATCTCGGCCCGGCCTTTGCGCCATTCGCCCGCGACATTGTATTGGCAGTCGTCGCTGAGGAAGCCAATCCCCTGCGTCTTGTCGAGCCCGTTGTCCTGATCGAGCACGTCGGCCCAGATCGTGACGAGTTGCTCGATGGCGGCGATCGCCGCGGCTTGGTCGCTGGTGAACTTGACCATCATCTCTCCTCTTGAAGTTCGGTCTCGTTATGCAAGACCATCGCGCAGAAATGGCATAGCTTGCTACACAATAATCGGGGAGAGGACGAGCATGCATGGGATCAGCCGCCGTCCGAAGATGCACATCAAGCGATTTGTGGCCTGATAAGGGTCTGGTATTCGAATCGTAAGAACGAGAACGGAGGGAGCGGTTTGAAGAGGTTCGCATCAGGGGTAATGTCTGTCCTGATCGCGGCGTTGCTTGCGACAGGATGCTCCGAACAAGCGCCGCAACCATCGCCTGTCGAGGTGTCGATTATACGGATCGACGGTGGCGAGCAGCCGCTGAATCTCAGTTATTCGGCCCGAATCCGCGGGACCCGAGAGATCGAGGTGCGGGCACGCGTCTCGGGGATATTGGAGCGGCGCTACTACCAGCCCGGTGAGACGGTCGCGGCAGGGGCACGCCTGTTCCGGATCGATCCGGCGCCCTATGCAGCAGCTGTGCGCAGCGCGCAGGGGCAACTCGGTACCCACCTTGCCCGTTTGCGGGAAACCGAGGCGCAGCGTGCGCGGGTCGCCGCGTTGTTCGGTCGCGGCTTTGTCAGCGGGCGCAACCGCGATCTTGCGGAGGCGGACCATGACGCCGCCCGCGCTGCCGTGGCCGCGGCGCGCGCCGAGCTTGAAAAGGCGCGGCTGGAACTGTCCTACACCGAGGTGCGGGCTCCGATAGCCGGCGCCACCGGGCTCGATGTCCGCTCCGAAGGCAGTCTGATCGATGCGACATCGCAGGAGTCGAGCCTGCTGACGAGGATCACCCAGACCAGCGATCTTTATGTCGATTTCGCGATTCCGGAACGTGATGCCCGATCGGTGCGCGCGGCGAGGACCAAGGGTAAGGTTCTGGTGCGGCTGTTTGCGACGGGCGCGATGAATCCGCTGGCGACCGCACCGATCACCTTCCTCGATGCGAGACTCAATCTCGACACCGGTACGGTCGATGCCCGCGCCACCCTGCCAAATGTCGACGGGCGCCTCTCGCCGGGTCAGTTTGTGCGGGTTGAGCTGGTCGATCTCGTCGCTCCGCCGGGGATCTACATCCCTGCTAAGGCCGTCAATCATGGCGCCGACGGGACGTTTGTCTGGAAGGTGGATGCGCAGGACAAGGCGCAGATCGTGCCGGTCACCCTGGGCGAACCGCTCGGCAATTTCGTGCGCATCGACAAGGGACTGGCGAAGGGTGACCGGATCGTCACCGAAGGAGTCCTCAAGCTTCAGCCTGGCGCCGTCGTCCGAGACTCATCTTCAAGCAACACGCGACCGGCTGCCGCAATATGATCCGGACGTTCGTCGATCGTCCGCTGCTCGCCTGCGTGCTGTCTGCGTTCATTATGATCGCAGGGCTGATCGCGCTGCGCGCGCTCACTATCGGCCTTTATCCAGACATCCTCCCGCCGATGGTAGAGGTCGCGACCAACTATCCCGGGGCGACGCCCGAGGTATCGGCGGAATCGGTCGCGGCACCACTCGAGCAGCAGCTCAACGGCGCCGAGCACATGATCTATCTGCGGTCGGCGTCGGCGCCCAATGGCGGCATGCAGATCGTCGCGACCTTCGCGGTCGGTACCGATGTCGATCAGGCCGTGATCGATGTTCAGAATCGCGTCCAGGCAGCCTTGCCGCTGTTGCCCGAGGAAGTCCGTCGCCAGGGGATCACAGTCCGGAAACTGAGCTGGACGGCGACCACCTATATCACCATCGATGCGCCCGACGGTCGATACAGCGACAGTTTCATCTCCAACTATGCGCTCGTGAATGTCGTTGACGAACTGCGTCGCCTCCCGGGCATTCAGTCGGCCGAAGCGTTCGGCGCGAAGGAGCATTCGATCCGCATCTGGCTGCGGCCCGATCGCCTGGCGCAAGCCGGTTTGACCACGACCGACGTGGTGCGCGCGGTGCGCGAGCAGAACAGCCAGTTCGCAACCGGCCGGATCGGTGATGAGCCGATGCCTGTCACCGTAGACCAGTCGATGAGCATCACCACGCAGGGCCGCCTCAAATCTCCCGAGGAATTCGCCGGTATCATCCTCAACGCGCAGCCGGGCGGACAGATCATCCGGCTGGGCGATGTCGCGCGGATCGAACTCGGCGCCCGGGACTATACGGTGCAGACGACACAGCGCGGTAAGCCCGCGGTCACCATCGCGATCTTCCCGCAGCATGGCACCAATGTGATTGAGCTGTCGGACGCTGTTCGCGCAACGATGGAACGGCTCGGCGAAAAATTTCCGGCGGGGATGCGCTGGCAGACGCCGTTCGACACCAGCGACTTTGTCCGCGTTGCGATCAAGGAGGTGCTGTGGACCCTCGCCGAGGCCATCATCCTCGTTTTCCTCGTTACATTTCTCTTCCTGCGCAACTGGCGCGCAACCCTGATCCCCTGTCTCGCGGTGCCGGTGTCGTTGACGGGCGCGCTGGCAGGCATGTATCTGCTCGGCGCCACCCTCAATCTGGCGACCCTGTTCGCGATGGTCCTGTCGATCGGCATTGTTGTCGATGACGCGATCGTCGTCCTCGAAAATGTCGAGCGGCACATGCGCAACGACGGGCTGAACGCGCGTGATGCAACGATCCGGACGATGGAGGAAGTCTCCGGGCCGCTGATCGCTATCGTGCTGGTGCTGACGGCGGTGTTCCTGCCGGTCGCGTTCCTCGGTGGGCTGGTCGGCGAAATCTATCGCCAGTTCGCGATCACCATCTCGGTTTCGGTGATCGTCTCCGGGTTTGTTGCGCTGACTTTGACGCCCGCTCTGTGCGCGGCGTTGCTCAGGCCGGAGCCACATGCCCCGTCCGGCTGGCTGGCTGGCGTCAACGGCTGGTTCGAGCGGGTCACCGCCAGATATGGCCGCGCGTCGGCATTCCTGATCCGGCGCGGTGCGATCGCTACGATGCTGATTGGCGCGATGCTGCTGGCCACCATCGGAATGGCCTGGGCCATCCCCGCTTCGCTCGTTCCCGAGGAGGACCAGGGCTATGTGATCGCCTTGCCCTTCCTGCCGCCGGCGGCGTCGCAGCAGCGTACCATGGCGGTGATGAAGGCGATCGAAGACCGTTTCATCGATCATCCTGCGGTGCTCGAAACCGTGTCTTTCGGCGGCTTCGATCCCTATGCCTTCGTCCAGCGTCAGGGGACCGGCTATTCGTTCATCACGCTCAAACCGTGGGATGAACGGAAGTCCAGGGAGCTTGGCTCGGAGGCCCTGGTCGGCGAGGTCAACGCGCTCAACGCGACGATCAAGGACGCGATGGTTTTTGGTGCGCCGCCACCGCCGATCGAGGGCCTGTCGTCGACCGGCGGTTTCGAGGGGTTCGTCCAGTCGCGGGTGGGTTCCGATTACAAGGCACTCGAAGCGGCCACCGCGAAACTGGTCGCCGCAGCGGCGCAACGACCGGAGCTGGCGGGCGTGTTTTCGAGCTTCACCGCCCAGGTTCCCCAGCTCAAGCTCGATATCGATCGCGACAAGGCGAAGCTGCTGGGTGTCGATATCGACGAAATTTTTGCCACGATGCAGAGCACCACGGGCGCCTATTATATCAACGACTTCAACCTGCTGGGCCGCGTCTACAAGGTGCAGATGCAGGCGGAGGGCGAGTATCGCGCCCATGCCGAAAATCTCCGCGACATCTATGTCCGCAGCCGCGATGGCCGTCCCGTTCCGATCACGGCGCTCGGCACGCTGTCGCTGGTGACCGGTCCCGATATTGTCGAGCGGTTCAATGTGCTGCCCGCCGCCCGACTGCTGGGAGCACCGGCGCCGGGCTACAGCTCGGGGCAGGCGCTCGAGGTGATGGATCAGCTTGCCCGCGACGCGTTGCCCGAAGGCTATACGCTGGCCTGGAACGCGCAGGCCTATCTTGAGAAAGAAAGTGCGGGGGCTGGGCCGGGACTTTATCTGCTCGGTCTGCTCATGGTCTTCCTCATTCTTGCGGCGCAATATGAGCGGCTGACGCTTCCGTTCGCGGTGGTTCTCTCGATCCCCTTCGCGGTGTTCGGCGCTCTGCTCGCGACCTCGCTGCGCGGACTGCAGAATGATCTCTACCTGCAGATCGGCATGGTCACTCTGATCGGCCTTTCCGCCAAGAACGCGATCCTGATCGTCGAGTTCGCGGCGCGGGAAGTGAAGGCCGGCAAGAATGCGGTTGAGGCAGCTCTGGAGGCCGCGAGGCTGCGTTTTCGTCCGGTGGTGATGACGTCGATGGCGTTCATCCTCGGGGTGCTGCCGCTGGCGGTGAGCAGCGGGGCGGGCGCCAATGCGCGTCATTCGATCGCAACCGGCGTAATCGGCGGCATGCTCGCGGCGACTTTCATCGCGCCGCTGTTCACACCGATGCTTTTCGTGCTGTGCCATCGGCTCGGCGAGCAGCTGCGTCGACTCGCGCACGGCACAAGGGAGCAAGACCAGGGCGGTGCCTCCACCTAGGCTGGCCGTTGAAGCGAGGGACATCATGATCGAAAAGCGGCCATCGACCTGCCGGCTCTGCTCTGCCTATTGCCCGGTCGTCGTCACGCTCGACAGCGGCACGGTGGTGAAGGTCGAGGGCAATCATGACGCGCCGCTCTATGGCGGCTTCATCTGTCCGAAAGGCCGGGCGCTGCCGGCGCTCCACAACAATCCGGATCGGTTGCTGACCAGCATGAAGCGGCAGCCCGACGGCAGCTACACGCCGATCCCGACCGATGTCGCGATCGCCGAGATCGCCGAGAAGCTGGGGCAGATCATCGCCGAGCATGGCCCCCGCTCGGTCGCCGGTTTCATCGGCAATCCGAGCATCGAGCAGGTCGCGACCACGCCGGTCATGCTTTCGCTGCTCCGCGCGATCGGCTCGCCGATGTTCTTCACCATGGCGACGCTCGACCAGCCCAACATCAATGTCGCCGAGGCGCTCCACGGCAAGTGGGAAGGCGGACGGATGCGCCCCGAGACGCTCGACCTGTTCGTGATCGTCGGCGGCAATCCCGTGATCTCGAAGCAATATTTCGGGCAGAATCCGGGCATTCAGATCAAGCAGATGATGAAGGCCGGCACGAAGCTGCTCGTCATCGACCCGCGCCGCAGCGAAACCGCGCGCCGCGCCACGCTTCATCTCCAGCCGATCCCCGGCGAGGATGCGACGATCGCCGCCGGGCTCGTCCACCTGATCATCGAAATGGGGGCGGTTAACCGCGATTTCGTCGAGCAGAATGCGAAAGGGCTCGCCGAACTCAGGCAGGCGGTGGCGCCGTTCACGCCCGCCTATGTCGCCGAACGCGCCGGAGTGCCCGAGGAGCAGCTGCGCGCGGCCGCGCAGCTGATCGCCGAGGCCGAGCGCTGCAATATCGGCACCGGTACCGGCACCTCGATGACGGGCCGCGGAACGCTCGCCTCCTATATGTTCAACTGCCTCCAGACTCTGCGCGGATTTTGGGCGGGTGAGGGTGACGAGATGCTCTATTCGCCGGTGCTGCTGCCGCCGGCATCGCCCCGAGCCCAGCCGCGCGATCCGATTCCGCCCACCGGCTGGGGCGAGAAGATGCGGGTGCGCGGGCTCGAGCAGTCGGTCGCGGGCCTGCCCGCTGCTGCGCTCCCCGACGAGATATTGACCCCGGGCGAAGGCCGGATTCGCGCGCTGTTCGCCCATGCCGGCGTGATGCGGACGATGCCCGAGGAGGAGCGGACCCATAAGGCGTTCCGGTCGCTCGACCTGATGGTTACGCATGACGTGACGATGTCGCCGACTGCGCTGGTCTCGGACTATGTCCTCGCCTCGACGATCGCCTTCGAGGTGCCGGTGATCTCGTTCATCCCCGAGCTCAACAGCGTCCTCCACCCCGGCTATGGCTATCCCGATCCGTTCGGCAGCCTGCAGCCTGCGCTCGTCGAGGTGCCGAAGGGCGCCGATGTGATCGACAGCTGGCGGCTCTATTATCGGATCGCCCGGCATCTCGGCCTCCAGCTGCGCTGCGGCAGCCTGTTCGCGACCGACGGGCGGCCGCTCGACATGGAGAATGAGCCCGCCACCGAGGATATCTATGCCTGCATTGCCGATGGTTCGGCGGTGCCGCTTGAGCGGATCAAACAATATCCCAACGGCAATGTCTTCGAGGATGCCCGCACCCGGATCGGCGCGCGCGAGCCCGGCTGCACCGCGCAACTCGACCTCGGCAATGCCGAGATGATGGCCGATCTCGCCACGATGGCGGCCGAAGATGTGGCGATGCGGCGGGGGACGAACGCGGAGTATCCGCTGCTGCTGATCCCGAAGCGGATGCAGAATGTCACCAACGGGACGATGCGGCTCGAGGCCGACCGGCTCAGGGTGGCGACCAACCCGGCTTTCCTCCATCCCGACGATCTCGCGGTGCACGGCCTGGCGCCGGGCGATCTCGCCGAACTGCGTTCGCGCCACGGGATGATCGAGGTGGTGGTCGAAGCCGATGCCGACCTGCGGCCCGGCGTGCTGGCGATCGCCCATGGCTTCGGCCGCGCGCCCGGACAGGTCGGGGATACGCGGCGGCATGGATCGAACGTCAACAAGCTCACGAGCCTGACCGACGATGCCGACCGCTACAGCGGCATGCCGCGGATGGGGGCGATCCCGGTGTCGCTGACGAAGCTGAGGGCGGCGGCTTAGCGGGGCCGACGGGGCGGTGTTTTGGCCGGAATTTCCGGGTGCATGGGGTCGTTCGAGCAAATCGATAGGGGTTTGTTGCGGGAGGGGTGTCGAGATGGTCGGGTCGTTGCGGTACCGCTTCCTCAATTCGTCATCTTCTTCATCGCTAATGCAAGAGTCTGCGATCCTCTCCATCGAGCTATCACACCTCAACTGATTTGATGACGGGAGAGGGGTGCATCGCGCCCACCAGATGGTTCGATTGGCGTGCTTCACGATCATGGCAGTGATCCGCAGGTAGCGGGCAATGTCCTTCATCCGGGCGGAAAAGGCGCCATGCTTCCAGACATTGCGATTGCCGCGCACCGCGCCGCTGGCTGCGCTGCCGCCGTGCATCCGGCAACGGGCGCGGCCCCTGACGGCGGGAGACCGGCAGGGGCCGCCGCCGCGGGTGCGGGCACGGGCGCCGCAGCGCAGTGCGGCGGCGAGGATGGCGGGTTCCCGTCCGGACTTTCCGGGGCTGCTCGTCTGGATCATTCGGCACCTCGCGATGGCTGGCGGGAGGGCGGCTGATCGCGACGCGCGCTGGAACATGCGCCGAGCACCCGGGCCGACTCGGCGCTAGCAAGGGAAGTCCTACAATGCGAGAACAAAAAAAGAACAAAGATAGATGGTCGTGACCGGAGGCGTCCGTCATTCTCGCTGAATAAAGTATAGTATCCCCGAATTTTCGCACTTTAAAATTGAGGGGTGGTTGCACCGATGGTGCGGCCGGATCAGGTTTGCGGTCGACAAGACCAGAGGCAAGAGGACCAGGAACATGGAAGGTTTGCAACCGCTGCCGCTCAGCCATGATGGCGAAGCGCTCGAGGGTTATGTTGCCCGGCCGGAGGGGAAGGGGCCTTTCCCGACGGTGATCATCTATCACTCGGGGGCTGGGCTGAAGCCGTTCGAATGCGACAAGGCCAAGGCGGTGGCGAAGCTCGGCTATCTTGGCGTGGTCGCCGACATGTTCGGGCTTGGCGCCCGCGACAGCCAGCCGGGCGATCAGAGCCATTACCAGAAGCTCAGGGCCCGGGAAGGGCTACTGCGGCAACGGGTCGTCGCCTGGTTCGACAGGATAGCGGCCTTGCCCGACGCGGACGCCGCGCGGATCGGCGCTTTCGGCTTCTGCATGGGTGGGGCCTGCGTGCTCGAACTGGCGCGCAGCGGCAGGGACGCGAAGGCGGTGGTCTCTTACCATGGCACGCTCACCACCCATGACGCAGCGAAGAAGGGACATGTGAAACCCGTCATTGCTGCCTATTGCGGGCTCGACGATCCCTATGCCCCCGCCGACACGATCGATGCGCTGCGCAAGGAGCTCAGCGCCGCCGAGGCGGAATATCATATCGTGGAGTTTGCCAAGGTCGCGCACAGCTTCACCAATCCGGAGATGGATGGCCAGATGCCGGGGCTCGCCTATGATGCCGTCGCTGACGCCGTCAGCTGGGCCGGAACGCTCGCGCTGTTCGAGACCAGGTTACGGGGATGACCCGGACCGCGGAGGCATGGGCAGGATCTGCCTCCCGATGGATCCCGGATAAAGTCCGGGATGGCGATAATGACTCACTGTATTTACATTAATCCTTGCCGTCGGTTTTACACCGCCAGTTCATCGAACCAGCGGATCGCATAGGTCGCCGATACTTCCGCCGCCGCGCTGCTCGAAGCGCCGGTCTCGGCTCGCCATGCGTTGTAGCGCTCGTGGTGGGTGCGCGATTGCCAGCGTTCGATCAGGACAAAATTGCCCGGGTCCTCCTGGTTCCGGATCGCGTCGACACCGAGGCAGCCGTCGAACTTGCGGGTGTCGACGAGCATCTCTGCGAGCATCGCCTCGACGGCGGCCGACTTTTCCGGGGGTACGGTGATTTCGAGCAGGACGGTTACGCTCATCGGTCAACTCCAGCTTAGAGGAAGTTTCTTCACGCCCCAGATCGTCTGGGTGGTCCACACCGCGTCTTCGCCGTCGGCGATGCGGAAGGGGGCGAAGCGGGACAGGAATTGCGCCAGTACGATCCGGAGCTCGCGCTTGGCGAGGTGGATGCCGATGCAGTTGTGCGCGCCAGCGCCGAAGGTCATGCTGCGCGCCTTGCGGTCGAGATTGATGACATGCGGATCGGTGAATTCGCGGGGATCGCGCGAGCAGAGGAAGGTCGGCAGCGCGACGATATCGCCTGCGCGCATCGCCACGCCGTGAAAATCGACGTCGCGGGTCAGGATCCGCTTGTTCGAATTGGTGCCATAAGCGCGCGACAGCTCGTCGACGGCGGCAGGGATTAGCGCCGGGTCTCGGCGCAGGCGGTCCTGCAGGTCCTGATCGAGCGCGAGGTGGCGCATATACCAGCCCATGCCGCTCGCGACGCTGTCGAGCCCCCCGATATAGAGGGTGATGCAGGTGCCAACCTGCTCGGCCTCGGTGAGCGGCCGCCCCTCGACGGTGCCGGTGGCGATCCGGGTGATCAGGTCCTCGCCGGGAGCGCGGCGGCGTTCGTCGAGCCGCTCCCTGAAATAGCCGTAGATCGCCATGATAGCGTCGATCCGCTCCTCGATCGTCGCGCCGCGCAGGAATCCATGCTCCCACAGCAGGAACTGCGGGAGCATCTCGCGCGGCAGGTCCATCAGCGCGAGGAAGATGTAGGACGGGAACAGGCTCGAGAATTCGCCATGAAATTCGCAGCCGCCGCGATCGGCGAAGCGACCGATCAGTTCGTCACAGGTGGCGTGGATCATCGTCTCGAGCGCTGCGACCGCGCTCGGCTGGAAGAAGGGCGCGAGCAGTTGGCGGTAGAAGCGGTGCTGCGGCGGATCGCTCTCGCCGGGGATCAGCGGCAGATCGAAACCGAGCAGGTTCGAGGCGTCGCGGTTATTGGCGGCGGAGAAGATCGCCGGATTGTGATGCGCTTCCTGGACATGGGCGAAGCGGGTGAGCATCCAGCCCGGCTGGCCGCAATAGGCGCCCTGCGCCGCCCAGACGATGTCGGGCCCGGCGTGGATCGCGCCGCAGCCGCCAACATAGGGATCGTCGAACCGGGCAGGGAAGATATCGATGCTGTGGTCCCAGACCAGTTCGGGCGGGACATGGGCGGGAACGGTCATGGTCTGGTCCGGCATTCGTCGACCGTTACGCTCCGGTTGGCGGGTCGATCCATGAATTTCTCCTCGTCGGCGGCGATCTGCGCATGAATCTCGGGCCGGCGAACCTGGGCATACATCGCTTCCATCGCTGCGCGGTCGCGGAACCAGATTTCGGTCACGACATCATCGTCCATCGTTCCGCGCGCCGCGCCGGTCGCGGTCGGATCGGCCGGCTGCGCATAGTTGCGTCGGTAATCGAGCATGAAGGGGCCGAGCAGCTTCAGCGCCAACGGGACATGGTGGTTCTCATAATAGTCGCGGAACTGCGCAGGGGTGGTGCCGGGCTTGCGCCTGATCAGCAGGATCTTCTTGATCGGGCCGGTGCAGGTGGCGCTGTTTCCCGGTTCCAGCGCGGCGCCGGGTTGTAATCCCAACAACGCGGCCAGCGCCGCCAATGCCCATGCTTTCACCAACTCTCTCCCTTGTCGTAGCGCGCCCGTTCGCTGTCGCGGACGACAGCACCGATCAGCGCGCGAGGATCGCCTGCTCGATCGCGATGCCGAGCTCCTGGGTCGAGGCCTTGCCGCCCAGATCGGGCGTGCGCGGCGTGCCGTCGTCGGAAAGGACCGTCTCCAGCGCGGTCATGATCAGCGCGGCACCCTCGGCCTCGCCGAGATGATCGAGCATCATCGCTGCCGACCAGATCTGGCCGATCGGGTTGGAGATATTCTGCCCGGCGATATCGGGCGCGGAGCCGTGCACCGGCTCGAACATCGACGGGAAGCGGCGTTCGGGGTTGATGTTGGCGCCGGGGGCGACCGCGATCGTACCGGTGACGCCGGGCCCGAGATCGGACAAGATATCACCAAATAGGTTAGATCCGACAACGATATCGAACCGTTCGGGAGTCATTGCGAAACGGGCGGCGAGAATGTCGACATGATATTGGTCCGCGCGGATATCGGGATATTGCGCCGACATCGCCTCGAAGCGCTCGTCCCAGAAGGGCATCGAATAGAACAGGCCATTCGACTTGGTCGCCGAGGTGACGTGCGGCCGGTCGAGCTTCTTCGCCAGCTCGAAGGCGTAGCGCAGGATGCGGTCGGTGCCCTTGCGGGTGAACACGGCTTCCTGGATCACCATCTCGTCGTCGGTGCCGGCCTTGAAGCGGCCGCCAAGCTGTGAATATTCGCCTTCGCTATTCTCGCGGACCACCCAGAAATCGATGTCGCCGGGCTTCTTGTTGGCGAGCGGGCAGGGGACGCCGGGCAGCAGGCGGAC
>CANJRZ010000027.1 GCA_947476735.1 Sphingomonadaceae bacterium
CGCGATCGCCGCAACCGAACCATCCCGACCGGTCATTACCACCCGCGGCGGCGTGAAACCGCGCTTGAGCCCGGCCCGCATGTTAGCGATGTTCTGCGCGAAGTAGCGCGGAATATCGCGCATCAGCGAGATGAGGTTGCGCGCATCCCGCTCATTGCGGATTGGCGTCCGCGCATAATAGCCGAGATCACCCCAGAAGCTGCTGTCGGAATTGAGCGGCTTCTCGAAATCCCGGAAGCGCTGCATATCGAGCAATGTCTCGATCTGCGCACGATAGACGCCGACATCTTCGCGTTTGCCGGGAGACAGATCGCCGGATGAGAGTGCGTCGAGCTGTGCAAGCGTGTCGGTCCAGACCGCCAGCCGTTCTCGCTGGGTGGTCAGGCTTTCGTCCGGCAGATGCGCGGGGATGCCTCCCTTGTTGGTCTCGACATTCTGGAACGTCTGTTGGCGGAACGCCCATTCCTTGGCCGAAAGCGCGTCGAATCGATCGTCGGCGAGTTTCGCCTGGACGGGGACGGAAAGGGCTATTGCCGCGATGATGATCAACAGTCTCATATCGCCTTGTTAGGACTCACTGGTCGGGCGATGCAATCTAGGGGTTGAGTGCGGCCGCGCCATCGGGCCTAACGGGGGCACCGATGCGTCGCCTGTTCCTGCCCTTGCTGCTTCTTTTGATCGCCTGCGATCCGCCCGCGCGCGACCCTTTGCCCGCGAATCGCATCATCCGGCTCGCCGACGACGAGGTGAAGAGCCTGGATCCGCAGAAGGCGTCCGATCTGGTGAGCATCCGTGTCGCGCTGGACCAGTTCGAAGGGCTAACCCGGATGAACGGGCTCGGACAAGCCGAGCCCGGGCTGGCAACCAGCTGGCAATCGTCGGCGGACGGCCTTGTCTGGCGATTCCCGCTTCGGCCTGGCCTGAGCTTCTCCGATGGCCAGCCGATTACGACGGCCACTTTCGCGGGAGTCTTCTCGCGTCTGCGCGACCCAACTACGGCGTCGCCCAGCACCGCCCTGTTCACCGATATCGAAAGCGTCACGGCTGACGGGCCGGCGGTAATCGTCCGCCTGCGCGCACCGATGCCATCCTTGCCCGAGCTGCTTGCGTTACCTGCCATCGCGGCCCTGCCGGTCCACCTGATTGCAAAGCATGGCGATGGCTGGACGAGCATGCGACCGCTCGTCACATCGGGGCCATACCGCCTCACCGAATGGCGGCTCAACGAGCGGCTCCGGCTTGCGCGCAATCCCGGCTGGCATGATGGAAAGGCTCCGATTGCCGAGGTAGAATGGCGCCCGGTGACCGATCGGCTGACAGTCCTGCGGAGTTTTGCCGCCGGCGAAGCCGACACCAGCAATGATTTCCCGCCCACCCGCGCCGCGTGGATCGCACGACGGCTGCCGCGGTCCGCGCATGTCGCTTCCTACAACGGCACTTACTATTTCGTCTTCAATACACGCCAGTCGCCGTTCGACGACGCCCGGGTTCGCCGCGCGCTGTCGATCGCGATCGATCGCCCCTGGATCGCAGAACGGCTCATAGGGCTAGGTACGCGGCCAGCCTGGGGCCTACTGCCGCCGGGCATAATGGGGCAGCTCGGCGGCTATCGCCCGCAATGGCAGAGCTGGAACCGCGAGCGGCGGCTGACAGCGGCGCGCGATCTGCTCGCCGCAGCGGGTTACGGACCGCAGCACAAGCTTTCCTTCGATGTCCGCTTCAACAGCGACGCTGATCACCGTCGCGTCGCCGTCGTAATGGCGGCAATGTGGCGGCCCCTGGGGGTCGAGGCGCACTTGCTCAACAGCGAGGCCTCTTTGCACTTCGCAAGCCTCAGGCGTGGCGATTTCGCCTTCGCCCGCTCGGGCTGGATCGGCGACGTTGCAGCGCCCGAAAATTATCTTGCCGTCCACCGCTCCGACGCCGGTGCTCTCAATTATTCAGGCTATGCCAGCCGCGCCTTCGACACCACGCTCGACCAGGCGATGGAAATCGCTGATCCCACCACACGCGAATCAGGGATGCGTGCGGCCGAAGCGATCCTGATAGAAGATGCACCACTGATCCCACTCTACCATTATGTCAGCCGCTCGCTGGTTGCTCCGCGCGTGAGGGGATGGCACGACAACGCACCAAATGTTCACCCCAGCAGGACCTTGAGGCTCGACCATTAGGATGATGCGTACCGCCCTGCTCGCAATTACAGCCGCGCTGCTCCTCACCGGATGCGGCAGGAGTGACGGCGAGGATGAGATAATAGTGAGCGTGATCGGCCCCGAGACACGATTGCGCGATCCCCTCAACGGACTGCCCCGCCGCTCAGATGCGACATTGCTGGGAGCAGTCGCTCAGGGCCTCGTCAGAATCGACGCGGCCGGCCAGATCGAACCTGGCGTCGCCATCCGTTGGGCAATCTCCGACGACGGCCTCTATTACACCTTCCGGCTCGATCATGAGCGTGCGGATGCCGATCAGATCGCCGCCCGCCTGCGCCGCCTCATCCGCCGTTATCGCAACGAGCCCGTCGGAGCAGGGCTCGATGCCGTCCGCGAGGTGGTGGCAGTCACCCCCGAAGTGATCGAGATACGGCTGTCGGCGCCGCGCACCGAGCTGATGACCATGCTGGCTGGACCTGCCTTCGCGCTGTTGATCGACGGCAAGGGCACCGGGCCGTTAACGATCGACGGCGCGGTCCGCCGCTTGACTCGGCTGCGCCCTCTGCCGCTTCGCGTGGGGACAGATGCCGAGGCCCTTAAAGCTACCGAAAGCCGCCGCATCCTGTTGCGCGGCGAACGTGTCGGCCTCGCCGTCGCTCGGTTTGTTAACGGACAGGCAACCCTCGTCACGGGCGGTGGATTCGACGATTTCGTCTACACCCGGCTGGCGAAGATTCCGGCGCACAACATCCAGATCGATTCCGCCACTGGCCTGTTCGGTTTCCGTGTGGCGGGCACATCACCGGCCGTGCTGGCAACGGAGGTTCGCCAGGCCCTGGCGATGGCACTCGACCGGGAGGCAATTGGCACTGCGCTCGGCATCCAGGGATGGCGGCCGGTTCAAGGAATTTTGCCGCCGGGTCTGACCGACGTCGCCGAACCGAGCCGACCCTTCTGGGCGAGAGCGATCGACAATGTTAGCGGCTCCGATGCACGCGCACGCATCAGCCGAACCGAGACCGCCCGGCGCATTATCGACATATGGCGGGCACAGAACGGGGTGGACGACCGCATCACTCTGCGTATCGCGATGCCAACAGGTCCTGGTTCAGCGATCCTTTTCGCAACGGTCCGCCGACAATGGCGCGCGATCGGAGTGGAGGCGAGGCGGGTCTACCCGCGTGACGAGGCCGACCTGCGCCTGATCGACGAGGTCGCGCCACTCGACCAGGCCGACTGGTTTTTGGGCCACTTCCTGTGCAGCAGGGGAGCACCGTGCAGCAAGGATGTCGATCAGGCTTTTCATGCTGCTCGTGCCGCCACCGATCCGTCGGAGCACGCCAGGTTGATCGCCGAAACCGAGGCGAAGCTCGCCGCGATCGGTCCGTTCATTCCGATCGCTCAGCCCGTACGCTGGTCGCTGGCCGCGCCCGACCTGCGGGGATTCCAGCCCAACAGCCGCGCCGCGCATCCGCTTGCGCCCATGATCGGGAACCAAAACAACCGCTGAGGCGATCGACCTGAGCGAATGCGGAGCGCGTGGATTTTTCTGCCCGGCCCGAAATCGCTGTGAGGCAGGCAAGTCAGGAGACCACGATATGAGAAGACCCACGGCCGCCGGCCGCAACCGTATGTCCGGCAATCTCCCCGGCATCGACCGCGATCCCGCTTCCATCCGCCGCCGGATCGAAGTGATGGAAGGGCTACTTGAACGGATGTTCGTGATTCCCGGCATCAACAGGCCAGTCGGACTCGACGTTATCCTGGACATGATCCCCGTGATCGGGCCAGCCGCCGGCGCCGTGATGGGCAGCTGGCTAGCCTGGGAGGCCCGCAATCTCGGTATGTCGAAATGGCAAATGGCACGGATGTTCGGCAATGTCGGATTTGACCTGATGCTGGGCGCAATTCCCTGGATCGGAGCGATTCCTGACTTCTTCTTTCGTTCGAACAGCCGCAATCTGAAGATCATCAAACGCCATCTCGACAAGCACCATCCTGGCGTGGCGACGATCGAGGGGGACGTCATGCGTTGAGCACGGCAATCGTCCCTTCTCGCAACGTGGCGAAGATTAGATGCGTCAGGTCCGCTTACGAGCGTCGTCGATAGCCTGCTTCAGCGCATCATAACCGACGGCGCCTTTCAGCATCTGGCCGTTAACGACAAAGGTCGGGGTTGCGGGCGAATTGTCGAGATTGCCAACGAGATCGAGATTATTCTTCAGTTCCGCCATCACGGTTGGGCCGTAGATATCACGCTGGGCTCGGCGCAGGTCGAGCTTCATGCCTCGCAACACCGCCGACACCTTGGCACCATCGGGCTGTCCTGTGGCGAACATCCGGCGGTGAAACTCGCGATAGGAGCCCTGCTCGGCAGCGGCCAGGCTCGCCTTGGCGGCAATCTCGCTACCCGGCCCCAAAATAGGAATCTCGCGCCACACCACTTTGAGCTTCGGATCATCGGCAATCAGCCGGTCAATGTCGGGCTGACTGGAGCGACAATAGCCGCAGGCGTAATCGGTGAACATCACCAATGCAACGTCACCCTTCTCCGCCCCCGCCCAGGCCGATGCGAAGGGCGTTTCGAGCGCTTCCTTGTGCATCGCATAGGCGCTCCGGCTCTGTTTCTCCCGCATCTTGTCCATCGCCTCGGGGATGATCTCGGGATGTGCGAGGATATAATCTCGGACGACCTGCTCGATTTGCGCCTTGCTGGCGAGCGGCACGGCAGGACGATGATGCGTCAGCAATGCCGCGCTCCCGCCCACCAGAATCGCCGAACCGGCGCCGATCGTTGTCGCCAGACGGCGATGTCGCAGCATGAACTCGCGGATGCTCATCGTTTGCGCTTCTCTGCCGCTACCGTCCGCGCCGAAAGCGCAATATCCTCAGCACGAAGATAGTCCGGTGTGCCGCGCGGGATGCGCAGCATCGCAGCTTCGGCATTGGCTCTCGCCCGGCCAAGGTCTCCGATCAAGGCAAACCGCTCGGCGCTGGCGAGTTGCGCGCGCGGTTCGTCGCCCAGTCGCGAATAGGCCATGCCAAGCGTGTACCAGGCGAATGGATTGTCGCGATCGCGCGCTACCGAGACCTTGAGCACGTCACGCGCTTCCGGGAGATTGGTCGAATCCTCCGTCGCGATCAATGCATGGCCGAGCAGCGCCGACACCAGTGGCGCACCTCTCGTGCCCTGCACAGCCAGCCGCAATGGCGCCAAGGCTTCTATGGGTTTACCGGATTCCAGAAGAATCTGCCCCTGCAACTCGCGGAAATAGGGATCGCCGGGCGACGATGCGACCAGCTTTTCGACCTCCTCGGCCGCCTTTTCGGGGTAGGCGCCGCGATGCCAGGCATAAGCCCGGGCATAATGGGCAGCCTGGCTCCGGTCGGTCTCGGGATATTTTCTGAGCGCGATGACCGGATCATCCATATAGCCGATCAGCTTGGCCTTGATCCGCTTGAACTTTGCTTCCAGCTCGGGGGAGGCCTTCTTGTTATAATAGGGGGACTTGAGAACGTCTTCAGACAATGTTGCTTCGCGCTCGCCCGACATCGGGTGCGTCTGCATGAATGGGTCGATCTCCGCATAAGACGAGGCGTAACGAAACTCCTCCTTCTTCAGCTTCAGGAAGAAGCTAAGCATACCCTTGCCTGAAAGGCCGGCCTTTTCGAGATAGCCTATCGCCGCAGCGTCCGCGCTGGACTCCTGAACGCGGTTGAAGGCCAGGAATTTGCCCAGCGCCGCCTGCTGTCCGGCCATCATTACGCCCATGCCGGCATCTCCAGACCCAGCGGCCATCGCCGCCGCACCGAGCAGCAGCGAGAGGAGTGTGATGGCGGTCGCACCCTTGGCCCCCTCGTCGGTCCGGATGATATGGCCACCGGCGATATGGCCGAGCTCGTGCGCGATCACGCCCTGCAGCTCATTGGTGTCGTCGGCCGCCTCGATCAACCCGCTGTGGATGAAGACGATCTGCCCGCCGGCAACGAAGGCGTTGATCTCTTTGTCACCGATCAGAGCGATATCGACATTGCCGGGTTGCAGCCCGGCCGCCTCAATCAACGGCGCCGAGATTTCCTTTAGATAGGCTTCGGTCTCAGCGTCGCGCAGGATCCCCTGCGCCATGACTGGCTGCGTCCCCAGCGACAGTGTGAGCAGCCCGGCGAGCATGACCCGCAGCCCCTGGCGTACATATCGCGGCAATCCCTCGAATCGGCCCATGGTGGTCATTCCTCGCCGCGGACGGCTGAACCGCCCGTGAAGATCATTTCATGCCCACCATCCGCTGTCAGGCGCCGAACGTCCGCTGCCACCAGCCACGGCGGGGTGGACCTCCTTCACCATCCTCATCCGCTGCTTCAGCGGCGCGCGCAGGCTCGGTGGTATCGTCCTCAGCCCCGGCCTCGGTTACCTCGGCGGGTTCGGCAGCCGCGGCCTTGGCACGCCCGCGGCTCCGACGCTTCGGGGCATCCCCGGCAGGGGTCTCCTCGATCGCAGCTGGCTCAGCGGAAACCTCCGCAGCGGGCGGAGACTCGGCTTGTGTGGCCTCTGCAGCCGGGTTCTCCGCAGTGTCAGCCTTCTTGCGCCGACTAACACGAGGGGGCTTGGCGGCTTCCTCCGGCACTTCTGGCGCCGGAGCGACTGAGACCGTCACGGCTTCTTCGGCCGGGGCAGCGGCCTCGTCCTTGCGGGCGCGAGGCCGCCGGCGGCCCTTGGGCGCGCCTTCCTCGGCCTCGGGCTTCGGAGCCGGAATCGGCACTTCCTCTGCCATAATTGTATCGACCTGGTCAGCAGGGGTCTCAGCGGCAGCACTTTCGCCGACATCGCGGCGGCCCGAGCGACGGCCACGCCGACGTCCGCGGCGCGCCTCGCCATTACTATCGGCGGTTTCGCCTTCCGCGACGGTCTCGCCTTCCTCGGCACTATCGCCCGGTTCAGCTTCTTCGCCGCCGTCATCGCCACCGGCTGCTTCGCCCTGCGAGTCCTGCTCGCGGCCACGGCCACCACGCCGGCGCCGGCGCCGGCGCCGGCGGCCACGGCCATCACCGCGATCGCCTTCCCCTTCGCCTTCTTCCCGGCTTTCGTTGGCTTCCGCCTCGAGTTCCTCTTCCTCGTCGATCTCGTCCTCGGCGATATCATCGTCGAGCTCGATCGGCATGGGCGTAGGCAGCCGCGGCGCATGAGCGGGCGGCGGCCCCCCGGACTCAACACTCATCCGTGCTCCTTCGAGCGTGCCGTCCGAAAGAATCTCGATGGTGACGCCGTAGCGGTCTTCGATCTCGGCAAGCTCCGCGCGCTTGCGGTTGAGGACGTAGAAGGCAGCTTCCTGACTCGCTCTCAACATCAGGCGCGAACCGCGTCCTCGAGCTGCCTCGTCCTCGAGCATACGCAAGGCCGAAAGGCCGGCCGAAGAAGCGGTTCGGATCAAACCGGTACCTTCGCAATGCGGACATTGCCGGGTCGAGGCTTCTAGAACCCCGGTGCGCAGCCGCTGGCGGCTCATTTCGAACAGACCAAAGCTCGAAATTCGGCCAACCTGAATCCGAGCGCGGTCGTTCTTGAGCGCCTCCTTCATCGCTTTCTCGACCTTACGGATATTGGAGTTGTTCTCCATGTCGATGAAGTCGATGACGACAAGGCCCGCCATATCGCGCAGCCGGAGCTGGCGGGCGATCTCGTGGGCAGCCTCGAGGTTGGTGGCAGTCGCGGTCTGCTCGATATTATGCTCACGGGTCGAGCGGCCCGAGTTGATATCGATCGAGACGAGCGCCTCGGTTGGATTGATCACCAGATAACCGCCCGACTTGAGCTGCACGAGCGGCTGGTACATCGCGGCGAGCTGATCCTCGACGCCGAAGCGCTGGAATAGCGGCACCGCGTCGGCATAGAGCCCCACCTTCTTGGCGTGGCTCGGCATGAGCAGCTTCATGAAGGCGCGCGCCTGACGATAGCCCTCCTCGCCTTCGACGATCACCTCGTCGATATCGCGATTGTAGATATCTCGAATCGCTCGCTTGATCAGATCGCTGTCACCATAGATCAGCGCCGGCGCCGACGACTGGAGCGTATTGTCGCGAATCTCGTCCCAAAGGCGGGCGAGATAGTCGAAGTCTCGTTTAATCTCGGTCTTGGTGCGCTGGAGCCCGGCGGTACGGACAATGCAACCCATCGTGCGCGGCAAGTTAAGCTCCGCCATGATCGTCTTGAGCCGCTTGCGATCGGCTGCATTAGAGATCTTGCGGCTGATTCCGCCACCATGGCTGGTGTTGGGCATCAGCACGCAATAGCGACCGGCCAGCGACAAATAGGTGGTCAGCGCAGCTCCCTTGTTGCCGCGTTCTTCCTTGACGACCTGGACGAGCAACACCTGCCGCCGACGAATGACATCCTGGATCTTGTAGCGGCGACGCAGGTTCATCCGGCGCTGGCGCAGATTCTCCACATCGTCGGAACTGCCGCCGACCGACTCGCGGCGCGGTCGGGGTTTGCGCTCTTCGCCGCTTTCGCCGTTTTCGCTGTCGTCGTCTTGCTCGTCCTGATCGTCCTGATCGTCCTGATCGTGGTCATGATCATGATGATCGGTCTCGATCTCGTCGCCGTCATAATCATGTTCGGATTCACGGGCACGTAGCGCCTCTTCCTCGGCGGCATGCTCGGCCTCCTCGCGAAGCAGCGCCTCACGATCCTCTTTGGGGATCTGATAATAATCAGGATGGATTTCCGAGAAGGCGAGGAAACCGTGCCGGTTGCCGCCATAGTCGATGAACGCCGCCTGCAGCGACGGTTCTACTCTCGTTACCTTGGCGAGATAGATATTCCCCTTGAGCTGCTTCCTTTCCGCAGACTCAAAGTCAAATTCCTCGATCCGGTTCCCCTGGACGACCGCCACGCGGGTTTCCTCCCGGTGGCGTGCGTCGATAAGCATGCGGGTTGTCATTCAAAGCTCTCCATGCGCGTGGGCCGGCGGCAAAGCCGGGCCGGCACGCGCGAAATGATGGGAATGTCGCGCCGGGCGGAACGGCAAGCCGCGTCGCATCCGATCGCTTCATCAAAGGTGAAAAATATTGAGTATACGCAGCCGATGCATCGTCACATCCGGCGCGCCGCGCCGGATAGAAGGCGCCGCTCCAAGCACCGCCATTGGTAAGGCGGTGTTCGAAGCGATGCAAAAAATGACTCATGCGATCGTCAACCTGTTACACCGTCGCCTGATCACGACGGCCAGTCCGAAGCGGCGCTTGCGATAGGCGCCTTGGCGCACATCGGCCACATCCGGAGATGGGGTGCTAGCATCCGAAGCAGTCGGGAGCAAGCATCACCACACTGGACAAGAGCAGTGTAGCTTTGGTTAAGTATCGAGGCTGTCGACGTTTCGGGAGCGGGTACAAGCGCGGGGCCATTTTGCGAAGAGAAGATTTCAGCCAGCGCTTCGCCCACTGCCTCCTGGTGCTTTTCCTGCTGCTGTTCCCAGCCACGGCGCGGGCGGCAGCCACCATTACAGCCATCGACATTGGCGACAATTCGGTCACGCTGCGCTTCGACCAGCCGGTGGCGACCGCTTCGGCCTTCATGCTGGCCGCACCGCAAAGGATCGCCGTCGACCTGCCGGGCGCTCGAATGGGTAGGGTCAGCGCTTCGGGAGGACCGATCGCCGCGACCCGCCACGGCCAATATGACCCTACTACCGCCCGCGTCGTGTTCGAACTCAACAAGCCAGCAGTCGTTTCCGACGCAAGCTTCACGCAGGACCATCTCGCACTCACCCTGACCCTGAAGCCGGTCAGTGAAGGCTTGTTTGCGAGGGGGGTGCGCCGGGGTCGCCAGCTCTTCGGACTGGACACGGAAAAGCCCGTCGAGGCGCGCGTCGCCCAGCGCGGAGGCATCACCGTGCCGCTTGATCCACCCCGTCCGCTCCAGATCCCTGCCGTCACCGGAGCGCGGGGGACCAAACGGCCGCTGGTGGTGATCGACGCGGGCCATGGCGGCCATGACCCTGGCTCGCAATCGACCGACGGCACACACAAAGAGAAACACATTGCGCTCGCGATCGCCAAGGCCATCCGCGATGAACTCGCAGCCTCGGGCCGCGTCCGCGTGGCGCTGACACGCGGCGACGATCGCTTTCTCGTCCTTGGCGAACGGCGCGAGGTCGCCCGCCGGCTGAAAGCCGATCTGTTTATTTCTGTCCACGCCGACAGCGCCGAGAACAAAGCTGCGCGCGGCGCCAGCATCTACACCCTGTCCGAAGTCGCTTCCGATCGGGTCGCCGCCCAGCTCGCTGCCAAGGAAAACCGCGCCGACATCCTTAACGGGGTCGATCTCGGCGGTGAGAATAACGAGGTCTCGTCGATCCTGCTCGATCTCGCCCAGCGGGAGACGATGAATATCTCGTCGCAGTTTGCGACCCTGCTCCAGCGTGAAATGTCCCCGACAATCCAATTCAAGGACGATGCCCATCGCTTTGCCGGGCTGATCGTCCTCAAGGCGCCCGACGTACCGTCGGTGTTGCTCGAAACCGGCTATATCTCGAACGATGACGATCTCGCCCTGCTGCTGTCCGGCGAATATCGCCGCAACATCGCGGTTGGCGTCCGCAAGGCCGTCGAAATCCATTTCGCCCGACGGCTGACCGGGGAATGAATGCGATGCTTTCGAGGGCTAACAATGGCCTCCAAAGCTGCTAGAGCCGCCGCGTGCCGAAGCTGACCGCCCCCGCTCTTCACAACCCCTTTCCCGCATGGAGCGCTCAGGCTCGCCATCTTTGGCAGATCAGGAGCTGGCGCTGGTCCGGTTACGTGCTGTGGTCGGCGGCATTCGTCACACTTCTGATGTGGTTCTTCTTCGCCCGGGGTCTGCCATCGGCCGATGCGCTGCTGGCCTACCAGCCACCGCTTCCGACCAATGTCCGCGACCGCGACGGGGAACCGATCGCTGAATATGCGCGCGAGCGACGCGTCCAGCTATCCTATGACGAATATCCGCCGGTGCTGGTCCACGCCTTCCTTTCGGCGGAGGACAAGACCTTCTTTAGCCATCCGGGCATCGACATCGGCGGCTTGGCGGGCGCGGTCTGGGATTATGCTGCCAAAGTAGGCAGCGGTCGACGTGCCAAGGGCGGTTCGACTATCACCCAGCAGGTTGCGAAGAACCTCATCGTCGGCAATGACTATTCGATCGCGCGCAAGGTTCGCGAAGCGATCCTTGCATTCCGTATCGAGGGCGCGCTCGACAAAGAGCAGATTCTCGAAATCTACCTCAACCAGACATTCCTCGGTCGGAACGCCTATGGCGTGCAGTCGGCAAGCCGGGCCTATTTCCGCAAGGACGTAGGCCAACTGACCCTGCCCGAAGTCGCCTATCTCGCCATCCTGCCCAAGGCGCCAGCCAATTACACTGTCGAGCGCCATGCCGAGCGAGCGCTTGAACGTCGCAACTATGTCCTCCAGCAGATGGAAGAGAATGGCTACATCACCGGCGAGCAGCGCGCCGCTGCCAGCGCCGCTCCGCTCGGTGTGGTGGCGCGCTACGCGCCACGTCAGAGCGTCGGCGGATATTTTATGGAGGAGGTTCGCCAGGAACTGATCGCCCGCTATGGGACGACAGCTTCCGACGGGCCCAATTCAGTCTATGCGGGCGGGCTGTGGGTGCGGTCCTCATATGACGGCAAAGTCCAGGAAGCCGCCGAGGATGCGTTGCGAGACGGGCTCGTCCGTTTCGAAGCGGCCGCCGGCTGGCGCGGTCGACTGGCCAGGATAGACACCCAAGGCGACTGGGTCCGCGAGCTCTCCAGGCTCAACGTCGGTGCGGGCTATGCCAATTGGTTCCCGGCAGTTGTACTCGCACGCGACGGCAACGCGGCAGAGATCGGCTTCGAGAACGGCACGAAAGGTGTATTGCCGAGCTTTGGCGCCACCATGCCAAAGGCCGGGGTCGGCGGCCGTGCGTTCGATTTTCTCAAGATAGGTGACGTGATCGTGGTGCGCCGCGACGGCGACAGCTGGTCGCTGCGCAGCATTCCGGGCATCTCCGGCGGCATGATCATCCAGGATCCGCATACCGGCCGCGTGCTGGCGATGCAGGGCGGCTTCGACTCGCGCGGTTCTTCTTTCAACCGCGCGACCCAGGCACAGCGCCAGCCGGGATCGACGTTCAAACCTTTCGTCTACTCAGCCGCGCTGGATAACGGCATGACCCCTGCCTCGATCATCATCGACGGACCATTCTGTGTCTACCAGTCGGCAAGGCTCGGCCAGAAATGCTTTAAGAATTTTTCTGGCGAAAATGCGGGTCAGCGGACGATGCGATGGGGCGTCGAGCAGTCGCGCAATCTGATGACCGTTCGCACTGCCAGCCAGATCGGAATGGACAAGGTGACCGGTGTCGCAAAGCGCATGGGAATCGGCGATTATCCGCCCTATCTCGCCTATTCGCTCGGCGCGGGCGAGACCACCGTCCTCAAGATCGTCAATGCCTATTCGATGTTCGCCAATCAGGGCCGTGCACTGACGCCGACACTGATCGACTATGTCCAGGACCGCAACGGCAAGGTCATCTGGCGGGCCGACAAGCGCCCTTGCGAAGGCTGCAACATGCCGAAATGGGACGGAAAGCCGATGCCCAGGCCGCGCCTGCGATCAAAGCAGGTGATCGACCCTATGACTGCCTATCAGATGCTCCACATCATGGAGGGCGTGGTCGAACGCGGCACCGCGACGGTCCTGCGTGGCCTCAACCGGCCGATGTTCGGCAAGACCGGCACCTCGTCGGGACCGACCAATGTGTGGTTCGTCGGCGGCTCCGCTGACATGGTCGGCGGCCTATACATGGGATACGACAACCCGAAATCGATGGGCGGCTACGCCCAGGGCGGAACGATCGCGGCACCCATTTTCTACAGCTTTGCTGCCAAGGCGATGAAGGGGATGCCGGTCGTTCCCTTCCAGGCGCCCCGCGGCATCCGGATGATCCGGATCGACCGAAAAACCGGGCGCCGCGTCTTCGGCGCCTGGCCCGACGGGAGCTATTATGCTTCGGTGATCTGGGAGGCCTTCAAGCCCGAGAGTGAGCCTAGACGGACAATCCGCCGCGAAGAGATCGCCAAACGCGCTGCGCCAACCGCACGCGCGACCACCGACAGCGAGTTCTTGCAAAGTCAGGACGGCATCTACTAGGGCGGCGCGCATGCGCTGCCCGTATCCCGGCGAGGCCAGGGATATTGTGCGGCAGGAGCGCGGTTTCTGTTTGCCGCAGGCATCCCGGCTTCCGCCGGGATGACGAATTAGGGTTTGGAGTGTCGTATGCGCGCCGAAGCGCAAGCCAGTGTCGACCAGATCAACCAGGCGATGGCGCTTGTCCGCCGCTTCCTGGATTGGGACCGCGCGCTACGCCGGCTCGACGAGCTCAACAATCGGGTCGAGGACCCCAAGCTGTGGGACGACGCCAAAGCAGCCCAAGACGTGATGCGCGAGCGACGGCGGCTCGATGAAGCGGTCTCGGCGGTCAAGGCCATCGAGCAAGAGCGCGACGACACCGTCGAACTGATGGAACTCGCCGAAGCCGAAGGCGACGCAGCCCTTGTCGACGACGGGGTCAGGGCGCTCAGCGAGCTTGCCGAGCGTGCCGAAAAGGACAAGATTGCCGCGTTGCTCGCGGGCGAGGCTGACGGAAACAACACTTATGTCGAGGTCAATGCGGGCGCAGGCGGCACGGAAAGCCAGGACTGGGCCGGTATGCTCCAGCGCATGTACGCCCGCTGGGCGGAGCGACATGGCTACAAGGTCGAGCTCGTCGACTATCATGCCGGCGAGCAGGCCGGCATCAAGTCGGCGACGCTGCTGATCAAGGGCGAGAATGCCTATGGCTACGCCAAGACCGAGAGCGGCGTACACCGGCTCGTGCGCATCAGTCCCTATGACTCGGCTGCACGCCGCCACACCAGCTTCGCCAGCGTATGGGTCTATCCGGAGGTCGACGACGACATCGACATCGAGGTTCTCGAGAAGGACCTGAAGATCGATACCTACCGTTCGTCAGGAGCAGGTGGCCAGCACGTCAACACTACAGATTCGGCAGTGCGCATCACCCATATCCCTACAGGGATCATCGTTGCCTGCCAGAACCAGCGTTCGCAGCACAAGAACCGTGCCGAAGCGATGAAGCAGCTCAAGGCCCGGCTCTACGAGCAGGAGCTTCAGAAGCGCGAGGCAGAGGCGATGGCCGGCTATGCCGCCAAGACTGAAATCGGCTGGGGCCATCAGATCCGCTCCTACGTCCTCCAGCCATATCAGATGGTGAAGGACCTGCGCACCGGCGTCACTTCAACTGCACCATCCGATGTGCTCGATGGTGACCTCGACAGATATATGGCTGCAGCGCTTTCCCAACGGGTCTCCGGGGAGACGGTCGACGTCGAGGACGTCGACTAAACTTTCCCGGCGAAATCCAAACCGCGGTTGAAAGCTCGGCCCATCGCGTGCGTGAGCATTCGGCGCGAGCTGCGGCCCCGTTCCACCTTGCACTGCATCAATTTTAGCTGTCCGGCAACGAAGGGCCTTCGTCAGCCGGAACCATGATGCAACTGAAAAAAGTGCGCACTTGCAACATGTAGCGATTGTTTAAGCCGGGGCGTGTCGCTAGCACAGGCTTATGCCAGCCGCTGTTTTCGAAGGTTGCACCATGACGAATCCCTTGGCGGGTCGCGGTTCCTGGCTCGTTGTTGCCTTCATTTCACTGCTTCTGGGGTGCTCCAAAGAGAAACCCAAGCCACCTCCGCCCGAGGCCGGCTATGTGGTGATCAAGACAGAAGCAGTCCCGCTTTATGTCGAGCTTTCGGGGCGGACCACGGCCTATGAAATGTCCGAGGTGCGACCCCAGGTGTCCGGAGTCGTAAAGGCCCGACTGTTTACCGAAGGGAGTTTGGTTCGCGCCGGGCAGACGCTGTACCAGATCGACCCTGGCCTTTATCGCGCGGCGTTTAATCAGGCCGCTGCAAATCTCGACAATGCCCGGGCCCAGCGCGAATCCGCGTCGGCCAAGGCCACCCGATTCAAGCCGCTTGCCCAGATTGAGGCTGTCAGCCAACAAGATTATACCGAAGCCACTGCGGCCGCGAAGCAAGCTCAGGCAGCTGTAGCGCAGACCGCCGCCCAGTTCGAGGCCGCGCGGATCAACCTTCGCTACACCAATGTCCCGGCGCCGATCAGCGGACGGATTGGCCGCTCGCTGGTAACCACCGGAGCCCTGGTAACCGGAGGCCAGGCTGATCCGCTCACGACGATACAGCGTCTCGATCCGATCTATGTCGATATTCAGCAATCGAGCGGCGAGTTGCTCACACTGCGGCGTCAGTTGGCGCAGGGCGGCTCCGTGCCCTCGTCGGCGACAGTGGAACTCAAGCTGGAAGATGGCAGCGCCTATGGGGCCAAGGGTCGGCTCGAATTCACCGAAGCGATGGTCGACCCGCGCACAGGAACGGTCACACTACGGGCGCGCTTCCCCAATCCGCAGGGCCTTCTGCTGCCCGGCATGTATGTCCGTGCAACCCTGTCTCAGATAACCCGGCAGAATGCGATCCTTGTGCCGCAGGCCGGGGTAAGCCGCAGCCCCACTGGCCAGGCGACGGTCATGTTGGTCGGCGCCGGAGACAAGGCAGAAGTCCGGACCATCACCGCCGATCGCGCCGTCGGCGATAAATGGCTGACAACCGAGGGACTAAAGCCAGGCGACAAGGTCATCGTCGAAGGGCTCGGCAAGATCAAGCCCGGCAAACCGATCCGTCCGGTTCCTGCCGGGTCCCCCCCATTACCGCCGCCGGGCAAGCCTGGCGCCCCGGGCAAGAGCGGCTGAACCCGACACGATGATCTCTCGAATATTCATCGATCGTCCGATCTTCGCCTGGGTGATCGCGATCATGATCATGCTGGTGGGGGCCGGTGGCCTGATCAGTTTGCCGGTTTCGCAATATCCCAATATCGCGCCGCCATCGGTCAATATCCGTGCCAATTATCCGGGCGCATCGGCTGAAACGGTTGAGTCGAACATCACCCAGATCATCGAGCAACAGCTTACCGGTCTCGATGGGATGATCTATTTCTCGTCGAATTCAAACGCGTTCGGACAGGCCTCGATCAACGTCTTTTTCGACAAGAGCGTCGATCCGGACATCGCCCAGGTCCAGGTGCAGAACAAGGTCCAGCAGGCTTTGCCGCGGCTTCCGCAGCAGGTGCAGCAGCAGGGGCTGGTCGTCACAAAAGCGAACCCTGATTTTCTGCTCGTCATCGCGATGAAGGACGAAGGCGATCGTTCTACCAGCCGTGACATCGCGGACTATCTGATTTCCAACCTCCAGGATGGCATAGGTCGTATCCCCGGTGTCGGGGACACGAACGTGTTTGGCGCTCAATACGCCATGCGGATCTGGATGGATCCCTTCAAGCTCGCTGCAGTCGGGCTGATGCCGGAGGACATCGTCTCCGCCATACAGAGCCAGAATGCCCAGGTAGCTTCCGGCCAATTGGGTGCCCTGCCCTCATCCAAGGAGCAGATGCTCAACGTTGTCGTGACCTCGCGGACCCGCCTGACAACTGTCGACCAGTTCAAGGCGATCGTTCTCAAGACCCGCAATGATGGTTCGAAGGTCCGCATGCAGGACATTGCCCGGGTCGAACTCGGCGCCGAGAATTATGTCTCGCTCGGGCGAATCGACCGGCATCCGGGAGCCGGCATGGCGGTCCTGCTCGCGCCGGGGGCCGACGCACTGAAAACCTCGGACCTTGTCCGTGCCTATGTCGAGGCTCAGTCGAAAAGCTTTCCGCAGGGCTACACCGCTAACTACCTCAATGATGCCAGCCGCTTCATCAGGCTGTCGATCAAGGAAGTCGTCCTGACTCTGGTTCAGGCGATCCTGCTCGTCGTGCTGGTGATGTTCGTGTTCCTGCAAAGCTGGCGGGCGACATTGATACCGGCGATCGCAGTGCCCGTTGTGTTGCTCGGCACCTTCGGCGTTCTCGCCGCCGCGGGCTATTCGATCAACACGCTGACCCTTTTCAGCCTCGTTCTCGCCATTGGCCTGCTCGTCGACGACGCCATCGTGGTCGTCGAGAATGTCGAACGCGTTATGGAGGAGGATCCTGACATTACGGCCCGCGAGGCCACCATCAAATCGATGGCCGAGATCAACACGGCGCTTATCGCCATCGCAATGGTGCTTTCCGCCGTGTTCCTGCCCATGGCATTTTTCGGCGGCTCGACCGGCGTCATCTACCGCCAGTTCTCGATCACCATCGTCTCGTCGATGGTGCTATCGATCATTGTTGCACTGGTTCTGTCACCCGCGCTTGCGGCAACGCTCCTCAAGCGCCGGAGCAACGACAGCCCGACCGAGCGCGAAGGGTTGATCGCCCACGCGCGTCTCTATGGTGATCGATTCAGCGCCTGGTTCAAGCGCATGTCCGATCGTTACCGTGACGCAACGGGCAGGGCGATTGCCCGCACTGGCACGGCGATGGCTCTCTTCTTCGTCGTGGTCGGCGTGCTCGTCTTTGTGTTCTCTCGCCTGCCGACCGGGTTCGTCCCGAACGAGGATCAGGGCCTCGCCCAGGTCCAGTTCATCCTTCCCCCCGGTGCTACCGCCGCACGCACCGAGCAGGTCGCCCAAGTGGTGGAGAATTATTTCGCCGAAAAGGAGGCGCGCGACATCAGCACCTTCTTCGTTGTTCGAGGACAGAGTTTCGGCAGCCAGGGCCAGAATACCGGGCGTGGCTTTATCGGCTTTGCTCCCTGGGACGAACGCAAGGGCAGGGAGCATAGTACCGACGCAGTGGCCCGCCGCGCGACGAAGGCGCTGTCGACGATCCGCGACGCTCAGGTCTTCGTGCTTACTCCACCCTCCATCCCGGGCCTCGGCTTTGTTGGCGGCTTCGCCATGGAATTGCTGAACACCGGCGGCTTGAGTCACGCGCAATTCCGTGAGAGCCGCGACCAGATCCTCGCCGAAGCCGCAGCCGATCCGACGCTTGCCGCCGTCCGACCGAACAGCCTCGACGACGCTCCAACCCTGGCGGTCGACTTCGACTCCGAAAAGATCGGCGCACTCGGGATCAGCCAGGCTGCGGTCAACCAGACACTGGCTGCAGCCTGGGGCGGGCTCTATGTGAACGACTTCATCGATCGTGGCCGGGTCAAACGCGTCTTCATCCAGGGCGATGCGCCCTTCCGCAGTAAGCCGGACGATCTCGGGAGTTGGCATGTTCGATCGGCTTCCGGCGAAATGGTACCCTTCTCGGCATTCGCCACAACCCATTGGGCACAGTCTCCGAGCGCCCTCACCCGTTTCAACGGCGTCCCAAATTACCAGATCCAGGGACAGGGCGCGCCCGGCAAAAGCTCCGGCGAAGCGATGCAGCGCATGATTGAAATCGCGGCCAAGGTACCGGGCGTTTCGGTCGCCTGGTCCGGGTTGAGCTATCAGGAACGGCAAGCGGGCGGTCAGGCGCCAATCCTGTATGCGCTGTCCGTACTCGTTGTCTTTCTATGCCTCGCAGCGCTTTACGAAAGCTGGTCAATCCCGCTTGCGGTAATCATGGTTATCCCGCTCGGCCTGATCGGTGCGACTCTCGCAGTGCTGCTCCGCGGCCTCGAAAACGACGTCTTCTTCCAGGTTGGCCTTGTCACCACTATGGGACTGTCGGCTAAGAACGCGATCCTGATCGTCGAATTTGCCGAACAGGCAGAAAAAGAGGGCAAGACTCCGCTCGAAGCGGCAATCGAGGCGGCGCACATCCGTATCCGGCCGATCCTGATGACGAGCTTTGCCTTCATGTTCGGCGTATTGCCCCTCGCAATCTCGACAGGAGCTGGCGCCAGCGCCCGGGTGGCGATCGGCACGGCTGTGCTCGGCGGCATGCTGACCGCCACAGCCTTCGCCATCTTTTACGTTCCGATCTTCTTCGTGCTCGCGCGCAAGTTGTTCGGCAGCAAACATGCGCACGGATCTGCGGAATGAATCCCCGCCTGTTCAGCACGGTGGCGCTTCTTGCCCTGGCCGGATGCAGTTTCGAGCCGGCATATCATCGACCGGCCCCGGCCATTCCGACCGCATTGCCGCCAGCAGGCCAGCCGGCGGAGGCTGCGCCGGCTACGCTCAACTATCGCGAGATATTTCTTGATCCCAACCTCGTCAGGCTGATCGATCAGGCGCTTGCCTATAACCAGGACCTGAAGGCCGCTTATGCCAATATTCTCGCGGCACGCGCGCTTGTTGGCGTTCAGCAGTCAGATCTGCTGCCGCAGATCGGCGGAGTAGCCAGCGACAGCACCGGCGACAGTTCGAACCGGACCCGTTCAAACAATAATTCGAACAACGGGGGCACCTCCAACAGCAATGGCGGAGGCAATGGCGCCAGCAGCGGTGGCAGGCGAACTACCTATACCGCGCAACTCGCGGCCAGCTGGGAGCTCGACCTGTTCGGGCGCGTTCGCAGTCTCAGTAACGCTGCGCTCAACGAATTCTACGCCAGCGAAGCGGCGCAGCGCGGGACCCGACTGAGCATCGTCGCGGGCGTTGCCAATACCTATCTGAAGCTTGCCACCGACCGCAGCCTGCTCGCCGTCGCGACCGAGACCCGCTCAAGTGCCAGCAAGAGCGTCGATCTCACGCGGGCATTGCTCAAGGGCGGCGTGGCGCCGCGTACCGATCTGCGCAGAGCTGAAACCATTCTGGTTCAGGCCGAAGCTGATCAAGCCGCGCTCGAGTCCGCGGTCGAGCAGGATCGCAACGCACTCCAGCTGCTGGTCGGAACGCCAATCGACACGGCGTTGCTCCCCGCATCGATCCAAAGCGTCGACGGTTTGTTAGCCGACGTCCCCGCCGGGCTCGATAGCTCGGTTCTGCTGCGCCGTCCGGACGTCAACCAAGCCGAATACCGACTGCGCGCAAGCAATGCGCGGATCGGTGCGGCTCGGGCCGCCTTCTTGCCGCAAATCTCGCTTACCGCATTTGCCGGCTTTGCCAGTTCTGCGCTGTCCAACCTCTTTCAGAGCGACGCGGTTGCCTGGAACGTCACTCCCCGGGTTGATCAGGCGATCTTTGCACCCGGTGCGTTCGCGAACGCGCGCTATGTCAGGGCACAGCGCGACCTCGCGCTCGCCAATTATCAGAAAGCGATCCAGACGGCCTTCCGCGACGTCGCAGACGCACTGGCCCGCCGCTCTACGATCGATCGGCAGCTTAAGGCGACCACCCGCCTCGATGCGGCAGCGCGCGACTCGCTGATGCTTTCCACGGCACGCTATCGTGAAGGCATCGATCCTTATCTAAGCCTGCTCGACGCCCAGCGCACTGCCTATAGCGCTGCACGGACGCTCGCTGCGACACGCCTGATCAAGGCGCAGAATCTGGTGGCGCTTTATCAGTCGCTGGGCGGTGACCCGCTCGTCGACGTGCCGCCGACCGGTAAGGACCGCGCTCGCACCCAGCCTTAGGGCATAAAGCGGGGCTGACCCCTTCAGCCCCCTTAGCTTGCCTTCACCTTCCGCCTGAAAGCGTGCAACAGAGGCTCGGTATAGCCGTTGGGCTGCTCAACACCCTCGAATACCAGCGCGCGGGCAGCCTGGAAGGCGAGGCTCTTGTCCTCATGACCGGCCATCGGCTTGTACCAGGGATCAGCGTCATTCTGCGCATCGACCTTGGCCGCCATGCGGCGAAGCGCCGCGTCGACTTCATCGGCAGTACAGATTCCATGCAGCATCCAGTTGGCCATATGCTGTGAGGAAATGCGCAGCGTTGCCCGATCTTCCATCAGGCCGACATCATGGATGTCAGGAACTTTCGAGCAACCGACCCCCTGATCAACCCAGCGCACGACATAGCCCAGGATACCCTGAGCGTTGTTGTCGAGTTCGTCCCTGATTTCCTGCGGCGACCAGTTCTTGCCGGCCGCAACGGGGATGGTCAGGAGACGGTCGAGGCTTGCAACCGGCTCTGTACGGCGTTCGGCCTGGCGTGCGAACACATCCACCTGGTGGTAATGTGTGGCGTGCAGCGTTGCTGCGGTCGGCGAGGGTACCCAGGCGGTGTTCGCGCCGGTTTTCGGATGGCCGATCTTCTGCACCAGCATATCGCCCATCTTATCGGGCGCAGCCCACATCCCCTTGCCGATCTGCGCCTTGCCTGAAAGACCGCAGGCGAGCCCGATCTGGACGTTGCGATCTTCGTAAGAGGTGATCCAGTCACTGGTTTTCATGTCGCCCTTGCGGATCATCGGCCCGGCCCGCATCGACGTGTGCATCTCGTCACCAGTGCGGTCGAGGAAGCCGGTGTTGATGAACATGATCCGGTCCTTAACCGCCGCGATGCAGGCGGCGAGGTTGGCCGACGTACGACGCTCTTCATCCATTACGCCAACCTTGATAGTGTGACGGGCAAGACCGAGCAGGTCCTCGATCGCGTCGAACAGGCTGTTGGTGAGCGCGGCCTCGTCGGGGCCGTGCATCTTGGGCTTGACGATATAGACCGAGCCGGCCGCACTGTTACGGTACGTCCCCAGACCCTTGAGATCATGGAGCGCGATCAGGCTGGTGACGATACCATCGAGTATGCCCTCGGGTGCTTCCGAGCCATCGTCGAGTATCACCGCCGGTGTCGTCATCAGATGGCCGACATTCCGAACCAGACAGACGCTGCGACCCGGCAAGGTGAAGCTCGATCCGTCGGGTGCGGTGTAGGCGCGGTCCGGATTGAGCCGGCGTGTCATCATCTTGCCGTTCTTCTCGAAACTTTCCTCGAGATCCCCGCGCATCAGACCAAGCCAGTTGGAGTAGGCGGCGACCTTGTCCGCGGCATCGACCGCTGCGATTGAATCTTCGAGATCACAGATCGTCGTCAGCGCCGATTCGAGGATGACATCGGCAATTCCGGCTGGGTCGTCCTTGCCGATCGGGTGGCTACGATCGAAATGGACCTCGATGTGCAGCCCATTATGCCGGAACAGCCGCACAGCGCCGTTAGCGCGCTGGCCAAGATATTGGGATGTGTCGCGAGCCGCGATCCCACCCTCGGGGTTCGAAAGATCGGCCCAGCTTCCGTTCTCCAGCGGCACTGCTGTATCGAGGAAGTCCCTCACCCAGGCGATCACCAGCGCGCCACGGGCAGGATCATAGTCCTTGCCTGCAGGCATGCCGGGGATCGCGTCGGTGCCGTAGAGCGCGTCGTAAAGGCTGCCCCAGCGGGCATTGGCGGCGTTGAGCAGGAAGCGCGCATTGAGAATCGGCACGACCAGTTGAGGCCCTGCGGTCGTCGCAATCTCCGGATCGACATTGGCCGAACCGACGGTGAAGGGCGCCGGCTCTGGTACCAGATAGCCGATCTCGGACAGGAAAGCCCGGTAGGCGGCCATGTCGAGCGGTCGGCCTCCCTGGCTCCCATGCCAGGCGTCGATCTTCGCCTGGAGATCGTCGCGTTTCGCAAGAAGCACTCGGTTTTCCAGCCCAAAACGCGCGTAGATTTCGGTCATGCCGGCCCAGAAAATGTCGGCGGTGATCCCCGTGCCGGGCAATGCCCTGTCCTCGATGAAGCGCACCAGCACTTCCGCGACCTTGAGCCCTGCCTTGTCGATCATCGCTGTCATGTCCGCCCTCGTCCGGTTTGGAAGGCGGCCCATTAGCGCAGTCGGCGCACCAAAACTATCAGGATAATCGGTGGCTCTGGGTACCAATGACGGTGCTGGATTGGCTGACCCGCCAGCCGCTAGAATTTATAGCGGACCGACATCCGTGCGTTCAGCGGAGCACCCGTCGAGATATTATTGTTGTTGTGGGCATCCGCGAAATAATGGCTGTCGAGCAGGTTTTCGACGTTGAACTGAATCTTGATCCTGTCCGTGGCGTCGAAAAACAGCGCAGCATCGATGCGCGTGAAGCCCGGCAAGCGCGTTGTAGCGGTTGTTGAGCGGATAGCAGCAAATTGGTTGCTTTGTCGGACGATCCCGAGACCAACACCGAAGCGCTCGTTGATGTCATAGCGGTTCCAGAGCGAAAACTGATGCTTCGGCACCTGCCCGAGTACTACAAAACTGTTCCGTCGCAGCTTGCCATCCTGATGGCTATAGCCGCCGCTGATCTGCCAGGCCCCCGTGATCTGCCCGGTCAATGCAAATTCGACACCCTTGGTCCGCGTCTTGCCGACATTGATGCTGGCCAACGGATTAGCCGGATCGGGCGTGGTGGCATTGGTGCGATCAAGCTGAAAGATTGCCAGCGTCGCATTGAGACCGGGTTTGATGTCCCATTTGGCGCCCAGCTCAAGGTTGGTGAATTTCTCCGGTTCGAGATTTTCCTGAACGGTGGTGAGGGTCAGGAACTGGTCTCCCGATCGCGGCAGAAAGGACTTGCTGAAGCTGCCGTAAATCGAGACATTTTTTTGGGGCTTGATGATCAGTCCGAGGCGTGGCGACACAGTCTCGTCCGTGCGTCCAAACGGACGATCTACCGCCGGTTGGAGGTCGACGCCGCTGATTTTGAACCGGTCGTAGCGCAACCCTGCCACGATCTCGAAATGTTCACCGATACTGATTTGGTCCTGCACATAGGCA
>CANJRZ010000028.1 GCA_947476735.1 Sphingomonadaceae bacterium
TATTCGGGTGACATCTGGAAACTGTCGGCATGGACGAAGGTCACATGGCTGAAATCGAGCAGATTGTCGGCGATCAGCCGGGCGTCGGCTTCATAATCGAGATGGCCGTGGCCGACGACCCAGGCGGGATCGTCATAGCCGATAGCGGGTGGCACCAGGCCGAGGTCGGCGAGCGCGGGATCGCCCATCCACACCCAGATCCAGCTATGTTTGACCACCACCGGATAGGTCCTCACCCGCGCCTTGGCGGGGATCAGCTCCTGGCCCGGAATCTCGACGCAGCGGCCATCAGCATCGAACATCAGGCCATGATACATGCAGCGGATATGATCGCCCTCGCAGCGACCGAGCGACAGCGGGGCGAGCCGGTGGACGCATCGATCTTCGAGCGCGACGATTCGGCCATCACCGGCGCGGAAGAAAACGATAGATTCGTTGAGGATCATCGCCGCGAAGGGCTTGCCCGGTTCGACGTCCATCTCGAACCCCGCGACGTACCAGGCATTTCGTACGTAAGTCATTTGATCTCTCCGGCGATGCCTGATTTTTGCTGAGCCTAAATCCTCACCGGGACAGCGTCAACGCACCGGCTAAGTCATAATGTCGGGGAGAACGTCATCGTCATGTGGATCGGAATATGCCGCGCCGGGTCTGGTCTCCGATCGATCGGAATCCGGATCGCCAAAGCGGGCGAGCATCAAGTCGAGATGGCGGCGATATTGTAGCGAATATCCGCTATCAAGGTCTTGATACCAACCTGAAAGGCTCCCGGGATGACGCAGCGGCTGCACCAACTGGTCGAGCAAATTGTCGGACTTCAGGCCGATCTCGATCGGGAGATTGAGAAGCGGCGAAAGAATCTAGGCTGGTCGCTGAAAGCGGGCCTCATCGAGTTTGAGCATGGCATTGCGATCGAGCACCGGCAATTGCGCCTCGGGGTGGGCAAATTCCTGGCGGGTGCCCCCCTTGTGAACATCCTCGTGGCGCCGGTGATCTATTCGTTGATCATTCCGCTGCTGGTGATGGACGGCTGGATGAGTCTTTACCAGGCGATCTGTTTCCGGGCCTATCGCATCCCGCGTGTCCGCCGGGCGGACTTTATCATGTTCGATCGGGGCGGGCTCGGCTATCTGAACTGGATCGAGGCGCTGAATTGCCTGTACTGCAGCTATGCCAATGGGCTGATTGCTTATGTTCGCGAGATCGCGAGCCGGACGGAGCAATATTGGTGCCCGATAAAACATGCACTGCGCGTCAGCGACCCGCACCGACGCTATCAGGCCTTTCTCGAATATGGGGATGCCGAAGGCTATCGCGAGCGGCTGGAGGCGCTGCGCGAACAACTGCGCAAGGCCGACGAGGCGCCGCAATAGGCGGCGCCCCGCTGCCGTCTATTTGCGTGCCGCCGCGGTTTCGTCGCGCTTCGCCTTGAATTCGGAGTCTGCGCTCCATTCGGGCCAGCTGTGACTGTTCGCGAGCGTCCTGCCGGTGTTGTAAAGCAGGGTAAGGTCGGGAGCCACGCTCGACAGGTTCCAGTCGGCGCGCCATTCGTCTGCGGGCTGATGGTATCGGTCCCGGGTATATTCGCCGTCGAGTTGCTTGCCGCGCGCGATGCCGCCCTCGACCAGATCGATACCCGGTTCGAATGAAATGGCAGGGACGCCGACCTTCGCCATCGGGAAGTGATCCGAGCGGTAGAAGCTCCCTTTCTCGGTATAGGGATCGGGGGTGAAGGTCCGGCCGAGCTTGTTACCTTCAGAGATCAGAAGGTCGAGCAGGCCGAGCCTGGCAACACCCGAAATGCTATAATCTTTCGCCTTGCCCTGGCCGAAGCTGCTGTCCATGTTGATCACACCGGCGGTCGTACCGAGCGGATAGACCGGGTTGGCACCATAATAGCTCGATCCAAGCAATCCGCGTTCCTCGGCGGTCACCGCCATGAACACGATCGAGCGGTCGGTGCGCGGCGCCTTGGCGAACGCGCGGCCGAGCTCGAGGATCATCGCGACACCGGAGGCGTTGTCCAGCGCGCCGTTATAGATGCGGTCCCCTTTTGCATCGGCTAGCCCAACGCCGAGATGGTCCCAATGGCCCGAATAGATCACCGTCTCGTTGGGGCGGGTTTTCCCGGGCAGGCGGCCGATGACGTTTTTCGAGACGATCGTCTCGGGCTTAACCGCATAGGAAGCATCGAGGGTCGCATTGAGCGGAACCGGCTTGAAATCCTTCTTCCGCGCGGCCGCCTTCATCGCATCGAAATCCATTCCGGCTGCCTTGAACAGATCGGCGGCGAGGTCGCGCTGGATCCAGCCCTCGACCGGCACATGCTCCGCAGCGGCGGCAGGGCTAACGATGTCGAACATCGTGTTGCTGTTTGAGTTTTTGACGGTCGCCCAACCATAGGAAGCGGGGGCATATTCATGGATGACGAGGACCCCGGCGGCGCCCTGCCGGGCACCTTCCTCGAACTTGTAGGTCCAGCGGCCATAATAGGTCATCGTCTTGCCGCCAAAATCCCCTTCACCACCTTCGAAGTCGGGATCGTTAACAAGCACGACCATGATCTTGCCCTTGAGGTCGGCGCCCTTGAAATCGTCCCAGCCGCGCTCAGGCGCCTTGACGCCATATCCAGCGAAAACCAGCTGTACTCCCTTGAGGTCAACCTGACTCTGCCCGGTCAAGGCGGCGCGGACGGCAATCTCGACGCCCTGGCTGAGCGGCCGGGAGGCGCCGCCGAGGTTGAGGGTGAGACTCGGCGTTCCGATAATGTCGGCTTTGAGCAGCGGCACGTCCTGGGTCCACTGGCCTTTGGGTCCACCGGGCTGCAATCCCGCCGCCTTCATCTGCCGGATCAGGAAATCGACCGTCTTCACCTCGGCAGGCGTGGCGGGAGCGCGGCCTTCGAAGCTGTCGTCGGACAGGGTCTTCACATCCTGGCTGACCCGGCCAACGTCGAAGGCGGGTGTGGCGGCGATGGAAGCGGTGGCGAGCAGGGTGGAAGCAAAGAGGAAAGCGGTGATCTTGCGCATCATGTCATCCCATGACGTTGGTGTGGGGCCCGGTTCGGGCCAGATGGTCGGCCGATAGTCGCATTTGTGACGAACGGAAAGCCGTGTTGCCGTCATCAAGCGGTAAAACAGTTCACGAGCCTGTGATCGCCATGCTGCCTCGCCCGGCGCGCCGAAGCCCCCGGGCCTGTGTGGAACAGGAAGCTCAACAATGTCTCAGGGAATAGGGTGGACATCGATGATCTTGAGGTAGGTTATGAAGGTTCCCCGTTCGACCTTCGCCTGGAATTGCGACCAGCGGCCTTCGAGCAGCGCGCAATTGTCGGGATCGACCTGCGGCCCGACGGGGCCGATCTTCACTGGCACCGGCTTGACGACCTCATAAGTGACGACCCGGTCAACCTGGGGCTTCCATGCGAGGCGGACGGCGAGATAGTCGCGGACGTCGGAGACGCTGCGGATCTGGTCGAAAGTGCCGAAACTGCCCGGCATTTCGGGGGTCTGCTGGCCACCGATCGCCATCTGAAAGCGGGTGCCCGGCGCAAGCGTTGTTTCATAAGGGGTATACCAATCCGGCCATGGCGACGCTCCCTCGGCGAGCTGGCGATAGGCGGCGTCGGCCGCTTCGTCGGTGGCGAAACGCCAGCGATTCTCGTGCCACCAGACCTGACCGGCGCGTGATTTTGTGGAGGCGATCTCGGCGGGGCAGGGCGTGGCGGGCGAGTGGGTCGGCCCGGCGACCCTTTGCGGCGTAGCGCAGGACACCGTGAACAGCAGCGCCGCGAGTGTAACGGCTTTTCTGATCGTCATGTTCCGCTTGTCCCCTGGTGAAGCCCGATCCGAAGCTTTGCCGGTCGCTTCCGAAATGACAAGGGCGCGGGGCGAATTGAACGATGTGATGTTTGGCATCGGCGGCGATACGGCTAAGACGGGGGCGAGGGAGAGTCATGTGTCACTGAGAATGGGAGGGGAGGCGACCGGCGAATGGCGCCAGCATTGGAGCGTCGTTCTCGCATCGATCTTCGGAATCGGCCTGGTGACGGTGTATCTCTACTCGACCGGGATGATGATCGCCCCGCTCGAGAAGGAGTTCGGCTGGAAGCGCGCGGAGATCGCGTCAGGCCCGACGATCGTCGCAGTCGTCGGTTGTCTGGTCGCACCTTTCATGGGGATGGCGATCGACCGTTATGGCGCGCGACGGATCGCAATCTTTGGCGTCATCGCGCTGTGCGGTGCGATCGCGATTCTGTCACAGGCTGGGCCGAGCATCTGGTCATGGTGGGCCTTGTGGTGCCTGATGGCGGTAACCCATCCTTTCATCAAGCCGACGGTTTGGGTGGCAGCCGTGACCAGTCTGTTCACCACCGGTCGCGGCATGGCGCTGGCGGTGGCACTGTGCGGAACCAGTGTCGGCACATCGCTCACGCCATTGCTGACACATTATCTGATCCAGAATTACGGCTGGCGCGGTGCCTATATGGGGCTAGGCGCGATCTGGCTTATGGTTACGTTGCCGCTTGTCCTGTTCGGCTTTTACAGCATCGCAGACACCCGGCGGCGGACCCGCATGCGCGATCCCGAACAGGCCAAGCCCCCAGAATTGCCGGGGCTGACGAAACAGGAAGCGATGCGTTCGATCAAGTTCGCGAAGATCGCTGGGGCGACGGCAGCGATCTCAGCCGCCACCACGGCGCTCGGCATGAACCTGGTACCGATTCTGAGCGAGGCGGGTATCGAGCGGGGCGAAGCGGCGGCTGTTGCCGGCGTGAGCGGCATCGCCGGAATTACCGGCAAGCTTAGCGGTGGCTATCTCATCGATCGCTACAATGCCTCCAGAGTCGTTGGCATTGCTACAGCTTGCCCCGCCATTTCGGCGCTGCTGCTCCTCTTCCTGCCTGGGTCGATCCCTGCTGCGATCGCTGCGGTGGCGATTGTCGGCCTGGCGCTCGGTATCGAATTCGATGGTGTCGGCTATCTTGCCAGCCGTCATTTCGGGCTGAAGCATTTCGGACTCATCTACGGCACGATGGTCGGCCTGCTCGCGCTGACCAGCGGCGTTGCACCATTGCTGGCCAATTACGCCTTCGATGTCAGCGGCACCTATGCGGCTTTGCTCTGGTCGATCATTCCGGTGGCGATCATCTCCGCCGTGCTGTTCGCGACCTTGGGGTCATATCCCGATTTTGCGAAACCGGAGGGAGATGGCGCGCAAGCCGCGTGACGCTTTTGGGCTGGTTGCGCGAGAGGGGGCTGACGATGCACCATCGGGCTAATTCCGGTGTCGAAGGGGCCGCGATCCCCGCTGCACGCCTTGCCATATTGCAGCGCACCCTCTAAAGGCGCGCCATCATTCCAACGACCCAAAGAAATGGAGCCGCCCGCGATGGCGACTGAACGGACTTTCTCGATCATCAAGCCCGACGCGACCCGTCGGAACCTGACCGGTGCGATCACCGCCAAGCTGGAAGAGGCCGGTCTGCGCGTCGTTGCTTCCAGGCGGATTCACATGACCAAGGCGCAGGCCGAGGATTTTTACGGCGTTCATCGTGAGCGGCCATTCTTCAACGACCTGGTCAGCTTCATGATTTCGGGCCCGGTCGTCGTTCAGGTGCTTGAGGGCGACAATGCAGTTGCCAAGAACCGCGAAGTTATGGGCGCAACCAATCCGGCCAATGCCGACGAGGGCACGATCCGCAAGCTCTTCGCGGAGTCGATCGAGGCGAATTCGGTTCACGGCTCGGACAGCCTCGAGAACGCCAGGATAGAAATGGATTTCTTCTTCAAACCGGAAGAGATTGTCGGCTGACATGGCCGGTCTATCGGCTCGCAGCGCGAGCCGGTCTCCGGCTGCAGGCTGCCCCCGGCAGTCCGCTGACCGCCTCCCGACCATCAGACGGGCCGGGCAGGACGACGCTGCCGCACTGGCGATGGTCGGCGCGGCGATCTTTCTCGAATCCTACGCGCACTTCATCGGTGTTGCCGACATGCTCGCGCATAACCGGACGAAGAATAGCGAGGGCGCCTATCAGGTCTTCGCTGCGGATCCCGGTTCAGCGCTTTGGATCGCCGAATTGCCCGGGACGAAAGCTCCTGTCGGCTATGCGCTGCTGACGCCGCCCGATCTGCCGATCGCCGTCGATGATGGCGATATCGAGCTGCGGCGCATCTACATTCTTTCCAAATGGCATGGCGGCGGTCTGGGCCGGAGGCTCATCGAGGCGACGATTGATCACGCCCGCACGCTGGGAAAGCGCCGGCTGCTGATTGGTGTCTATTCCGGTAATGAAGGAGCGATCGGATTTTATCGCAGGATGGGCGGCGTACAGATCGGGACGCGGCGTTTCCAGGTGGGCGAGTCCGTGTTCGACGATCTGGTGTTTGCGCTGAACCTTTAATCGTCATGCCTGCGGAGGCAGGCATCCATGTCTGTCTTTATCTCAGATGCTGTCGCAAGCCGAAAGAGACATGGACCCCTGCCTCCGCGGGGGTGACGGTAGAAGTTAGAAATCCATCATCGCCGCAAGTTTAGGCGGGGCGCAAAGTCGCCAGCTTTGGCGCAGGCGGTGCTCGACGAGATCCCAATCGGTGTCTGGCTGGTCGAGCCGCACGCCAACCCAACCCGACGGTCCGAGATAGGGCGGCCTGAAATAGATTTCGGGGTCCATCTCGATCAGCATCTGTTGCTCTTCGATCCCGCTCGTCTTGACGAGGACGGCAGTGATGTCGTCGGCATGATGATTGTGCCAGAAATAAGCGAACATCCGCTTGTCAGCGACGCGCCAGCAGGGCGAGCCATGTGATACCCTCTCTTCGACCTGCGGCAGAGCGAAGGCGAGATTGCCGACGCGGGCATGCACGGGTTTGGGATCAGCGACCGACATGGCCGCGAACATAGGCTGCGAGTGCCGCAGGGTAAAGCTGATGCTCGGCTTTGAGCACACGCGCGGCGAGGGTCTCGGCTGTGTCGCCAGGCACTATGGCAATCGAAGCCTGAGCGATCACCTCGCCATCGTCGAGCGTCGGGGTGACGAGGTGGACCGAACAACCGCCTTCGGCATCTCCCGCCTCAATCGCGCGGCGATGGGTGTCGAGGCCCTTATATTTGGGTAGCAGGGACGGGTGGATGTTGAGCATGCGGCCCGCCCAGCCTCTGACGAAGGCATCGCTCATGATGCGCATATAGCCCGCCAGCGCGACATAGCGGACCCCGGCCTTGCGCAATGCGCGGTCGATAATTGCGTCGAAATCCTCGCGCTCGAGCCCCTTATGGCTGTGTGCGAAAGTGGCGATCCCCGCGTTGCGTGCGATCCGGAGGCCGTCGGCATCGGGATTGTTCGAGGCGACGAGTGCTACCGCATAGGGGCAATCCTCGGCGCGTGCTGCCTCGATCAACGCGGCCATGTTGCTGCCGCGTCCGGAGATCAGGATGGCGAGAGGGGCTTTCATCGTCACATTCATCCAAATGCTGTTCCCGACATGGCGGGATTGACGACAAAATCTAACCGAGATGTGTGGCCGACCATGCGGAGCGAGCGCTCCAGGTCTCGATCGAGCCCCTGACCGTGCAGCCCTTATCGCCGGCCGCGATGTTGCCGATTCGCAGCACTGTCTCGCCGGCAGCGGTAAGCGCACTCGTGACTTCAGCGATGTCGCTCTCGGCGACGATCAGCGCCATGCCAACCCCGCAATTGAAGGTGCGCGCCATCTCCTCGGGCTCGATATTGCCCTGTCCCTGGAGGAAGGCCATCAGGCGGGGCTGTTCCCAGCCGTCGGCATCGACCATCGCATGGAGTCCCTCGGGCAGCACGCGCGGAATATTTTCGAGCAGGCCGCCGCCGGTGATGTGCGCCATCGCCCGGACCTGGCCCGAGCGGACCAGCGGAAGCAGCGATTTCACATAGATGCGGGTCGGCGCCATCAGCGCTTCGATCAGCAACACGTCCTGGTCGAACAGGGCAGGGCGGTTCAGCTTCCAGCCCCTGTCGGCGGCGAGCCGCCGGACCAGCGAATAGCCGTTGGAATGGACCCCCGACGAAGCGAGGCCGAGAATCGCGTCGCCGGCGGAGACCCGGTTACCGGTCAACACCTGGTCGCGTTCCACCGCACCGACGCAAAAGCCGGCGAGATCATAGTCGCCATCGGCATACATGCCCGGCATTTCGGCGGTTTCGCCCCCGATGAGCGCGCATCCGGCGAGTTTGCAACCCTCGGCGATACCCGCGATTACCCGTTCGGCGACCCCGTTATCGAGCTTGCCGGTCGCGAAATAGTCGAGGAAGAACAATGGCTCGGCGCCCTGAACGATCAGATCATTGGCGCACATGGCGACAAGATCGATGCCGACGCCATCATGGCGCCCGCTGTCGATCGCGAGCTTGAGCTTGGTACCGACGCCGTCATTGGCGGCGACGAGCAGAGGATCCTTGTAGCCGGCGGCCTTGAGGTCAAAGAAGCCGCCAAAGCCGCCGAGATCGGCGTCTGCGCCCGGGCGGCGAGTCGATTTGGCGAGCGGGCCGATGGCCTTGACGAGCGCATTGCCCGCGGCAATCGAAACGCCTGCTTTGGCGTAAGTGTAGCTTGTCGGCTGGTCGGTGCTGTCGGTCATTGGTGCCGACTAAACATATCGCTCTTGGATTTCCACGACCAAGTCGTCAAAAGGCACGTCGTGACCCTCGTCAATCGTCTTTTCCAACCGATGCCACTCGCTCTAGCCTTGGCCGCCCTGTTCGCTGCGGCACTGGCAATGGCGCAGCTTGAGCGCGCCGACGAGCGCGGCGTAGCGCCGATCGATGGTTCAGGGAGCTACGAGGTCAATAATATTCATGTCGATATGGCTGCCCGAACTGCCGATCAGGCGCGTTCCGCCGGCTGGCGCGAGGCGCAGCGCCGCGGCTGGAAAATGCTGTGGGCACGGGTGAACGGAAAGCCGGTCGAAAATGCGCCGGGCCTGCCGGACTCCACGCTCGATTCGATCAGCGGGGGGATCGTCGTCGAGCGGGAGCAGATCGGGCCTAACCGTTATATCGCCAATCTCGGTGTGCTGTTCGATCGGGCGCGGGCCGGCGAGCTGCTCGGTGTCAAAGGTGCAGTACGGAGGTCGGCGCCGATGCTGGTGATTCCGATCCAGTGGAGCGGCGGTACTCCGATCAGCTTCGAGGTCCGAACCGAATGGCAAAAGGCCTGGGCGCGCTTCCGATCCGGCAACAGCCCGATCGATTATGTCCGGGTGTCGGGTACCGGTGCCGATCCGGTATTGCTCAATGCCGCGCAGACCCGTCGCCCGGGACGCGGCTGGTGGCGGATGCTGCTCGATCAATATGGTGCCGCTGACATTGTCGTACCCGAGGTGACCTTGTTCCGGCAGTGGCCGGGTGGGCCGGTGATCGCCAAATTTGTCGCGCGCCATGGCCCCGATGCAGCGGTGCTCGACCAGTTTACGCTGACGGCCGAGAATGGCGACGCGCTGCCAGCCATGCTTGATCGCGGCATCGAGAGAATTGACGCCGCCTATGTGCGTGCCCTCCAGGACGGCGCAATGCGGCCGGACAAGACGCTGGTGATCGAGACACCGGTCGAGGAAGTGCCGATCGACGACGTTCTTTCGCAGATTGCCTCCGCGGCGACCTCCACCATCATGATTCAGATCGACACGCCCGATGTCGCCGCGATCAGCGCGAACGAAGGGGCACTCCGTGCGATGGCGGGAGTCACTGCAGTCCAGCGTAACAGTCTCGCGCTGGGGGGCACCTCGGTCTATCGGATCAGCTTCTCGGGGCCGCCTTCCGCCTTTCGCGACGCGCTCACGTCGCGCGGCTGGCAGACAGAGGAGATTGCTGGCGGGATGCGCATCCGGCGTAGTGGCGGGGTCAGACCCGCACTATGACCGATCAGATCGCGCTGCCCTTTCAATGGCCGGCCGATGAAGATGAGCGCGATTTCATCATCAGCGACGCCAATCGCGTGGCGGTCAAACATCTCGAACATTGGGCGCTGTGGCCGGTGATGGCGAGCGTGCTGACCGGCCCGCGCAAGTCGGGCCGCAGCCTGCTCGGCCGTATCTTTGCCACCAAGTCCGGCGGACGTTTCATCGATAATGGCGAGGAACAGGATGAAACCCGGCTCTTCCATGCATGGAACGAGGCCCAGGCCGATCGCAAGCCGCTGTTGATCGCCGCTGATCTTCCGCCCGCAAAATGGCGCATCAAGCTTCCCGATCTGCGCTCCCGACTGCTCGCCAGCCCGCATGTCGCGATCGAGGAGCCTGACATGGGACTGATGGCGGCATTGGTCGAGAAGCTGCTTCATGCCCGCGGGCTGGTCGCGCCGCCTGAGGTGGTGCGCTATGTCGTTCCCCGTATCGAACGCAGCTATATCGGAGTCGGACGAATCGTTGATGCGCTCGACGAATCGGCGCTCGCGCGCCGTAAAGCGGTCAGCCTGAAGGTCGCGCGGGAGGCGCTTGCGACAATTGGTGTCACAGATGATACATATAGACTGTTATAGTGAGCAGTTATGGACACTGTAGAACCCAACCGACGCGACGTTGAAATCGTCGGTGAAGTGCAGCCGAACGAACCGATCGGCCCGCGTGATCGCTATTTTAATCGCGAGCTGAGCTGGCTTGCCTTCAACCAGCGGGTGCTTGAAGAGGCCTGCAATCCGGCCCATCCACTGCTCGAGCGACTGCGCTTTCTGTCGATTTCGGGCAATAATCTCGACGAATTCTTCATGGTCCGTTTCGCTGGTTTGAAGGGCCAGCTGCTCGAAGGTGTTGACACCTTGTCGCCCGATGGGCTGACCGTCGCTCAGCAGGTCGAGGGTGCAAGCGATCGAGCTGATCAGCTGATGACCGAGCAGCAGCTCGTCTGGGACCGGCTGCGCGACGAGCTGGCGGTCGCTGGCATCGTCGTGCTCGAGGAAGGTGAGATAGAGGGCGCCGACGGCGAATGGCTCGAAGCCTATTTCCGCAACCATATCTTCGCGGTTTTGACGCCGCAGGCGCTTGATCCGGCACATCCGTTTCCGTTCATCCCCAACAAGGGCTTCAGCCTGTTGTTCGACCTCACCCGCCAGTCGGATGGGGAGCAGATTTTTGAACTGTTGATGGTGCCCACAACGTTGCCCCGCTTTGTGCGCCTGCCCGGTGAGGGCGCTCGCTATGTCGCGATCGAGACGCTGGTGCGGCATTTCACGTCGGTGCTCTTTCCCGGCTATAATGTTCGTGGGCAAGGCGCGCTCCGGATCATCCGCGACAGTGATATCGAGGTCGAGGAAGAGGCCGAAGATCTCGTTCTCTATTTTCGGACTGCGATAAAGCGGCGACGGCGCGGGCGGGTGATCAGGCTCGAACTTGAAGGCGGCATGTCGGCATCACTTGAGCCACTGTGGAAGGACCAGATCGGCGGTGCTGACAGTTTCATCACCGAGTCAGGCAATTTCCTCGGCATTGCCGATCTCGCCCAACTGGTCGACGAAGATCGGCCCGACCTCAAATTTCCGACCTTCTCACCGCGCTTTCCGGAGCGGGTCCGTGAACATGGCGGCGATTGCTTTGCTGCGATCCGGTCAAAGGACATCGTCGTTCATCATCCCTATGAAACATTCGACGTGGTGCTCGCCTTCCTGAACCAGGCGGCACAGGACCCGGATGTCATTGCGATCAAGCAGACGCTCTATCGCGCGGGCAAGCAGTCGGCTGTGATCCGCGCGCTGGTCGACGCCGCCGAGGCAGGCAAGTCGGTGACCGCTGTGGTCGAGCTCAAGGCGCGGTTCGACGAAGAGCAGAATCTGATGTGGGCTTCGCAGCTCGAGCGCGCCGGCGTCCAGGTCGTCTACGGCTTCATCGACTGGAAGACCCATGCCAAGGTCTCGATGGTCGTGCGCCGCGAAGCCGAAGGCCACAAGACCTACTGCCATTTCGGGACTGGAAATTACCACCCGATCACCGCCCGTATTTACACCGATCTGAGCTTTTTCACTGCCGATCCCCGGCTCGGGCGCGATGCGGCGCAGCTGTTCAACTATATCACTGGCTATGTCGAACCCACCGAGCTCGATCTGCTCACCATCTCGCCGCTCGGTATGCGCGATGAGCTGTGTGCGCTGATTGACGCCGAGATTGACCATGCCCGTGCCGGCCGGGACGCGGCGATCTGGGTGAAGATGAACTCACTTGTTGATCCTGCGATCATCGAAAATCTCTACCGCGCGAGCGCCGCCGGTGTGCAGATCGACCTGATCATTCGCGGCATATGCTGCCTGCGGCCGGGAGTGCCGGGGCTGTCGGATAATATCCGCGTCAAATCGGTGGTTGGGCGTTTCCTTGAGCATAGCCGCATCGTCTGTTTCGGAAATGGCGGCGCGCTTCCCAACCGCAAGGCGAAAGTGCTGATCAGTTCAGCGGACTGGATGCCGCGCAATTTCGACCGTCGGGTCGAATATCTGCTGCCGATCGAGAACCCGACCGTTCATGCCCAGATTCTCGATCAGGTGATGGTCGCCAACCTGATCGACGACGAACAAAGCTGGCACCTTCTCCCCAACGGGGAATATGAGCGGGTGAAGCCTGGCAAGCGGCCGTTCAATCTGCATCGCTATTTCATGACCAATCCGTCGCTTTCCGGGCGTGGTGCGGCACTGAGGCAGAGCGGTCAGGTGCCGAAGCTGTCGTTGCGCCGGGGTAGCTAAGCGCAAGCGAGTCCGGCCTGCGGTGCTGAATAGCATCGCTTCGGCGCAAGGATCGTGGCATCTGGGCGCAGTCTTCCGTAGTCATGGAATCGCAGATGGCCGCCAACGACGATTTGAAAGCCCTGGTTCGCACGATCCCGGACTTTCCGAAGCCCGGTATTCAGTTCCGCGACATCACCACCCTGCTGCTCGATCCGCGCGGGCTCGCCGAGACGGTCAGGAGATTGGCAGCGCTGCACCAGGGAGAGATCGATCTGGTTGCCGGGATCGAAGCCCGCGGGTTCATATTCGGCGCCGCCGTTGCGCGCGAGCTTGGATGTGGCCTTCTTCTCGTTCGCAAGGATGGCAAACTACCGGGCACGACGATCGGCGAGGATTATGCACTCGAATATGGCACAGGCCGGATCATCCTGCACGACGATGCAGTTGTTCCGGGCCAGCGCGTACTGCTCATCGACGACCTGATTGCGACGGGCGGCACGGCTCGGGCGGCGGTGCGCCTTGTTCGCAAGGCGGGCGGGCAGGTGAGCGCCGCAGCGTTCGTGATTGATCTTCCCGATCTCGGGGGTGGTGATGCCCTGCGCTCCGATGGCGTAGAGGTAAACGCCCTGATCGCGTTCGGCGGGCATTGAACGCGGGTGCCCGGGCCGAGAGGCGGCCGATAGTCGTTCAATGATTGGCATCTGGCGAGCATTTCATCCAGCGATAGGCTTGGCCAGTTCGCCGCAATGGGGATAGAAGCCTGCGCTGTCCGACAAGGCTGGAGAGGTGTTGATGGATATTGCGAGCAGCGCTCTGGCCGACATTGTCGGTGAAGCGAATATCCTCACCGGCGACGATATCGGCGATCGTTACCGGATCGATTTTCTCAGGAAGCATGAGGCCGCGCCGGGCGTCGTTCTCCGCCCGGCCTCGACGGAGGAAGTTTCCGCGATCCTCAGGCTCGCTCACAGTGAGGGTACACCAGTTACCGTTATCGGCGGTCAGACCGGAATGTGCGGTGCGGCTATGGCGAGCCCGGGTGGAATTGGACTGTCGCTTGAGCGGATGAATCGCATCGAGGAGATCGATCCCGCTTCGATGACGATGACCGTACAGGCCGGCTGTGTGTTGCAGGTCGCGCATGAGGCTGCGGAGGAGCAGGGGGTATTTCTCCCGCTCGATCTCGGTGCGCGCGGATCTGCGATGATCGGTGGTGTGATAGGGACCAATGCGGGCGGAAACCGCGTGTTGCGGTGGGGCATGATGCGGGACATGGTGCTCGGGCTCGAGGTGGTGCTGGCCGACGGCCGCATTGTCTCCTCGCTCGGCAAGGTCATCAAGGACAATGCCGGCTATAACTGGAAGCATCTGCTGATCGGCAGCGAAGGAACGCTGGGCGTGGTGACGCGCGCGGTGCTGCGCCTCAGGCCGCTTCCGACGACACAGCAGACCGCGATCGTTGCCACCGGAAGTTTCGAGGATGCGATCCGGCTGCTCCGCAATCTCGAGGCTTCGCTGTCGGGCAGACTGTCTTCGTTCGAGTTGCTGTGGGGCGATTGTTACGGGCGGGTAGTGGACGCCCAGCTGAAGCAGCTCAAGCGCCCCTGTCCGCTGCCAAAGGGATATGGATTTTACATCGTCGTCGAGGCGATGGGCTCGGACAGGGAAGGAGATGACGCCCAGTTCGAGCGCGCGCTCGCGGCAGAACTCGATAGCGGTCTAGTTGTCGACGCAGTGCTGGCCAACTCGGACACTCAGCGCGCGACCCTGTGGGGCGTGCGTGACGAGATGCATGTCGGCTTCATGAACCTGATGCCGTTCTGCAATTATGACGTGAGTATGGCCCAGTCGGTTATGCCGACGTTCGTGAGCAGAGTGCGCGAGGATCTGGCGAAACGCTACCCAGAAGCGGTCAGCTATTTCTATGGCCATGCCGGCGACGGCAATCTCCACGCGATCGTGAACCAGGACCCCGGCAAGCCGCTCGAGTCACTTGCGGTCGACGAGATCGTCTTCGGGGTGATCCGCGAGCTGGGCGGCTCAATTGCCGCCGAGCACGGCATTGGCACTTTGCGTCGCCAGTTTCTTGACTGGACCCGGTCGGACGACGAAGTCTGGATGATGCGGGCCATCAAGCAGGCGCTCGATCCCAAGGGCATCCTCAATCCCGGCAAGGTGTTCGAGCTTTAGCCATGGCCGTCTCGGATCAATGGGCCTTTCCGCGGCTCCATGACAAATATCCCGAGCTGGGCACCGGACCGCTATCGACCGAGCCGTATGTTTCGGCGGAGCATTTCGAGCGTGAGCGCGAGCATATCTTCCGCAAGAGCTGGCTGATCATAGGCCGGGTCGAAGAGATCGCCGGGCCTGGCGACTATCTCGCCATCGATATCGAGATTGCGAAGGCGTCGATCCTGATCGTTCGCGACCGTGAGGGCGGCATACGCGGCTTTTACAATCAATGCTCACATCGCAGCGGCAAGGTGATGCGGGAGGGGAAAGGGCAGTGCAAGCTGCTTCAATGTCCCTATCATGGCTGGGTCTATAATCTCGACGGCAGCCTGCGCGGCATCCCTGACGAAAAGGGCTTTTTCGATCTCGACAAGGCCATGCTCGGCCTCGCTCCGATCGCGACCGATGTCTGGGCGGGCTTTATCTTCGTCAATTTCGATCCGAATCCATCGGAAAGCCTGGCCCAATTCATGGGTGAGTTCGGCGCCTGGCTCGGCGACTATCCCTTCGGAGCCTATGCCGACAACATGGCCGAGTGGCGTGTCGAACTGAAGTGCAACTGGAAGACTATCAAGGATGCCTTCCAGGAGCCGTTTCACCTCACGTTCGTCCACCACCGGACGATCGGCGGAATTTACGGAAATTCGTCTAATCCCTTCAATTATGTGCTCGATTGCCTGCTCTACGACCGCCATCACAGCATGTCCCAACCCGGGAGTGACACGCCTGTTGAGCCGCAGGGGCTCGCTAAGATAGCACGTGATTTCGGTCCTGCTGAAGGTCAACATGCCGCCAGTCTTGCGACCGGCGCCAGCGATGTGCGCTTCACGCCAGGGACCAACCCGACCCGTAATCCCAATTGGGATGTCGACCTCCACGGCCTGTTCCCAAATGTGACGATGAATACTTTTGCCGGCGGGCGATACCTAATCAACTTCCTTTGGCCACTCGCCGTCGATCGCACATTGTGGATCGCACGCGCCTATTTCCCCAGGCCGAAGTCGGCCGGAGAGCTGTTTAGCTATGAATTTAACAAGGTTTTTCTCCGCGACATCCTCATGGAGGATGTCAGCGTTGTGGAAGGTACCCAGCAAGGCATGGCCTCCGGCGGCAAGACCCTGATCAACCTGCACGAACAGGAGATCATGGTCCGCCACGATCATAAGGTGATCGGCGAAGTCCTTCGCAAAGCCGCGGAGAGTGAGCATGGCTGATCGGACTTTGCCAGGTCTTTTCGCGCATCTTCAGCCGCTGGCCGACAGCTGGTCGTTGCCGACCGAGCGTGAGCGCCATCGGCGTCGTCTTGCAAGTACGATCGTTGAGCTGGATACCGTCTACAATCGGCTGTTGCCCGAGATCGAAGCGATCCTGACATTCCTCAACCAGCGCGCACTCGATGCACTGACGGATGAGGAGAGTGCACTGCTGCTGCTGACGCTTTCGCTCGCCGAAATTGCTCCGGCGGTGCAGATTTTCCGCGAGCCCGGCAATCCCGACGGCTTCGATACGGCGCGCTTTTTGGCCTCGCAGTGATCGAATGCCGCTTTCGCGGCCATGGCAAGTTTGCCGATTACTCGGCTGCCTCGCGTATCTTCAGCTTGCGCCCCAGGCCATAATCGCCACGGATCGTCGTGCGTTGCATGATCCGCTCCTCATCGAGCGGTACCGGCGTGACGCTGTGGAGCATTCGCCAATTATCCCAGAGGATCATTTCGTCGGTGGTCCAGCTGTGATGGTAGGCCGGGCTGGCATTCATATGGTCAGATAGTGCCTGGATCAGCGCATGGCCGTCCTCGGGACCCAGCTCTTCAATATATTTGGAGAAGTAGGGTGAATAGTTGAGCGATTTGCGGCCCGTCTCTGGCTGGACGAACACAAGCGGGTGCGCAACCGGAGGGAAGTCGACGTCGCGCCGTTCGAGGGTCTTGGCCAGCCAGGCGGGCTGGCTGACCACCCGTACCGGACTGCGCGACAGATAGTCCATTTCGTCAAACGGTCCGATCCGATAAACGACATGGAGGCCCTCGATCCGTGCCTTCAGCTCGTCGGACAGGCGCTGATAGGCATCGATCCGATCGATGAAGCCGGTTACACCGCCGTGGCTCGTCGGCTTGATCGCGCGCAATATGCCACCATGGTTGATCCGGTCATTGTACACCAGATCGCAATGCCAGGGCAGGAAGCCGCCGCCTACTTCGCCCTCGATCTCGACGATTGAGGCGTTCTTCGGATCTGAATAAAGGACGATCAGGTCGGGATTTCCATCTACCTGGATCTCCTTCACCGGATGCTGTTCAAGCGGACCAAAGATGCGGCTAAGTTCGAGCTGGAAAGTCGGGTTGATTTCGCCATCGCGGAATACGACCACGCCGTCCTGGACCCAATAGGAGCGCAGCTCCTCGCGGACGAGCTCGTCCACGATATGCCTTGAGGTCAACCCGCGGATGGTTTTGCCGAAGGTCAGCTCCGGCGAGAGCGGCTCAACCGTGAAGCTCATTCGGCGGCGACCGGGAACTCCAGTGTGCGGCCGAGGCCATAATCGCCCTGGATCGTCGTCCGCTGCATCACCCGCTCCTCATCGACCGGGGTCGGCGTCACGCTGTGGAGCATCCGCCAATTGTCCCAGAGGATCATCTCGCCGGTGCCCCATTTGTGATGATAGGCGGGGCCATCGATGATGTGATGGGCCAGGGTGGTGAGCAGCTCATGTCCGTCTTCGCCCAGCTCCTCGATATACATGGCGAAGAAGGGCGAAAGATTGAGCGCCCTGCGACCGGTATCGGGCTGGACGAACACCAGCGGGTGCGACACGGGCGGGAAATCCTGAGGAATACGGTCTAGCGCCCGCTGGATCATCGGCGCGGTGCTGACGATCTTCACCGTGGCGCGGGTCATGTAGCGCTGCGCGTTGAAGGGAGCCATCTGATAGACGACATGGAGGCCTTCGATCCGCTTCTTGAGATCGTCCGGAAGACGCTCATAGGCATCGATCTGGTCGATGAAGCCGGTAATTCCGCCCGCCTTCGACGGTGTCAGCGCGCGCAGGATGCCGCCATGGTTTATGTGCTGGACGTAAACCAAATCCTTGTGCCAGCCGAGATAGCCACCGCCGACATCGCCGTCGATATCGACGACGGTGGCGCTGTTGGGTTCGGACTTCAGTGTGATCAGATCGGGTTTTCCCTCGGTCCGGATTTCCTTGACCGGGTGGGCCTCCAGCGGACCGAAGATGCGGCTCAGCGCGAGCTGAAATTCCTCGTTGATTTCACCGTCGCGGAACACGATCATTCCGTCGCGCACCCAATATTGGCGGAGCTGATCGCGGACCGCGGGGTCCTTGATATGCTCGGACGTCAGGCCGCGGATCGTCTTGCCGAAGGTAAGTTCCGGTGACAGCGGCTCTACGATGAAGGACATCTCAGTCTCCCGTCAGCACCCTTGTGGGTTTTGTTCCCGGCTTACTACCATTCAAACGGGAGGGAATCTTGACGAATTAAGCCAGCGCCGCGCCGCGCCGGCCCACAGCATGCCGAAGCCCAGGCCGGCGGCGACATCGCTCGGCCAATGGACTCCCAATGCCATGCGGCTCCAGCCGACCAGACCGGCCATGCCGATCGCCAGAATCAGCATCTCCCGCTGGTGCGCTCTGACCAGCATCGCCAGGGCCAGAAAGGTGAGCATCGAGCCGGCGCTGTGCGAACTCGGAAAACTCCAGGAGGTGACGTCGACAAGGCGCCCTGAAACGGGCGGACGCGGCATCTGGAAGGCGAGTTTCGCGGCTTCGACCATCAGTCTTCCGGTCGCGACAACCAGGAACAGCCACAGCGCTTCGCGAATTTGTCGGCGCCACAGCAGCCATGCCGTAATGGCGAGCCCCAGCGGCCCAAGGACACTGGCACCGCCGACCCCGGAAATTGTGCGCGCAACGGCGCCAATCGCGCCGCTGCCATCGTATCGCAGCGCGTCGAGCATGCGCTGGTCAAGCGCCGGATCGACGGCGCGGAGCATCGCGCCGAACAGCAGCAAAAGCGCCCCTGTTACCGGTAGCCACCGCTCAGGAGGGGGTTGCAGCACGTTTCCAATGTCCGCTGGTTAGCTCGACCGGGAGGCTTTCCATGCCCCGGACGCCGCAGGGAATCTGGCGATCCTTGAAAATGGTGTCGAACGCCTCGGCGACCTGTTCGGCAGTCCAGCCTTCCTTTGTGATCGAGGGGAGGAGAAGGGCGGGGTGAGTATAGAGTTGTAGTTCGCCCTTATCCATGCGGACGAGCTGGCCGTTTACGGCTGCCGATGCATCGGAAAGAAGATATTCGACCACGGGTGAATTGGCGTCCGGCGGCTGGATTTCGATCGTTGCGCCTGACGGCGGGTTTTCCGGGAGCGACGTCCCATAATGGCGGTTGAGGTGCCGGTTCGAGTTGGCGAGGATGGCGGTCGATCCAAATGGCGAGAGACCGTTGATGCGGACGCCGGTACCGGCCAGCTCTATCGCGTAGGTATAGACCATGGATGCGGCCGCACCCTTGGTCGCGCCGTAAATGCCCATGCCCCGCATGCCCATATGGGCTCCCGAAACGACATTGACGATCGAGCCGCTCTTCCGGGCGAGCATCGGCTTCACCGCATGGGCGATGCAGTGCATCGGACCGAGGATATTCACCTCGGTCATCGCCCGGGCGACGACGGGATCGATCGCATCGACACCAGCGACGTGGAACAGTGCCGCATTGTTGACCAGGCCGTCGATTTTCCCGAACGCCTCAATGCACATTGCGATCAGCCGTCCGGCCTGATTCCAGTCGCTGACATCAGCCTCGCAGGGGATCGCCGTTCCGCCGGAGCTTCTGATCTCGTCGACCGTGCGGAGAGCGGCATCGCCATCGGCATCATTTACCAGAACCGAAGCACCCTGTCGGGCAGCCCCACGCGCACAGGCGGCGCCGATACCGCGGCCTGAACCGGTGATGACAATCGCCTTTCCTGCCAGCATTAATCCCTCCTGCTTCATAAGCTTATGATCTTGTTCTCAGACTACGGGCAAAAGCGCTTCGCTGTCGGTCACTCGTAATGTCCTCAGATCGCGCTTTTGGGTCCGATGATCGAACGGCATCGCTCGGTGCATGGTGCAGCGATTGTCCCAGATCAGCAGGTCGCCCACTGCCCAGTGATGCGTGTAGATCAGCTCAGGCCGCGTTGCGCTCTCGATCAGTGTTTCGAGAAGTGTTGCGGCCTCGTCATCTCCCATCCCGATGATCTCGCCAATATGGGACGCCAGGCACAGCGCGGTGCGGCCGCTCGGCTCGTGCCGCTGGACGATCTGGCGCGGTACATTGTCAAGAGTGGCCAGTTCCTGCTCCGACCAGCCGTTGAAGCCGGCCTTGCGCCGCGAGTGGCGCAGTGAATGGCGTGCGATCAGCGATTCGATCCGCTCGCGCATTGCGGGATCGAGCCGTTCGCAGGCGACGCGCGTGTCGCAGAACTCGGTGTTGCCGCCTTCAGCGGGGCAGATGCGCGCGTGGAGGAGCGAGAATTTTGAACCGGGCCGCACATAGGTGCTGTCGGTGTGCCAGAGTTGATTGGCGATGTTGATCTGGAACATGCGGTCCTCGACCGGAAGAATGCTGCCATCCTCGGCGATGTTGCTGACCCGGAAGACGAGCGCGCGGTCGATGTTGACCTTCCGGCCGACTCGATCGATCTCGCCGAGGTGTTCGGCGAGGGCCACAAGGCGATCGTCGTCGAGCGGCTGGTTCGGGATCACAACGAGCCCGTGAGTCTCGACCGCCCCGATCAGATCCACTTTGTCCAAGTCTCCGAGCGGCAAATCGAGGCGCGGCCCGGTCAGCCGAACGCCGAACAGCGGATGGAGCGCAGATGCGGTCCAGTTCATCGCATTCTCCCTAGTGGGCGGCATTTGCCCGCATTTTTCGGGCATTATCTACCCACCACTGAAACCGGGCAAGCGCTCAGCCGCTGGTAGGGAGCGGAGACCGATCTGATGCGTTTGATCCGTCACCAAAATCCGCTAGAGCGAGACCATATGTCAGCGATCTCGATGTTACGCCGCGCCAGAAATCCGGCGCCCGGCCACACCCGTATGGGGATCATCGATATCGGCTCAAACTCTATTCGACTGGTCATTTATGATGGCCCGGCGCGTATCCCAGCTGCACTGTTCAACGAGAAGGTGATGGCGGGGCTTGGCAAGGGCGTGTCGCGCGATGGCACGCTCGACGCCGAGTCGATGGACCGCGCACTGGCCGCGCTCGGCCGGTTCCGCCGACTCGCCGAGCAGATGGGCGTTCCGCATCCGCGCACGGTCGCGACCGCAGCGGTTCGCGATGCGGCTAACGGTAATATGTTCATCGACCGGGTGATCGATCTGGGGTTGAACGTCGAGTTGCTGTCAGGAGACGACGAGGCGAGGTTCGCGGGCCTTGGTGTCATCGCCTCGATCCCGCAGGCCAACGGCATCGTCGGCGATCTGGGAGGCGGCAGCCTCGAGTTGGCCCGCGTCGTAGACGGCGAAGTGCGCGAGACCAGCTCTTTCCCGCTCGGTGTCCTGCGCATGGAGGCGGTCAAGGCGAAGGGCCCCCGGGCGGTGGGCGTTCTGATCGCGAAAATGCTTGAGCGAAGCGGCTGGACGGGGAAGGGGGGCGGCTTGCCTTTCTATATGGTCGGTGGCTCCTGGCGTTCGCTCGCCCGGCTGGACATGCACCTGACCCATTTTCCGTTGCCAATATTACATCACTACTGGATGCCGCCCGAAAACGCCCAGTATCTGGTTCGGGTACTAGCCCATCTAGACAAAAAGCGCCTGCGCGACGTGGCTGGTCTTTCAGGGTCGCGCATTCCTTCTTTGTCTCATGCCGCGTCGCTGCTGAGCCATCTTGTCCGCCGCCTCGGATCAAGCGAACTGATCGTCTCTGCTTACGGGCTCCGCGAAGGGCTGCTCTATGACGAGCTCAATGCATTTCAGCGTGGGCTGGACCCACTGATCACGTCTGCTCGCGAGGAAGGGGCAAGACAGGGCCGTTTCCCCGAACATGGCGATTTGCTCGAGCGCTGGCTTGCGCCGCTGTTCGAGAATGAAAGTGCCACCGATGCACGGATTCGTCACGCGACCTGTTTACTCGCAGACGTTGGCTGGCGGGCCCATCCCGAGTTTCGGGCAGAGCGCGGCATTGAAACCGCCCTCCACGGCAATTGGGTGGGCATCGATGCACGCGGGCGGGGAATGATGGCGCACGCGCTGTGGACGAGCTTCGGCGGCCCGAGCGTCGTGCCCGTGATCAGCGGCATTTGCTCTACTTCCGAAATTGTGACCGCAGAGCGCTGGGGCTATGCGCTGAGATTGGGCCAGCGCTTTTCGGGCGGTGTCGCCGACGCACTGGTTGGAAGCCGGCTCGCGTTGACCGAGCGGACGCTCGACTTGCATGTCGAGGCCGACAACGCAATCCTCTACGGCGAGCCGGTCGAGCGTCGCCACAAGACGCTCGCCGCCGCCTTTGGGCGCGAGGCGCAACTGATCGTTCGCTGAATAAGAGTCAGGAGACTGTTCCAGCGAAGAACCACCTCTGCGACCGCGGACCGCGACGCTGGTCCAAGCGCTATCCAGGCGATGGATATGCTTCATGGTTGCAGTCACTTGCCACGAAGGTGATGACTTCGTTTGACAGCATCCAGAATGCTGCAACATTGTACCCTGGTCTGGTGAGATTCAATGACAGATCGTTGGGGAGGAGATGGGCATGACGTTGATATCACCGCTGTCGATAATGCTGCTTTTGATCTCCACCGCCTTGCAGATATTTGCGATTTATATGATCCCGCTGACCAGGGGATTGACCGCGCCGCTGCCTGCGATCGTCTGGGGCCTAGCACTGATCGTATCGTCTGCGCTCGTTGTTCGGGTCGTGAATGCGGGCGTCAACCTCAGCCTCATCGTGCCGATGATGTCAGCTGTCGTGCCGCTCGGCGGCATCGCCGTCGCCATATTCATTTATGGTGAGCCAGCCTCATTTCTGAAGGTAGGGGCGCTGGTCGCAGCCTGCGCGCTGGTTGGTGCGGCCAACCTGGCCTGATCACGTCCGCGCGAGTATCCACAAGAAAGAGAGGAGATTTCAACATGTTCAAGCTCGTCGTTCTCACCAAGCGCAAGGCCGGCATGACCATGGAAGAGTTCATGGATTATTATGAGAACAATCATGCGCCACTGATGATGAGCTTCTATCCGCAGGTGAAAAAATATACCCGGACCTACCTGCACTCGGTGAGCCACGAGACCCTCACGGGCGATGATGACAAACCTGTCGATTGCGTGACCGAGGCCTATTTCGAGAATGAGGACGGCTGGCTCGATGTGATCAGGAGCATGGAGGAGAATCCCGATCGTACGACCGCTCATGCCGCCGACGAGGAAAACCTGTTCGATCGCTCGAAGATCGGCTGGTTCAAGACAGTCTGCAGCGAGACTGTGAGGACGTAGGCGACAGACACCACACTCCACTGTGCGGCATTGTGGCGAGCGAGCGGCGTTCTTACTCGCTCTCGATCTTCGACATCACCATCTTGCCGTTCCTGACGCTAAAGGCGAGCCGGCCTTCGACGAGGGCGAGCGCGTCCTTGCCGAATATTTCGTTACGCCAGCCCTGGAGCATCGGCAGATCTAGCACGCCGGCCGCGAGCAGTTCGAGATCGTCGGCGCGGGCGATGAGGCGTGGGGCGACATCGGCGTCTCGCGAGCGGACCTTGAGCAGCAGCTTGAGCAGGTCGGCGATCAGCGCGCCTTCCTTCCCGA
>CANJRZ010000029.1 GCA_947476735.1 Sphingomonadaceae bacterium
CTGGGCCGCTTGCTGCCAGTCAGGTTTCAGGCAGGCCGATCGCGTAAGCTGACATCGCTCAATGAATCGGTGAAGTCGGTAGTCGGCCCAATTGTCGCCGTCCGCGGCCCGCCTGCGAACGACCGCTTCGGAGAAGTCCGGACGTTTTAATCAAACTTCTCGAGTCGAACTCAGAAGCAGACGCCTTCGACAAGCCCAGCGCGGTTCGCGTTGGCAACTGAGACGAAACATCAGCCGCCTTAAGGCAGGATCCCAAAAACATGAGGATGGCAAAATATATTGTTAATTTCTTCGACCCTAACGGAACTATATTTCGGCTAGCGAGATTGTAATAATCAAGCTCCGTTCGCAAAGGTCGCTCTCATGATTTGGACAATTGCAGTAGTATTGTTTGTACTTTGGTTGCTCGGTTTCGCTGTGTTTCATGTCGCTGGAGGATTAATCCATCTGCTTCTGGTGCTCGCTGTAATCGCCATCGTATATCAATTTATCACTGGTCGAAGAGCGGCCTAGAGAAGCGGCGCCTCGCGTGGCCGACTGATCGGACATGACTGCGAGGCTGACGCTATCTTGGAAGTTTTCAGGAGATCGCTCATGACCACCACGGATGCACGGATTGTGGACATCGGCCCAAAGCCGCAATCGTTCGACATCGAACGCGCGACGATCCAAAATCCTGATTACCGGGCGGTCGCGTGGAGCGGTCGCTATTTTCAGGTGACGCTGATGTCTATTGCGGTTGGTGGCGACATCGGCCTGGAAGCGCATCCCGAGACCGACCAATTTCTCCGTCTCGAAGCTGGCAACGGTCGTGTCCAGATGGGCGCCGCGAGAGACCAGTTGACCTTCGACGAGAAAGTTTCAGACGGTTGGTGCGTACTCGTTCCGGCGGGCACTTGGCACAACATAACGAACATCGGCGCGACGCCTATGCAAGTCTATGCCATTTATGCACCCGCCCACCATGCGCCCGGCAAGGTGCAGTCGACGGCCGCTATAGCAAAAGCCGATAAGGAGGATGTGCCAGCGGATTGGTCAGTGCAGCCCGCTCATGGACCCGACAAATGAGCTGCTGACTGTTTCGTGGACACCGAGATAAGGTGTTTTATGGAACCGGCAGCAGCTCACTGCTGCGAACGTCGTCTAAGCACGACCGCAACGTTCACCTTTGCGGTGCGTTGATTGAGATAAATCAAGATCGCCGGGTCACGCATGATAATTATTGACGCGCGAGCCAGCTATAAAAGCGTTGCCAAGTCGCTGCATTGGCTCATGCTGGCGTTGCTCGTCGTCCAATTTGCGATCGCATGGTCGATGCCCGAGCTCGGGCGCGGAAGCGTGCCAACCGGCTTCATCGGCTGGCATCTGTCAGTTGGAGTAGCCATTCTGGCGGTGATGATCGTCCCGCTCGGCCCGCCATAGACGTCCGGCCGAAGCCTGCTTGTTGGTTGACGGCCCAACTACAGCCTTTCGACGACGTAGCTCGTGCACACGTGCGAATGGCAGCTCCTGGCACAAGCCGACATTCAGTCACCCCGCCATAAATGACTGCAAAGTCCCCGCCCGCGGCCTTACCGCGACCGGCCTTACATTCAGTCGAAGCGATACGGATCGAACAGGCACGCGTCCGCATCGGGGCTGCCAGCGAACCCGCTTGCCAGCAGATCCGCCGCGAGGGCGGCAAAGCTGATGCCGTTTCCGCCGAAGCCCGCCGCGAGCCAGACCCTTTCCGAATTGCGTGCCCGGCCAATGGCGGGAAGCCCGTCGGGCGAACGGCCGAAGGTCGCCGACCAGGCGCAATCGGCTGTCAGTGCGTCGCGGCCGAGCAGGGCGGCGCCCTTCGCCTCGAGCGTGCCGCGCTTCGCACCAAGCAGCCGGTCGCGGGCATGCGGATCGCTCACTCCTTCATCCTCGCCCCCGACGATCAGCCGCCCATCGGTGGTCGCTCGCGCGTAGAGATAGGGGTCGGCGGCTTCCCAGATCAGCGCCTTCTCGCGCCACGCGGGCACTTCGCCCGGCCCCGTTGCGATCGCGAAGCTCGATCCCAGACTGAACACAGACGGAAGATACCAGCGTGCCGCCTCATAGCCGGTCGCGAGGATCACCCGATCAGCCGCTATTTGTGATCCGTCGTGGCAGTCGAGTGTGATGCCGCAGCCGGTTTCGTCCAGTCCGATCACCGAGACGGGAAAGGTGATTGTTGCGCCCGCGCTGCGCGCCGACGTCAACAGGTCGAGAGTCAGGGCGACGGGATCGACCCCGAAAGTGTCGTCAGACAGCAAAGCAGCGCGCGGCGGCAGCCCGAAGCGATCGGCCACGACGCCAGGCTCGAGATAGCGCGTCGGCAGCTCGGCAGCCCGGCGAATAGCCCCCTCGGCTCGCAGTCCGGCCTCGTCGAGCAGCGTGCCCGCCAGATAGAGTTCAGGCCTGGACCGCCATTGGCAATCGCCTTTGCGAGCGGTGATCGCATCGTCGAGGTTGCGCACCGCTCGATAAACGCGCCGCCATGCCGTCGCGGCCTTCTCGGCGCCAATCTGGCCGGACAGATGGAGCAGCGGGACATCGGCCGCCCACAGTATGAGCGCGGTCGACGCCGCGGTGCTGCCGCAGGCGGGCGGACGCCGATCGATCAGCGCGACCCGATGCCCCTCGCGCGACAGGCGATAGGCCAGCATGGCACCCATTATGCCTGCACCGACGATCGCGATCTCGGTGCTGTGCGGCAACGGATCGGACGGAATCGGTGAAGGATCGGCGTCCTGCCAGCAGGGCCGGCCTCCGCGCAGGTCGAGCTTTTCGGTCAGCTGCATTTGGATCGTCGCTTTCATGGAACGTCGATGGCGAACAGGCGTCCTGAAACTTCCCGGGTTTACAGCGAAGCCAAACGTTCAGCTTCCGAGGCGCGCTGGACAGAAAGCAGGCAGGGGGCGTGTCGGTCAGTCGATGAGGCCGAGCGCGCGGGCCCGGGTGACTGCCTCGACGCGGCTGTGGACCCCGAGCTTTTTGTAGGCGCGCGTGGCTCTTTCCTTCGCGGCTGCTCGGGAGATGCCGAGTTTCTCGGCGATGACCGCGAAGGTCAACTGTTTGGGTAGGTAGCGCAGGACCAGTGCCTGAGCCATGGTGATCGATGCTGCTTTGATGGTGGCGGCACCTTCTGCCACAGCCTCGGCGGCTGCTTCGTCGGCAGCGGCGACGATGAGGCCGGCCGCGATCAAGGCGTCGACGGCCTCGTGGGCGGCTGCTTCCTCCACGAGCCCTGCGGCGATCAGCGCCTGTATGGCACGGGCGGCGGCAGCGGCGGCGATCGCTTCGGAGGTTGCGATCGACTCAGCTGCGTGGGCCTGTGCCGCCAAGGCCAGGAGTAATGCGTGGGCTTCGGCGGCTTGCGCTGCCGCGATCTCCGTCGCTGCCTCCTCCATCACTGCGACCTCAGCGCCGACGAGCAACCCGGTTTCGGGCGTGAGAAATCCTGCGCCCAACACTGCGCCACCGGTCTCGGCGATCACGTCGAACAGTGGCTGCGCCCAACCGTGCTCGATGAGCAGGAATGCGAGTGCTGTCCCCGGCGACAGGGACTCGGTCAGTGCCCATGCGTCCGCCGCCTCGAAGCCCAACGAGCCGTCGCCCACTGCGGTTTTCACGAGACGGGCATCGTCGAGTGGGATGATGCTCGCCAGGAGAACGCCGAAGTCCTCGTCGTCGCCGATGACCAGGCGCTGGATCTTGCCGTCCGCGTCCTTAGCGACGAAGAGCATGTCGATGAGGCGCAACACTCCTCGGCCTTGGAGTCGATCGACTTCGGCCAGGACCCGGCTTTCGAAGTCGCCGCCTGGACCGAAACCCACGGCGATCACCTGCAACGGACCACGCACCTATCAACCTCCACATCGTGATTGCCACAGAGTTTAGCGAGCCTGGTTGACGGCGATCACGTTTCACAATCAGTGATGAACCCAACCAACCTTTAAGCTTAATGTTCCGGCAGCAGCTCACGGATCGGTTTCAGGCGGCATTGTCAGGTTAGTCGGCGGATCAGTACGTGCCCAATAAGGAGTATAGCCAAACAGGCTCACAGGTGCTGTCAGGCGGATTGGCTCTCATCTCCAATTGACGCAACTATCGCCTGGGCAACATTATCTCAGGCCATGAGCGCCTGGCGCTCGGCCAGCGGGGGCTGTCAGTCTGAACGGACGGCGAGTTTTCTGGTGCTGCGACCAAAAGCCGTCTGTCAGGAATGTCCCCGATAGCCGCCGAGCTGATCCTAGAGACCGGCGTCCGCTTCCAGGTTTGTCCGCGATGAGGTTCAATGGCGTAGATTGGGCGCGTTGCTGCCGACGGCTCTTCGATTTGAACGACCGGTTTCAGGATCGCATCAATCGTAAGCAAACGATGTACATGGGTCGAACGCAGACATAAGCGATGCCGGGTAATCACGCCGTCGCCGCGGCCCTCACCCCCAGCTCCGCCTCCATCGCCGCGCGCATCTCATATTTCTTCACCTTCCCCGTCACGGTCAGCGGAAACGCGCTGACGAAGCGGACATGGCGCGGGATCTTCTGGTGGGCGATCTGGCCGCGGCAGAAGGTGCGCAGATCCTCGTCGGTCATCGCCGCGCCTTCATGGAGGATCACCCAGGCGCACAGCTCCTCGCCATATCGCTCGTCGGCCACGCCGAACACCTGGACGTCGCGGATCGCGGGGTGGCGGTAGAGATATTCCTCGATCTCGCGCGGATAGAGATTCTCGCCGCCGCGGATCACCATGTCCTTGATGCGGCCGACGATATTGCCATAGCCCTCGGCGTCGATCGTCGCGAGATCGCCGGTGTGCATCCAGCCCCCGGCGTCGATCGCGGCGGCGGTCTGCTCCGCGTCGTCCCAATAGCCGAGCATCACCGAATAGCCGCGTGTGCACAGCTCGCCCGACTGGCCGCGCGGTACGGTGCGGCCTTCGGCGTCGACGACCTTCACCTCGACATGCGGGTGGATGCGGCCGACCGTCGCGCAGCGCCGCTCGAGGCTGTCGTCGGTCGAGCTCTGGAAGCTCACCGGCGCGGTCTCGGTCATCCCGTAGCAGATCGTCACCTCGCGCATGTGCATCCGGTCGTTGACCTTGCGCATCACCTCGACCGGGCAGGGCGATCCCGCCATGATCCCGGTGCGCAGCGAGGACAGGTCGAACCCGGCAAAGGCCTCATGCTCCAGCTCGGCGATGAACATCGTCGGCACGCCGTAAAGCGCGGTGCAGCGCTCGTCGGCGACCGCGCGGAGCGTCGCCAGCGGGTCGAAGCCCTCGCCCGGATAGACCATCGCCGCGCCGCTCGTCAGCGCCGCGAGGTTGCCCATCACCATGCCGAAACAATGGTAGAGCGGGACGGGAATGCAGACCCGGTCCTGCTCGGTCAGGCGGATGTAGCGGCCGGTGAAATAGCCGTTGTTGAGGATGTTGCGGTGGCTGAGCGTCACCCCCTTGGGGGAGCCGGTGGTGCCGCTGGTGAACTGGATGTTGGTCGCGTCGTCGGGCTTTACCAGGGCCGCGCGCCGGGCGATCGCGGCGACATCGTCGGGTCTCGCGGCACCGATCAGGTCGTCCCAGCTTCGCTCGCCCATCGTCACGACATGACGGAGCCGGGGCAGCCGCGCCGAACCCGGCCCCAGCTCGGCGATCATCCCCGGATAGTCGCTGGTCCTGAAGGCCGGCGAGATGATCAGCGCCGTGCAGCCGACCCTGTTGAGCGCATATTCGACCTCGCTCAGCCGATAGGCCGGGTTGATCGTCACGAAGACGAGCCCGGCCCGCGCCGCGGCGAACTGGGTGACGGTCCACTCCCAGCGGTTGAGCGACCAGATCGCGACCCGGTCGCCGGGCTGCAGCCCGAGCGCGATCAGCCCCGCGGCGACCTTGTCGGCTTCCCCGGCGAGCTGCGCCCAGCTGAAGCGCCGCCCTTGCCCGCAATCGACCAGCGCCTCGCGCTCGCCCCAGCGTTCGCGCGCCACCTCGAGCGCGGCGCCGATCGTCAGCTCGAGCAGCGGCGGTTCGACCGGGCCGATGACATGGCTGGGCGCCGGCTCCGCCATCGTCAGAAGCTGGCGCGCCGCGCGCGGGCGGCGGCTTCGAGCACCTTGCGGCTGCCCTCGGCCGCGCGCCGCGCGCGCTCGGCATCCGAAACGCCGGCTTCGCGGAGCGAGCGGAGCGGGATTTCCATTCCGGCGACGATGTCGGGGGCGATACAGGCCATCATCTCGACCAGTGGCAGCTCGCCCTCGCCGGGGATCTCGCGCTGGTAGAGCGCCTGGTCGAAATAGACCTCGCCCGCCGGCATCCCCGCCGGTCCGTCGCAGATCTGGACATGGCCGATCAGCGCCGGGTCGATCGTCCTGAGCAGTTCGACGCCCCCGGTGCGCGCGGTGTGCATCGTGTCGATCAGCAGCTTGAGATTCGGCTTGTCGATCGTCTCGACGACGTGGAGCGCCTCGGCCAGCGTGCCGACCGTGTAGGTCGGGATGCCTTCGATCAGCACGGTGAAGCCATAGGGCGCGGCCTCGTCGGCGAGCCGGGCGATCTGCTCGATCCCGGCGTTCAGCTCCATCGCGAGGCCGCAGCTGATCCGCGTGGCGCCGATCCCGGCGCTCATGTCGAGCAGCGCGCGGTGATCGGGCCTGGGATCGCGGTCATGAAAGCCGAAGCCGTCGACGAGGTGGACCGACAGGCCGAGATCGTCGATCGCCGCCTTCACCTCGCGGCGCAGCGCCGCGTCGGCGAAGATCGAGGGGGCGGGCGGCGGCATGCCGGGGAAGTCGAGCGCGCTGGTGTGGAAGGCGACATGCCGGCAGCCGATGTCGGCGGCGATCCGGACATAGTCGAGCGGGTGGCAGCCCATGACGGTCAGATATTCGAGGCCGAGCGGGTTCATGTCGCGATCCGCCTGGCGTGGGCAGCTTCGAGGACCTTGCGGCTGCCGACCGCGGAAAGCCTGGCGCGTTCGGCGTCCGAAACCCCCTTCTCGCGCAGCGAGCGCAGCGGGACCTCCATGCTCGCGACGATATGCTCGGGGATACAGGCCATCATCTCGACCAGCGGCAGCTGACCCTCGCCGGGCACCTCGCGCTGGTGGAGCGCCTGGTCGAAATAGACTTCGCCGCTCGGCATCCCCGCCGGGCCGTCGCAGATCTGGACATAGCCGATCAGCGCGGGATCGATCTCCGCGAGCAACTGGGCGCCGCCGGTTCGAGCTATGTGCATGGTATCAATCAATAATTTCAGATTTGGGCGGTTGACCTGCTCGATCACGGCGAGCGCCGAGGGCAGGTCGCCGATCGTGTAGGTCGGGATCGCCTCGATCGTCAGCAAAAGTCCATATTCACCGCTAAGGACGGAGAGCATCCCGACCTTGTCGATCGTCGCCCCCCATTCGAGCGTCGACGAGGTGTTCACCCTGTCGACCCCGAGCTCGCAGATGATGTCGAGTTGCGCGCGCAGCAGGTCGAGCTTCGCTCCTTCCGCCGAGGCGAAGCCGAAGCCGTCGATCAGCGCGATCTTCAGGCCATGATCGTCGAGCGCGGTGAGCACGTCCTTGCGCAGCCGGGCATCGTCGAACAGGCTCGGCGGATGCGGCGGCATCCCCGGGAAATCGACCGCCTGGGTGAAGAAAGAGACATGCGAGCAGCCGATGTCTGCGGCGATCCGGACGGTTTCGAGCGGATGGCAGCCATAGACGGTGAGATATTCGAGCCCCAGCGGGTTCATCAACCGATCCTCTCCCTGACGATTATCCGAACCATCCTGTCGCGTCGGCGGCGGCGGGGCAATATGGATGATGAGCTAGAGGGCAACTGGTTGACAGTTTGAATCCGCCCGCGTTGACAGTGGCCATTGCCGGGACGATGTAACCTTCTCGAACAAGGCCGGCTCCTGATCGGGCGGGCCCAGCAAGGAGAGGGTCCATGCCGATCACCGTCCTCGATCCCGTTCAGCAATCCCTGCCGCTTGACGAGGCCGACGCGCTCGCGCCGGCACCGCGGCTCGATACGCTCAACGGCAAGGTGCTCGGCTTGTGGAACAACGACAAGACGAACGCCCGGATGCTGCTGGAGATGATCGGCGAGGAACTGGCGAAGCATTACAGCTTCACGATTATCCGCGGCCTCTATGATTCGGGCAATCTGATGCCCGCGGATGGCTGGGGCGAGGTCGACAAATGCGACGCGGTGATCCTCGCCAACGGCGATTGCGGGGCGTGCAGCACCTCCGGCATCGTCAATGCGATCGAGCTGGAGAAACGCGGCATCCCGACGATGCTGGTCGCGACCCCGCCCTTCACCGAAGCAGTCAGGACAAGCGCTTCACTGCGCGGTATGCCGTCGATCAGCTGGGCAATCGTCGATCATCCCGTCGCCAGCCTGAAGGAAGACGGACTGCGCGAGCGGGCGATCGAGGCGGTGCGACAGTTCCCCGAGCTGATGGTCGCTCCGGTCGCGCGGAAGTCGGCTGCCTGAGATGGACTCCGCCCGCATCGAAGCCGCTGATTTCGACGCGGTCCAGGACCTGTTCCACAGCAAGGGTTGGACCGACGGGCTGCCGGTCGTTCCCCCGACGCCCGAGCGGGTAGCCCAGTTCCTGGTCGCGGCGGGGCTCGATGCCGATTACCAGCTCGGCTTCTACGAAGAGCGGCGCATCCCCGTCTATGCCGAGAAGGTGGCGATCAATGCGGTGATGGCCGGTTGCCTGCCGGAATATTTCCCGGTCGTGGTGGCGATCATCGAGGCGATGCTCGAGCCGGGCTTCCCGATCCATGTCGCCAATTCGTCGACCGGCAGCTTCACCCTCGGATTTCTCGTCAACGGGCCGATCCGCAACGCGATCGGGATGAACTGTCATGGCAATATGCTGGGCCCGGGCAACCGCGCCAATTCGAGCATCGGCCGAGCGGTACGGCTGATCCAGCTCAACGTGCTCGGATCGATCCCCGGCGCCGGCGCGCCCGATCCGTCGCATGGCCGCGCGGTGCTCGATCGCTCGATGATGGGCCAGCCCGCCAAATATGCCGGCTATCATATCGTCGAGAATGAGGAGGAGTTTCCCTCACTCACGCCGACCCATGTCGAACTGGGCTTCGCGCCGGCGGACAGCACGGTCACGCTGTTCCTGATCGCGGGCTACCACTGGACCGATTGCCATGGCGAGCAGACTCCTGAGGAGTGGATCGACACGATGGCGCACTATGTCATCGGCACCGGCAAGCTGACCGCGGCGGGTTTCGGGATTCTTCTGCTGCCGCCTGAAAATGCCCGGCTGTTCGCCGGCGCGGGCTGGAGCAAGGCCGATATCCGCAAGGCGCTGTTCGAGAAGACGAGACGATCGGTCGCCTGGGTGAAGCAGAGCGGCTTCAAGGTCCGTTTCCATCGCCCGCGTTGCGAGCCGGTGGAGCCCGGCGATGAAGACAAATTTGTGGCGATGGCGGCGTCCCCCGATCCCGGATCGCTTTTCGTCGTGGTTGGCGGAGGGGTGGCGGGCAGCTGGCCCTATTATCTTTACGGCGCAGGCGGGCCTGGCAGCGCGGTCAAGAAGAAGATCCGGTGGCAACACGCGGCGGCAGCACCCGGCCCGGTGGTTTCGGCGCTGGAGCCGCTCCGGGAGATGCTCGCAGCCGATGATTACCAGCTAGCGCTGAGCGACGACGGCGCGGGCGTGCTCGTTGTCGAGATCAAAGCTGGACCGGAGGCGTGCGCCGACTGCCTCGTCCCCAAGCCGATGATGCGCGGTTATTTCGACAAGGCGCTGCGCGACGCGGTCGGCGCCGCAGCGCCCGAGGTGCGGCTGATCTATCCCGAAGACCGGCGGGACGGAGCGAGCGCCGCCACCTGACCGGGTGGTTCAGGCGATTTCGATTGAGCGGATCGGGACGGTGGCGGTCACGCCACGCGCCTTGGCCCTGGCCGCTCGGCGCGGCTTCGTCGACGTCCGCGCCACCATCGCTTCGAATTCTGTGAACGGCATCGGTTCGGCGAACAGAAAGCCCTGGCCAAATTGGCAGCCCAGCCGACGCAGCAGCGCTCGCTGTTTCTCGGTTTCGATTCCTTCGACGACGACATCGAGCCCGAGACGCTCGCCCAGCGCGATGATCGCGGCGACCAGATCGAGCGCGACCCGGCGGTGCTCGATATCGTCGATCAGGCTCTTGTCGATCTTGATCAGGTCGACGTCGATCTTCGACAGGTAGGACATGGACGAGAAGCCCGTCCCGAAGTCGTCTATGGCAACGCCGATTCCAAGCTTTTTCAACCGGCTCAGGCCGGAATGGTCCGGCGCGGCGAGGTCGACTGCGGTCCGCTCGGTCAGCTCCAGATAAACCGACCCCGGGGCGAGACCATGCTCCTTGAGCGCGGCAAGGAGACGATCGGCCAGCAAGGCATCCTGAACATCCGCTGCGGTGGCGTTGAGACCCATTCTGATCGGCGGATGGCCCCCTTTGCTCTGCGTTAGGCGAGCCATGTCGCTGAAGGCGGTGCGGGCCAGATGATCGAGCAATTTGCCACTCAAGCCGGCCGCCTCGACAAGGTCGATGAACGCTTCCGTCCCCAGCATCCCCAGTTTCGGATGATTGCAGCGGGCGAGCACTTCAACCGAGCCGATGCGTGTATCGCCGAGCCGGCAGATCGGTTGATACCAGGGGACGAACCAGCCGCCGTCGATCGCCGCGTCGAGCCGGTCGCGCACGATGCGCAGTCTTTCGGCTAGACTGGATGGGAGGGGGGAGCGGTCCGACGCTTCGCTCGCTCCGTCCATCCCCGGATCTGGCTGGAGCCAGATCGTCCGATCGAGCAGGTCGCCCCGTCCGTGGTGAAGCCGAAGCAGATTGGCGCCCTGGTCGCGGAACCACCTCGCGCTCTGCAAGTCCGCGTCCTTGACCGCCAGTTCCACCTTCAGTTGACCTTCGTTGGTCAGCACGATCAGCTGACGCAGCAGAGCGAGCAGGGTAGAAAGAGACAACAGGATAATCAGCGTCCGGCCGGACGAGTCGAGCGAGTTATACCCCAGCACCAGCAGCAGGCCGAGCGACGTGGCCGTCATCAGGAACGGTACGAGATTCGTCAGGTTAAGCGGCGCGGGCTGCGCTTCGCGCTGCATCGCCGGAGATTTCAGAAACCGGATTACCGCCAGAATCATCACCAGATTGGATGCGTAGATGACGAGCGTGCTCGGGCCGTCGGGCAATATCGGGAGACCGCGCAACTTCAGAGCGGCCCACAGCAAATCGGATGCCGCATAGCCGATCAGCGACAGGCAGATCAGCCGATAACTGTCCGAAGGGAGCCGGAAGACATTGGCGTCGGGCCGGATCAGCAGAACGATGAAATTGAAGAGGATGAAACTGTCGGTGATGACGTAGAACGCCAGCGTCAGCAGATTCCGGGTGTCCTGCACGAACTGGCTGCCGACATATTCCGATCGCAGCAGAAACCAGACGACCGAACCGATCGACGTCAGGGTCACAGCGAAATCGAGGATGATTGGACGGATTCCGTAGTTCTTTACGATCTTCGTGAAGAGCGTGATCTGGAACGCGATGAGTATAAGATTGAAGGTAAAGAAGAAAATATCGGAATAATCTCCGATGTTGTTCGTGCCCTGCAAATAATCCAGATTGTCGCAAACGCCTCCTACGCCGTAAAATGTCATGGCGATGCAAAGGAGTAGCCACAAATAGCGATGGGACCGCGATTTGCTGCACATGAAGGCAACAAACAGAAGCGCTGCTTGTGGAAGATCTCCGATATTTCCGGACCAGTTGTAGAATGTCCCGACGAGTTGGCCGGAATTTACAAGGTCCGATGGAGCGAAAGCGGCAAAAAGCGCGAAGGAAAGATTGGCGAATAGAAAGCAGTATCCTGCCCGTATCGCCGGCTTGCAAGAAATTGTGACAGGATCATGATACGCTGTCCGCAAAGCCGGATACCCCAACATCGTCCTTTGCCGAATTCGTGATTCGTGACGCGCCCCTTTCGCCCTATCGAGTTCGCGAAGAATTCATATCCCATTATGGAAATTCGCGGCTGCCTTCAACATTGTTAACATTGCCACGGACACCAAAGCGCGCGTTGAATGTTCGCCCGATCGCGGTCGGGTGTCGTAGGCCGGAGACGAAATCGGTCAGCACGCCAGGCTGTAGCGGTGCGTCCATCGCCTGGACGACAGGGAGGACTTCGCGGGTGAACAATTCGAGTCGGCATTAGCGCGCGAGGCAATACCGGATGGCCTCGTGGTCGATCAACTCGTCGCGAATCTGGCTAATGGTCCGGAAGATCAGCCGCTGAACGGGGTGAAGTGGTAGTGGCCGTCCTTCCGGCTTACCGTGCCGCCGAACGGATCGGGGAAATGCGCGGGGATCAGCAGCGCGTTCTTCGCGATGCAGGTGTCGAGAATGCGGTGACGGGTCGCCAGCTCGACATCGGGGGCCTCGGCGGCCTTGTCGTGCAACTCGGGATAATGGACCTCGAGGACATGGTGGAAGGCGTCGCCAGCGAAATAGGCCTCGCGAACATCAGTCTCTACCCGCAGCAGTGAGTGGCCGACGGTATGGCCAAAGGCCGGCTCGACCGAGAAATGCTCGTTGATCCGGTGGTTCGCCGGCACGATCTCGGCAAGGCCCGCTTCCAGAACCGGCAGCACGCTGTTCTCGAAGGTCCCGACATTTTGCGGGATCGACACATGGCCTGGCCGACGCGGGTCCCAGCGATCGAACTCGCGCTGGACCATGATGTATTTAGCGTTGGGGAAGGTCGGGACATATTTACCGCCGCGCAGCTCCGTATTCCAGCCGCAATGATCCATGTGGAGATGGGTACAGAACACATAGTCGACGTCGGTAGGTTTGATGCCGGTCGCCTGGAAGCGCTCGATATAGGGCGTGTCGAGCATGTGCGCCGGCGCGAAATCGGGGAAGTTGCGGCCATTGCCGGTGCATGGATCGATCACGATGATCTTGCCGCCGACCTGCACGATCCAGCTCTGGAAGATCGACGGGCATTCCCTGTCCTCGCCGACATATTTGGGAAACAGCCACGACCAGTTGGCCGCGATGAGCGCCTCGTCCTCGGTGTAGAAGGCGAGAGGGGAGATCATGGCCATCTCCTCGACCCGAAACAGGTCCGCATTGCCCAGCTTCAATGTGTCGACCATCGCGGCCCCCTCTTGGTTGGAAAGATCAGGCCTTGGTCGGCCAGATGAGATGCAGTTCGGACAGGCAGGCGACCGTCCCCATCGTCGTCTTCGACGAGCTACCAGGCGCGATCTGGTAATCCGGGATTCGCCGCAGCCATTCCTGAAGGAAGATCTGCAGTTCACGACGTGCGAGCACCGAGCCGGGACAGGCGTGCGCGCCTGAGCCGAAGATGCCATGGGTGTTGATCGGAGGACGGCGCAGATCGAGGGTCAGCGGATCGGCGATGAAGCGTTCGTCGAGCCCGGCGAGCATGTGGAGGATCGTGACCATGTCGCCGGCCTTGAAACGGGCATCCTTGAGTGCACTGTCCTGGACGACGAGCCGGGAGGTGGTCGCCATGCCGTGCCGGCGTAGCAGTTCCTCGGCGGCGCTGCGCATGAACGCGTCATCCTCGAGATTGGCGACGATCTCATGGCGCGTGTCAGGGTGGCGGGCAAGGTAGCGGATGCAAAAGCCGAGCATCGACGCGACCGAATCGAAACCGCCGAACAGCACCACCGCGGCGTAGGAGAAAGCATCCTCCTCGCTGATCCGCTCGCCGCCGTCGGAGACATTGACGATCTGGCTGATCAGGTCATCGCCGGGATGTTCGCGGCGCTCGCGGATGATCGGCAACAGATAAGTGCCAAGCTGGTTGAACCCGTCGGCGCGCAGTTCCTGGCTGGGGCTGTTGATCGCCTGCTGGGCGATCGGTCGAAGCACCTTCTGGTCCTCGCGCGGCAGGTTGGCGAGATCGAGGAAGATGCTGATCGGCAGCACCTTGCCGATCTCATGAACGAACTCGCATGAGCCGCGGTCCAGCACCGCCTCGATCAGATCGATCGCCAGCTGGCGGATATTGGTCTCAATCTCGTGGACCTGCTTCGGCATCAGTGCGACGGTGAGCGGCCTCCGCAGCTCAGTATGGCGCGGCGGATCGACGTCGAGCGGGGGCTCGCGAAAGCCGCCGGCCGGCTTCTTGGGGATCATGTAGCATTCGTTCGAGAAGCGCTCCCAATCGCGCTGGACGATCGCGATATCTTCGGCGCGGGTCACCACCCAATGGCCGCCGTTGCGCGGAGTCCAGAAGATGTCGGGGCTGACCTGCTGGAAGGCACGCATCGCAAGCTGCACGTCTTCCTCTCCGCCGGGTATGTCGAACAGGTCGAAGTCGACGACCAGTTCGGGGGGCACATGGGCGGGGCGGGCTGTCAGCCCAGGGTCGATATCGGCCATGGCAGGTGATTCCTCAGGTTCAATGCGCTGGCCGGACGGGCCAGACGAGCTGGAGGTTATGGAGGCAACAGACCGCCGCCGTCGTCGTGGATGGGGCGGTGCCGGGCGCGACGTCGAACTCCGGTATCCGCCGCAGCCACTCCTGCAGGAAGATCTTGAGTTCGCGCCGCGCCAGCACCGAACCCGGGCAGACATGCGGGCCACCGCTGAAGATGGTGTGCGTATTAACCGGCGGGCGGCGCAGGTTCAGGGTCAGCGGATCGGCGATGAAGCGTTCGTCGAGACCCGACAGCGGATGGAGCACGCAGACCATCTCGTCGGCTTTCAGCGGGGCACCCTTGAGATTGATGTCCTCGACGACCAGCCGCGCAGTGACGGCGACGCCATGCCGGCGCATCAGCTCTTCAGAGGCGCTACGCATGAACTCCTCGTCATCAAGATGCGCGATGATCTCGCGGCGGATGCCGTCCTCGCGGGCGAGGAAGCGGATCACGAGGCCGAGCAGCGAAGCGACCGTGTCGAGGCCGCCGAGCAGCACCAGGCTCGCATAGGAAAAGGCATTGGCTTCGCTGATCAGCTCACCGCCGTCGGTGACGTTGACGATCTTGCTCATCAGATCGTCGCCGGGATGGGCGCGACGCTCGCGGATGACCGGTGCCAGATAGTCGTAGACCTTGGCATAGCCGGCGAAGCGCAGCTCCTGGGTCGGGCTGTGCACCGCTTCATGGGCGAGAGTCTGCAGATAATGGCGGTCCTTGCGAGGCAGATTTGCGAGATCGAGGAAGATGGTGACCGGAAGCGCCTGACCGATCTCATCGACGAACTCGCAGCTGCCGCGTGCATAGACGCCCTCGATCAACTCGATCGCGAGGGCGCGGATCTTGTCCTCAAGCTCATAGACAACCTTCGGCATCAGCGCGGTGGCCAACGGCTTGCGCAGCTCGGTGTGACGCGGCGGATCGCACTCGAGCGGCAGTTCCTTCGGCAGCTCGGGCGGCTTCTTCGGGATCAGATAGGAGTCGTTCGAGAAATGCTGCCAGTCCTGGTGCATCCGCGCGATGTCGTCGGCGCGGGTCACCACCCAATGGCCGCCATTGCGTGGCGTCCAGAAGACGTCAGGGGAATTCTGCTGATAGGCCCGCATCGCGAGTTGGATGTCGTCCTGTGCGCCGGGCAGGTTGAACAGGTCGAAATCAACAACGAGCTCGGGCGGGACATGATCGGGACGTTTTGTCAGACCGGGATCGATATCGGCCATATTCGCTCTCCTGTTCGGCGCCAACGACGCTGCACTTGTTGATTGGACGCTATCGCGTGGGCATGACCTGGGTCAATCTCGGCTTTGAGTCCTGGGCCGAGCTAGAATCCTGCTTCGACCGCCATGCGGATCGCTTCGGCGCTGGTCCGGACATTGAGCGAGCGGATCACGGCGGAGCGGTGCATCTTCACGGTGCGCTCGGTCAGTCCGAGTTCGAACGCGATCTGTTTGTTGAGCTTCCCCGCCGCCATGTGGATCAGGATTTCCCGCTGGCGCGGGCTGAGCCGGTCGATCCGGGCCAGCGCATCCCGCTTCCGCGTCGTTCCGGCTCCCGCAAGGGGATCGCCCATTTCCATCTGCGAACCGAGGAAGAATTCCAGCCTCCCATCCGCGTCGAACATGGGAGCCACCATCACCGCGTTTCGGAACGGCGTGCCGTCCTTTTTGTAGTTGAGGATCTCGACCATAACCGGCTTTTGCTGGGCGATTCCTTCGCGCAGCGCTTCGCTCAGGTCGGGCTCGGTTCCCTCGCCTCTCAGGAAACGGCAATTCCTGCCGATTACCTCGACGCGCGCATAGCCCGTCAGGGCCTCGAACGCCGCATTGCATTCGATGATCGGATTGTCGGGGCGCCGCGGGTCGCTGATCACCGCAGCGATCGCACTGGCTTCAATCATCCTGGTTGGCGTCATGCCAAAGCTCAATGTTCCCAAAAGGGGAGGAGGGCAAACTTCCCTTTTGGACGTGTTACACAGCAGACCGAACGCGTCTAGGCGTCCCTATGGCCATATATCCCTCGTTCCAACGGCTCGGGGGATGGCAATTGCGCGGCTCAGCCCGCGCCCTCAACCGGAAGGGTCGACTGATGAACTATATGGCGTCCGGGCTAATGTCCCGTGCCGACGAGGCAATGGGCGACGGTAAGCTGGTCGTGCCGCCGGAGGTCCAAGAAGCGATCCGAACACTCATCCGATGGGCGGGTGACGAACCGGACCGTGAAGGGTTGGTCGACACACCGGCAAGGGTCGGCAGGGCATGGCGCGAATATTGCCGCGGCTATGGCGAGGATCCGGCGCGCCACCTCGCCCGTACCTTCGAAGAAGTCGGCGGCTATGACGAAGTCGTTGTGTTGCGTGACATTCCGTTTCAGTCGCATTGCGAACATCATATGGCGCCGATCACCGGCACTGCGTCGATCGCCTACCTGCCTCGGGATCGCGTCGTCGGCATTTCGAAGCTCGCCCGGGTATTGCATGGCTATGCCGAACGGCTCCAGATCCAGGAACGGCTCACGGCCGAAGTGGCCAACTGTATCTGGGACAATCTCCAGCCCCGCGGCGTCGCCGTCGTCATCGAGGCGCAGCACGGCTGCATGACCGGTCGTGGCGTGCGCGTGCATGGGGTCGGCATGGTCACCAGCAAGATGCTCGGATGCTTTCTCGACGACCCCACCAGCCGCAGGGAGGTCCTCTCGCTTATGCGCCCCGCCTGAGCGGGGCAACGGCAGGATCGATCCGGAGAACGCATGTATTTTGGTATTATTGGCGCCGGCATGGCCGGGCTTTCCTGCGCCGAGCAGCTGGTATCGGCCGGCCATCGGGTCAGCCTATACGACAAGGCGCGTGGCCCCGGCGGGCGGATGTCGACCCGCAGAATCGAGACCGAGTCGGGCGAAACCTCGTTCGATCATGGTGCGCAATATTTCACCGCCCGCGATCCCGATTTTTGTGCGCGGGTGGAAGACTGGTCGGAACGAGCGATCGTCGCGCCGTGGCGGCTGGCGGGGGAAGATGCCTGGGTCGGCACACCAGGCATGAACTCAGTGATCCGCGACATGGTCAGCCGCCAGGACGTCCATTTCGGATGGCAGGTAACCGGCATTCGGCGGGACGACGAAAAATGGTGGATCGCCCGCGCAGGCGAGGCGGTTGGGCCGTTTGACGGCGTCATCCTGGCGATTCCCCCGGAACAGGCGCTTCCCCTGCTGTCCCTCCATGACTTCGCCATGGCGCGCGAGGTGATGGCCTCGCGGTCGCAGCCTTGCTGGACCGGCATGTTCGCGTTTCGCGATCGCCTGCCGACTGATCGCTCCATCATCCGTGACGCAGGGGCTCTCGCCTGGGCAGCGCGGAATAATGAGAAACCCGGGCGATCCGGACCGGAATCCTGGGTCGTGCAAGCCGATCCCGCATGGTCGACCACCCATCTCGAAGCGGATCCCGTCGACATCGCGAACAGGATGCTGGCGGCGCTGTCATCGGCGCTCGATATGGATCTGCCCGACCCCTTCCTCCGGGCGGCTCACCGCTGGAGGTTTGCCCGCGCGACTGGCCTTGGAAAGGACTCGCTCTGGAATCCCGCGATCCGGATCGGCGCGTGCGGAGACTGGCTGCTGGGACCGCGTGTGGAATACGCCTGGCTTTCGGGGGTCAGCCTGGCCCGCAGGATCGGATAACGGCTTTTATCCTACGTCATGCCGATATGACCTAAGGGACAGCTGTTCACCGGCTCCCGAAATTGCGATCCAGGAAGTGCCGGAGCTTTCCCCTGTATTCGGCGACAAACGGGTGTGGGCCCGGCCCCCTCTCCCCCCGGGCCCTACCTAATGGAGCAGTTATCGTGGCGACGAGCAGTACCCAGCCTTATCAGGCAACTTCCCTTGTCCAACCTTTTCTGGGCAAGATTCTCGACGGCGATGGCCATATGTATATGGACGCGTCGACGCTGAAGGAAATCGCCGGAACGCTTGATCCGGGCCATATGGCGACCTTCGTCGATGCGTATATGGCCGGCCCGGACTATGTGACCGATCGGGCGCGCAACCAGTCCGAAATCTGGGCGGTCAAGGGCATCAGCGCCTTTGGAGCAGCCGATGCGCATGAGCGTTCACGGGCGCTCGACTTGATGGGCATGCGCTCGCAGCTGGTGTTCTACAACACGGGCAGCGGAGAAGGCCGGATCAATTCGGCCGAAGCGCGCGCGGCGTGCAGCCGTTACAATGATTATGGGCTGGCGTGGCAGAAGGAAACAGGTGGTCGTGCCCGTGTCGCGATGCAGATTAACATGGCCACGTTCGAAGGCGCGATGACCGAGCTAAAGCGCGTGCTGAAGGCGGGTGCCAAGTGCGTCACACTGCCAGCGGCGGAACCGCCGGCCGGGGTTTCTCCCGCCAACGAACTTTGGGATCCGTTCTGGGCGTTGCTCGAGGAGGCCAATGTCCCCGCAACCATTCATCTCGGTGCGGGTGGCCTGCTGGGCAACAAGGCGTTGGCTGTGCTCAATGCCGAGGGCGATCCGATGTTTCCGGAGCGCGGTTGGGGCGATGCCACCGCGCTACGCGGTCAGCCTGCCAATCGACCGGGCGGCGAAGAGGCGATCAGCCCCTATTATATGATGGTCGCACACCAGTCCTCGGAACTTTATCTGGTGACGATGATCATGGGCAGCGTGTTCGAGCGCTTCCCCAAATTGCGCTTTGGCGTCATCGAGTGCGGTGCAAGCTGGCTAGGTCCGATGGTCGAGCGGATGAATCTGTGGGCCGAGTTCATGGGCAAGGTGGGCCGCAAATATTCGCTGAAGCCCAGCGAGTTCGTCGCCCGCAACGTGCGTGTGACGCCATTCTGGAACGAGAACCTGGCGCTGATGATCGAGCGCTACGGGCTTGAGGACGCCTATATGTTCAGTACCGACTATCCGCATCTTGAAGGTAGCCGCGATCCGTTGGGCAAGTTCGCGATCTGGCTGAAGGACCTGCCTGCCGATTACGCTCAGTCCTTCTTCGTCGACAACGCGAAGTTGTTGTTCCCTGATCTGTGAGGGGATACGCAAGGGGCGCTCCGGTGCGTGAGCGATTGCATCCTGCAGGCTTGTGCGCATAACTGCTCCCGAACGAGGCCGCTAAAGCATCGCGGCATCAGAAGATCAGGGGAGCAGGGATGTCAGCAACCAGTCAGAGCGCCGGCATAAATGTGCGTCGGGCCGCGCAATGGATATATGCCGGACTGTTGATTGTCATCGGCATCAGTCTGGCCTGGCTGGGTACCGAGCTGCTGCTGGTCGGGGGCTCGCCCTATTATGTTACCGCGGGCGTCGCCGTGTTCGCCGCTGGCGTTTTCCTTCTGAAGGGAGATCGCCGCGGGGCATGGATTTACACGCTCATGCTTGCTGGCACTTATGTCTGGGCGATTTGGGAAGTCGGGCTCGACGGCTGGGCGCTGCTGCCACGCTTGCTCGGTCCGTCGGTGCTAGGGCTATGGCTGCTAACGCCATGGGCCTATGACCGGCCGGCCGGAACGAACAGCAGCCGACTTGCGGGCGCCTGTCTTTTGGCCGCCGCCGCATTCATCGCACTGGTCTATGTCTCTACGCCCTCAGGGGAGGCGGCCGCTGCGGCCGACGTACCTTTATCCGCTCAAGCCACGCCGCAGGACGGCGAATGGCATTTCTACGGCAACGACATCGGCGGCACGCGCTTCTCGCCGCTGGCGCAGATCACCCCCGCCAACGCTATGGACCTCAAACCGGCGTGGAGCTTCCGTACCGGCGCCTCGCCCTATGCGGGCACCGCCTATGAGGTCACGCCGCTCAAGATCGGTAACAGCCTCTACCTCTGCACGCCGCAGAACGACGTGATCGCGCTCGACGCGACGACCGGCGTGCAGCAGTGGCGCTTCATGGCGAAAAGTGATCCGAAAGGCACCACCTTCAACGCCTGTCGCGGCGTCACCTATTTCGTCGATCCGGCTGGCGATGCCGCCGCACCCTGCAAGGAGCGGATCGTCACCGCGACGATCGACGCGCGGCTGATCGCGCTCGACGCAAAGAAAGGCACGCTCTGCCCGGGCTTTGGCGTGGGCGGCGTGACCAGTCTGCTCGAAGGCTATGGCAAGGTCGAGAAGGGCTATTTCTTCACCACCTCGCCTCCACAGCTGATCCGCGGCAAACTGGTGCTCGGCGGCTGGATCCACGACAATGAGCGCCTCGGCACTCCGAGCGGTGTGGTCCGAGCTTTCGACGCGGTGACGGGCAAGTTCAGTTGGGCATTCGATGTTGGCCGGCTCGACCGGCAGGGGCTGCCCGGGCCGGGCGAGACCTTTACCCTGGGCACACCCAACAGCTGGGCACCGATGAGCGCTGACGAAGCGCTCGGCCTTGTCTATTTTCCGACCGGCGGTGCATCGCCCGATTGGTATGGCGTGCTGCGCCGGCCGTTCGACGAGAAGTTCGGCAGCTCGGTGGTCGCGGTCGAGGCAGAGACCGGCAAGTTGCGCTGGAGCTTCCAGACCACCCATCACGATCTTTGGGACTATGACACGCCGTCACAGCCCACTCTCTACGACATGCCGGTCGGCAATGTCCGCATTCCCGCGCTGATCCAGCCTACCAAACGCGGCGAGATTTTCGTGCTCGACCGGCGGACCGGCAAGCCGATCGTCGCGGTCGAGGAACGTGCCGTACCAAAGAGCTTCATCGCCGGCGAACGGGCCTCGCCGACCCAGCCCTTCTCGGTCGGTATTCCGAATTTTGGCGGCGGCACGCTCACCGAAGCAATGATGTGGGGCGTCACCCCGATCGACCAGGCGATGTGCCGGATCAAGTTCCGCAAGGCGCGCTATGAGGGAACCATGACCCCGCCGGGCACCGACCGGCCGATCATCGCCTATCCCGGCATGGCGGGCGGCAGCGACTGGGGCAGCATCACGATCGATCGTGACCGCGATATCATGATCGTCAACACGCTGCGGCTCGCTTTCTACAACATCCTGCTGTCGCGCGCTGAGGCGGACAAGCGCGGCGTCCATCCGATCACCGCGGAAAAATCCACATGGGTCGACAATATTCGGGCCCAGGCCGGCACGCCCTATGCGATCAAGACCGATGCGTTCATGTCGCCGCTCGACGTACCGTGCCAGCAGCCGCCCTTTGGCACGATCAGCGCGGTCGACATGAAGACCCGCAAGCTGCTGTGGCAAAAGCCACTCGGCACCGCGCGCTACAGCGGCCCGCTCGGCATCCCGTCGATGCTGCCCTTCACGATCGGCACGCCCAATCTGGGGGGCTCGATTGCGACGCGCGGTGGCGTCACCTTCATCGGCGCCACCCAGGACCAATATGTGAGGGCGATCGAGACGCGGACCGGCCGCGAGCTGTGGAAGGCTAACCTGCCGGCGGGCGGCAACGCCACGCCGATGACCTATGAGGCGGGCGGGCGGCAATATGTGCTTATCGCGGCGGGCGGACATGCCGGAGTCGGGACGAAACTCGGAGACCATATCCTTGCTTATGCGTTGCCTGTGGGCAGCGGGAAGTAAGTTGGCCGTGAACGACGAATGGGGCCTGAACGGTAAAGTGGCGATCGTAACCGGTGGCGGATCGGGGCCCGGCATCGGCAATGGCAGAGCCGCATCGATCCTGCTGGCCCGCGCCGGCGCTCATGTGCTGGTGGTCGATCGTTTTCTCGAGCTCGCCGAAGAGACGGTGAAGTTGATCGAGGCAGAAGGCGGCAGCGCTGCCGCCGCGAGCTATGACGTGACAGTGGCCTCGCAGTGCGAGGCGATGGTGGCCGATGCGTTAAGCCGCTGGGGGCGACTCGACTGCCTCGACAACAATGTCGGGCTCGGCATGTTCGGCACCGTGGTCGAGGTCAGCGAGGCGGATTGGCAGCGGGCCTTCAGCGTCAATGTCGACAGCGTCTTTCTGACCGGAAAATATGCCATCCCGGCGATGATCAGGGGTGGTGAGGGCGGAGCGATCGTCAATATCTCGTCGGTAGCCGCCATCCGGCCGCACAATCTGACCCCGTACAGCGCGTCGAAAGGCGCTGTGCACGCGATCACCCAGGCGATGGCTGCCGATCATGGCAAGGACGGCATCAGGGTCAATTGCGTGGTGCCGGGGCCGATGCACACCCCGATCATGTATCAGTTCGGCATGAACGAGGAGAAACGCGAGCAACGGCGCAACGCCTCGGTGCTCAAGGCCGAAGGCACCGGCTGGGATATCGGTGCGGCGGTCCGTTTCTTTCTTTCGGATCAGTCGAAATATATCACCGGGCAGATATTGTGTGTCGATGGCGGCGTTTCGCTGCGCGGACCCGATCGGGAAACATAGGCCGAAGCCCGGTTTCCGTGCCGATTGGGTTGTGGGGAAGGGCGAAGGGTCGAACTCGACCGAAAAACAGGCTCCCAAGGATCAAAAGCCAAAAAAGCATTATTTTTGATCACTATGATTGCGCACTTGATAATTTTGTTACGGGGGCGCCACGCTGCTTCTCCTATGGGGAGAATGCAGATGATCCGGAAGCTATCGCTTATGATCGCGGCCTGTGGCGCGTTGGCGGGGGCGAGCGCCGCCTCAGCGAAGCAATATGTCGATTACACGCCCGCCAAGGGCGTGTGGGAAATCAACGCGATCGAGGTCGATCCGAACCATGTCGATGATTATCTCGTCGGCCTTCGTAAGTCGCAGGTGCCCGGCTTCGAAGTCATGAAGAAGCACGGGATCATCGACGATTATCGTTTCGTCGTCCGCAACGGTTACGCCAAAGGTTCGCCGGTATCTGCTCAACCCCCTTCCTGACCAAGGCGGTGGCCCTTTCATGACCTGACCAGCCGTCACGGCTCAGGCTAATTGACGCGCGGCAGGCAGGAAGCCCGAACTTTGGTTGACAAGGGGCCGCAGGATTGATTCAGCCTGCGGATGC
>CANJRZ010000030.1 GCA_947476735.1 Sphingomonadaceae bacterium
GGAGTGGGCTGCATTGCGTAAATTTATATCCATTGGCCGCGTCCTGCGGGGTGCCACACTCATTGATTACGGGCTTTCCGTCGCGATAGCCGTGGTCATAGCGGTCGCGGCCTGGGGCGGTGCCGGAAACGGCCCGGAACGACAGCCGTCCGCCATCGCCGCCCACGCCTGAACCCGGCGCGGCCTGGTCGACGCCAGCCGGAGCATTTTACAGTCAGGCGGAATCACCTGACGGATCGGAAATTGGGGGCAACCATGCACAATGAGTGCGGTGGCTGCGATCCGGCACGGCACCGGGACCAAATGGGATTTGCGGATGGTGGAAGGGGCTGGATTCGAACCAGCGTACGCTCACGCGGGCAGATTTACAGTCCGGCGGTTTACCATTCCGCAAGCGCCCCAACAAAGCCTAGATCATCGGCTTTTGCCCATTTTGGTTGCTCCCCGGACGGCGGAAGTATCCCATCATATCCCGCTAATTCCGGGCACGATTTCACACGATTTACACAAAGATTTTTTGCTTCGGACTAGATGAAGTGCAGACCCACCATCTGCTCGTGCAATGGCTAGGGCGGCCATCGCGCCTCACCGATGGCAAGAACGACCCACTCAAGGGCCTCCTTCATGTAGGTCGGCAACGTCGCGAGATAAGCACTCTTAGCTCCTGTTCGCGCGGCTTGAACCATTGAGGCCACCTCTGCGTGGTTTCGCGAGCCGCATGGGGCAAGAGCGTTCAAGCCCTCCTCCTGCGCAAAAAGGAGCAGAAATTTGGCCGGGGGGCCGCATTGGACGACGGTATCGCCCTATCGTCGCGTGCATGTTATCACCGCCGAGATGCCAGCGATGTTAGATTATTTGGCGGTGGAGGAGATCGTGCGTCCGCTTGCGAGCGGGACCACCGAGCCTTTCCAATGCCGTTTGGAAGACGATCAACTGTATGCGGTTAAGGGGCGGGGCGCGATGGCGCGGGGCCTTCTCGCCGAAGCGTATTCGGCTGTCCTCGGCCAAGCTCTCGCATTACCTATCCCGCCGTTTGTCCTTGCCCGCCTCTCAAAAGGCCTTGTTGCCTCTTCCCCTGCCGAGAATGTCGGCAGGTCTCTAGGGGCCGGCGTCGCTTTTGGCTCTCTTTGGCAGCAGCCCGTGGAAGACGTTTCCATGGCCTCACTTAAGAGCTTCGACGCGGAGATGCGTGCAAAGTTGTACGTTTTCGATCACTGGATAAAAAATGGCGACAGGGCTCTCAGCGAGCATGGAGGGAATGCCAACCTACTAATTAGCCTGACCACTCGAACACTGATCGTAATCGACCACAATCTTGCCTTTTCAACGAATTATTCACCGGTCGAGCTTAACTTTCATGCCTGCCGCTCCGCATGGGCGAATGCACGTACCGACATGTTTTTTCGAGATGTGATGAAGAAGCAGCTAGAACAAGCCCTTACTTCGATTGTAGGCTTGGAAACCGACTTGCCGGAGGAATGGCTTGAGGTTGAGCCCACATTCCCGCAAGAAGTGCTGGATACGCTTTCGCGAGTGAACGACGAGGCATTTTGGGACGAACTCCAATGAGCGGAATTTTTCGATATTCCATCGTCCGCTTTCGCCCGTTCGCCGAGACGGGAGAGTTTGCCAATATCGGCGTCGTAGTAATCGACCCGAATGGCGCCATCGCCTTCGAGCTAGCGCCAAAGCGTTTCAGCCGTATCAAACATTTCTTCGATGCCGCAACGCACGAAGCCTACGCAGCCGCAATTGATTTTTTGCGTTTGGAATTGGCGCGCGTTAGCGAGTTTCTCCCGACCATACGGCATTCTGGCGACGCGATATTTCACGAGATAACCCGTGAACGGGAATCCAGCATCATCTTCAGCAAGCCGAGGGTAATGGAAGCGTCCGTCCCGCTTCAGGCCGTGGTCGAACGATTGTTTGGTCGATACATCAAACGCGACTTTGCCACTCCCGAGGCACCCGAGACCGTGCTCGCGAAGGACATCCGCCTCCAACTGCATAAAAATGGCCTAACGCACTTCAAGACCATCCGCATTGAGGATGAGGTTGTCCCCATCCAATTCCCCTTGGCATATCGTGGCGAGTTTCTGAGAGCTATTAAACCTCTGGCATTCGCCCAAAAAAACCCCTTGGGCGTTTTTGACTACGGCGCTCATTGGCGCCAACGGCTAACTTATTTGCTGGACCGTAAAAAGATTCGAGACGCGGATCTACTTATTGCGATTGAGGGGCCTCGCAACGACGCGGATGAGCATATGCAACATGCATTTGAAGTAGCCCGTGGCGAATTGAATCAGCTTCCGTTCGAGATTATCGAAGCCGAGCAATATGGCCTGATCAATCCTCGTATCATTGATTTTGCCAGGGAGGTTTCTCCGGAGCGCCATTTGGTCAACTAATTCTAGGACGACAGCGTCGACCACCGGACCTTTGCGCGAAATCGGTTACTCTAGGAAATCCGCCGACAAACGGGCCTGATGACTCTCCAACCACGCCTTTGCCTCGGTGTAATCTGGCGAAAGCCATCCAAGAAATTGCCAGAATTCTGGGCCGTGCGAGCGATAACGAAGATGGGCGAGTTCGTGCGCCACCACATATTCGAGCACCTTTCGAGGCGCGAATATGAGGTGCCAATTGATCAGGATATTTCCCGCCGGGCCGCACGAACCCCAGCCGGTGGTGAAGTCGGCGGCGCGGATCGATCGGGATACGAGTCCGAAGCGGCTTCCAAAATCGGCGGCAATCTCATTTACATCGCGGCGGGCGCGGGTCTTGAGCCAGTGCTTCAACTCGCTAGCGACAAGGTGGTCGGCATCCTTGGCGGCCCAATGGGGCAGATCGATAGTGAAGCCGTTGCGGTAGGCGATCGCGATCCGCTCGGCGTCGGTGCGGCGGACCGTCAGCGGCATTCTCCGGCCCCGGTAGGGTATTTTCGATCCGGTGATGAATCGAGGCACGGCGTGCCGGTGGGCGGTGATCCGCTCCATCTCGCGCACGGTGTCGAACACCCATTGCCGCTTGCGCTCCAGGAAGCCCGCGATGTCGCCGTCGTCGTCGGTGCTGAGCGCCAGCACCTCGACGTGGCCGAGCGTGATGGTGATACGGCGCTCCGATGCCGTCGCCGAGCGGCGTAGCTCGTAGGGGATTTCCTTCCGGCCTATTTGAAGCGAGGGCATCAGTGACCTCCGCCGTAGGCGTGGCTGGCGAACTCCTCGACCTTCTCGCGTATCTCCTTCGTTTCGCCGATGCCGTGCTCTGTGAGAATGCGCCGGACCTGCTGGCGGAGGCTGCGCAGGTAGGAATCCATGTGGGCGAAGGCCGGTTGGGTCGCGGCGGCGTTGGCATATACGGCGCCGACGGCGATGGCGGCGTCCTGCAACACACTGTGACCGGCATCGGGCACGATCACCTCGATGATGCGCAAAATCGAAAAGGCCTTCTCATCCATGCCAAGCTCGGCATGGGCACCCTGTTCGGCTTGGATGTCGCCAGTGAGCCCCTCGAACTCGCGCAGGCCGTCGGCGGAGGCGATTTGCCCCTCCTCGAAACGGCGGATGATCTCCAGTACCCGTTCAGAGAAGCGGCCATATTGCGCGGGGTTCTTGTCGACCAGTTCGCGGGTGACACGGCGGAGTTCCGCTGATTTCCGGACGAACGCCTCCTGCAACTCGGCTTCATCCTTCTCCCCGGTGTCGAAATCGTCGGCGAAGTTCGGGTCGGTGATGCTGCGCAGACGGATGGTGGTGGAAAGGCCGGTGACGTGGACATGCTGCTCCAGCATCTCCCGGATCTTGCCCGTGTAGCTCCGGTGATCGAGGCTTTCGTCCTTGGAGATCGCCTGCGTCGCCAGCCGCAGAAAGGCGGCGGCCCACTTCACCTCGGCGGTAAAGTCCAAAATGGATGGATCGGGCGACAGGTCGCCATAGATTTTGACGAAGGTGCGGGCGAGACGCTGGAGGTCGAACCACTCATCCTCGCGGCCATCGGCGGCGATCTTGGCGGCGGCATAGGCGGCGGCCTTCTCGCCCATGCCCTCAAGCCCCATGGAGCGCTTCTGGGCGCGATAGCGGGCATGCGCCTCGCGAAGGTCCGCGCGCAGCGTGTCGACGCTCCTGAGGGCATTCTGGACGTCCTCGGCGCGATATGAGCGCAGGGCCTCGTCGAGGTGGTTTGTGACGCCGATATAGTCGACGATGCGCCCATTGGGCTTCTCGATCACACCGCCGTCCGGCAAGTTGATCGTGCAGGTGCGGTTGGTGCGGGCGATGGCTTGGAGGAGGTTGTGCTCTTTCAGGGGCTTGTCGAGATACATCACATGTTCGAGCGGCGCGTCGAACCCCGTGAGGAGCTTGTCGCAGACGATGAGGAAGCTCGGCTCCTGCCCGAACGCCTTGAAGCGCTTCTTTGCATCTTTCTCGGCGGCATCGTCGAGATAATGGGCCTCCAGCCCGGCGCGCACCTCGGCGACGTCAGGGCTCTCCGAGGGTTTGTTGTCCTCTTGGCTCTTGGAATAGACGCAGGCGATCATAGCGTCGGCCTTGGTCTCAGCCGCCTCGGCCTCCATGCCGTCCCGCTCCAGATCGGCGGCGATCATGGCGGACAACGCGGCCCGGTAAAGGATCACCGCTTCGCGGTCCACCACGACGATCTGCGCCTTGAAGCCGTCCGGCTGGCAGGTGGTCTTGAAGTGCTCCCATATGTCGAGCGCAACCAGGCGGACGCGCTCACGGTGCTTGGCGATCGTGGCGAGGGTCAGCCCCTTGCGCTTTAGTTCCTCGCGCTTGTCGTCGGGGAGATCGACGAACCAGCGATCGAAGAGGATGTCGATCTCGGCCTCGTTGATCGCCCAGTCGGCCTTGCGGCCCTCGTACAGGATCGGCACGGTGGCGCCATCACGCACCGCATCGTCAATGCCATATTTGTCGAGATACCCCTCGCTGGCGATGCTGAAGCGGGCGTAAGTATCCTTGTCGGTGGATTTGATCGGGGTGCCCGTGAAGCCGTAGAAGTGGGCCTCCGGCAGCGTCGCCTGCAAAAAGGCGCCGAGATCCTTCTCCTGCGTCCGGTGGCACTCGTCGACCAGGACGATCCAGTTGGCCGAGTTCGGGATAGGCTCCCTCGAACCGGCGAACTTAAAAATGGTGGACAGCAGGATTTGACCGTTACCGCCCCGGTTCACCGCCTCCCGCAACGCCGCCACCGATCCGCACTGCGTCGGATTGGGCAGCCCGCAGGCGACGAAGGTCTTGCTGATCTGGTCGTCGAGGTCGATCCGGTCGGTCAGCACGAGGATATTGGGGTTGGCCAGCGTCGGCGCATCGACCGTCAAATGGGTTTTCAGCTTGAGCGCGAGAAACACCATCGTCAGGCTCTTGCCCGAACCCTGCGTGTGCCAGATCAGCCCCTTGCGGTGTTCGCCCGATGCAACCCGTTGCACGGCCTTATTAACGGCGCGGAACTGCTGGTAGCGGCAGATTTTCTTGATCTTCTTGCCCGTCTCCGGGTCGATCTCGAACACGATGAAGTGCGCCAACAGGTCCAGCAACCGAGACGGTTCGCACAGGCACCACATATCTTTGGCGAGATCATCGGGAAAGTCCGCAAGCATGCGCGGCCAAGCGTCCGGCCACGGCGCATAGAACTGCGATGGCGCAGCCGTCGCGCCATAGAAGGTGGCCATGCCATCGGTGACGATGTTGAAGGCATTGGGTGCGAACAGCCGGGGGATGTCGCGCTCATACTGCTTGATCTGCTCGAAGGCTTCCTCGGCCTTGGCGGTGGTCTTGAGGGGCGATTTGGCCTCGATCACCACCAGCGGTATGCCATTCACGAACAGCACGATGTCGGGGATGCGCGGGCGCTGTGCGGCGACGCGCATCTGGCGCACAACATGGAAGCGGTTCTTGCCGGGGGTCTTGAAGTCGATCAGGGCGATTGGCCGGTCGCGGTTTTCGCCTGTGATGCGACGCGAGTAACCGCCGCGCAGCTTGCGTTGCCAATCCTCATTGTCGGACAGGGTGGCGAGGTCGCTGTAAATCGCTTCGGCGTCGCCCGCTCCTATACCGTTCAGCGTCTGCAAGGCCGCGATCAACACCGGCTTGAGGATGACACGGTTCTCTTCCACCCGCATCGCCAGCGCCGCGTCTGGTGCAAGCGGCTGGTAGCCCAGCGCCGCCAGCACTTCCATCGCGGGCTTCTCGGCTAGGCGATACTCGCTCATGCGGGCACGCGAACATGGCCGGAGAGAAGGTCGGACATGATCGCGGCCTTCATTGATCGCAATCGGGTTAGGGACGCCGCCTGCCCTTCTGCAACGCTGACGAAGCCATCCATGGTCGCAGCGATGCTATCCTGTTCGGTACGGGACGGCAGGATGATTTGAAGCGCCTTGAAGGTCGGCATGTAGATTGTCTTGTGCGTGCTGCCACTGGCCAACGCCTTCCATACCGGCTGCATCCAACGCATGAGGTGAAGAAGGTAGCGGTTGTTCAACTTGGGCGAGCAGATGAAGTTCGCAAAGTCTTGGCTGGTGGCCATCGACTTAGCCATGATGACGCATTTCCCAACGGTCGCCGTTCGTGAAAAGCAGACTGTTCCGGGCGGTAGCATTCTGGCCGATGAGTTGGCCAATCCCGCCTGCGTAATACGCATGTCAGTCTGACTAATGTCGCAACGCTCAAGGTTTTGGGTGTCGTGAAGTGAGATCCACTCCACATCACCATCATCCCAATACTCGGGCTTCTTCCGATCAGGCGTGTGGCCGCTTTCAAGCCGGGCGACATCAACCAGCTTGACGATTTGCCAGCCTGCCGGAAGTCGGTGAACCCCGTCGATCTTGCCGGTAGTCCACCCAGTGACTGGCGCACTTCCGGGAATGAAGTTGCCGGACTGCAAGAAGGTCTCGAAGGCGGAAACCTGCGCGGAGATGGCAGCCTCGCAGACCGCCTGTGTAGCCGCAATCGCCTCATCCACCGACCGCAGCACTTCGGCGATTCGCCGCTGCTCGTCGAGGGGTGGGAGAAGAACCGGCTGGCGATAGGCCTTCTCCCGGTTGAGGCCGGGCACGCCAGTGGCTTCGTTCAACTCATTCAGCCGGGAGTGATGCAAGATCGCCGCGAGCCAGTCCGGATCGACCGACTGGCGCGCCTTCACAAAATATGTCGTGTCTATCGGCCAGAATGGCTGGGTCGAAACCGTGACAGACCCCGCCGTGCCTTTACGACCTACGATGATGCCGCCCGATGGGACCAGCGCCTCGTCATGCCACCCGACAACGCCATTCGAACCATAGACCGGCACATCACCGGCACGCCGCATCTTGTCAGACAGTGAGCGCCCGTATTCGAGCGTAATGACATCGCCAAGGTTGCCGCTCTCCCAACCTTCCGGCACCTCAATCGACATAGCCAAGCCTCTGGAGGTGACCGAACATCACCGCCTCGGCGTCATTGCGCCGGGCAATCAGGTCTTGCAGCTTGGCTACCTCCGCCGCGACATCGACCGCCTCGGCATCCGCGCCGGTCTGCACATAGCGGCTGATGTTGAGGTTGTGACCGTTGGCGGCGATTTCCTCGACCGGCACCACCCGCGCCAGCTTGTCGATGTCGGCAAAGCCATGCACGGCGTCGGCCAGAACCCTTAAATGGTCATCGGTCAAAAAGTTCTGCGCCTTGCCCGGCTGGTAGGTAGCATCGCCATTGACGATCAGCACCTTGCCGCGCCGCTCGGCGGGTTTCGTCTTCCGGCATATCAGCAGGGCGGCAGGGATGCCCGCTCCGTAGAACAGATTGGTGGCAAGGCCGACAACCGCCTCGATCACGTCAGCGGCCAGCATGGCCTCCCTGATGCGCCCCTCGGCCCCGCCACGGAACAACACGCCATGCGGCACCACCACCGCCAACATCCCGCCATCCTTGAGGCTAGCGAGCATGTGCTGGACAAAAGCGAGATCGCCATAGCCCTTGGGCGGGCAGCCATATTCGTCGCGCCCGAACGGATCGCCGTTCTGCCAGACTTCGTAGCCCCAGACCTTTTCCGAGAACGGCGGGTTGGCAAGCACCCGGTCATAGGCACCGATGCCCTCCACGAACTCGCGCGCCTTGGGGTCGTAACGCTTGGGGGAGAGGATGGTGTCGCCCTTGGCGATGAAGGCGTCATCGACATCGTGAAGGAACAGGTTGATCTCGGCGATGGCCCATGTCGCGAAGTTCTTTTCCTGCCCATAGAGCGACAAGGTGCGCGCGTCCTCGCCCCGGTCCTTCAAATATTGAACGGCCTCCAAGAGCATGCCCGCGCTGCCGCACGTTGGATCATATACCGCCATGCCGGGACGCGGCTCGACGATCTCAACCATAAGCCGAACGATCTGCCGGGGCGTGTAAAACTCCCCGCCCTTCTTGCCCGCGCCTTCGGCGAACATCTTGATGAGGTAGAGATAGGCATCGCCGAGCATGTCAGCGGGCACGTCGGCGTTCCGTAGGCGATGCTTTTCGAAATGGGTGAGCAGCTTCTCCAGGAGGGCATCGGAAAAGCGCTCTTGATTGGCGAAATCGACATTGCTGAACACGCCGCGCAGGCGCAGGTTGGCGTCTTCGATGGCCGCTAGGGCGTTGTTGAGCCGCTGGCCTATCTGCGTGGCTTGCTGGCGCACGGCCTCCCAGCGGTGCTCCTTGGGGATGTGGAAGCGATGCTCGTCGGGGTCGGCGGCCTCCTCCCGATCGGCGGTCTCGGCCAAGAGCGCGTCGAACTCCTCCTCCCACACGTCGCACAGGCGCCGATAGAACAGCAGTCCGAAGATATATTGCTTGTAATCCCCGGCATCGACCGTGCCGCGCAGAATGTCCGCCGCCCCCCAAAGGTGGCGCTCCAGTTCCTGTTGGGTCAGCCGTGCCATTTATCCCCCGGTTCCGATCTGACGCCGACGTTGACCGTGTGCCGCCGTGGCCTATCCGTGGCCCACGACAATCCAGTGCGCAAGGGCCGGAGCCACCGTCAGCGGCGCGCCCATGACTGATGGAGCCATGAGGCGCGGTCGAGCAGCAAAGGGATGAGCTTGTCCCTCCAGGCTTCCAAAGCGATGCCTCCGCTGCTCATGCCGCCCCGTTTGAACCTGATAATAAAAGGATCTTCGTCACCGTAAACATCGAACCCTGTGAGAGCCTTAAAGCAAGATTCCAGCATTCGAAGCAGCGTCGGCTTGTCCGGCAACGACACGTGACACATCGCTTGGCGCATCTCCAGCCATAGGTAGGGGTCGCCCCTATAGCCCCAACATTGCGGCAATGGATCGAACAAGTCCGCGACAACGGTCCACCCCGCCTCCAGCGGGATTATGCTCGACATCGCCCGGTAGTGCTCCAGCAGGTGTAGGATGTTCACGCGCCAGAAGGATAGATCGGTGGAGAAGGGCAATTCCTCCCTAACGTAAAGGCGGAAATCTTCGTCATTTTCCAGCGGGAGGGTGGTGACCGCTTGAAAAACCGCGGCGAAGCGCATTTCCAAATTGACGTCGTCGTCCAAATGGAAAACATTCGACTGGAAGCACGACACCATCGCGTCGAATACGACGCGCCGGTCATTGTACTCCGGAAACAGGTGGTCATTGTCGTGCAGGATTTTGCGCATCAACTGAGCGAGGCTTCGCTGGGGCGTGAGCAGAAAATGAAGGTCCTCCCGATCCGGATGCTTTTCCCGAGCGATCTCCTGCGGCGACTGTTGCTTGTTCTTCGTCTTGAGCGCCGGGTCCGCCCCTAAGCGCAACAACTCTCCCACAATGGGCAATTCCGCGCCGTGCCACGCGGCCTGATGGAGGGGGGCATAACCCTTCGGCTCGCTCACTTGGTTCACCCAATCGGGGGTTTTGCGCAGGAGCGGCAGGAGGGCCGTCCAATGGCCCATGCGAGCTAGGGTGGTTACTTCGAGATTCATTTCTTCCTCGTTCGGTCGCGAATGTTTCGCCCGGTGAGGAAGGTTTTGCGATCGAGCTTCTGCCCGCCCCGCACGCGCCTTTCAGAGGAAGCCGATTGAGGACGAGCTAGCAAGTCATTTCTATGTTATTATATTTTCTTGAATCCACGTCGCTCCTCGCGCGGCTGCCGCCTTCCTATGCCGAAGGCGGAGGGCGGATGGACGAAAAAGAATTGCAGGCCCGTTTCGGCTCTCTCGTGGCCGCTCATAGGCGGCGGGCGGGCAAGACGCAGGAGCAACTCGCGTCCGACGCCGGGTTGAGCGTCGACATGATCACGCGCATCGAGGGGGGACGCTCGGGGGCGCGTTTTCCAAGTCTCGCGAAGATCGCGACAGCGCTCGATGTCGATCCGGCTGAATTATTTACGCCCGATGTTCCCAAGGGTGCACTCGCGCGCGGTCCCTACGCCAACCTTTTGGCAAGGCTGGCGCCGCTATCCGAACGAGAACTCCGCTGGATCGAGGGAGTGATCGAAGCGGCCCTAAAGTCGCGCTGATATTTCGCCCACCTTCCCCCCTCGCCGCCGTAGGCCTGACCCGCCAGGGATTTTTGCCGCAATATTGGAGGCATGGCCGGGGGAGAATTATTGGGGGAAAACTATTTAATTGAGTGCACGGCGAAGCTGACGCGAAGGTGCTTTAGACGGCTCGACAATGGCCGGGGTTTTCCGTCAACATGAGCGACACCGAAATGTTGCCACCCGCGACAACCTAACCTACTGATAAGAAATCAAAATATGGGCGGGATGTTGACGCGCACCGCTCGACGTCCTTTTTTTGAGCACGGCGCGCAACATCGCTCGTCTTCAAAGGCAGGATTTTGGGGCCGCGCCCATCCTCATCGGTGTCAATTTTTACCGAGCCGAGGAAATATTAAATGGTGGCGGCGTTCGCGATCCCGAGGTCCTCACGATAGCTTTCCCGCTGGTCATAGGGGACATAGCGCGAGCATGCCATTTGGAGGCTCGCACGATGTCGCTCCGGGAGCCCCCTACCGTGTAGGAATTTGGACAGGGAGGGCTCCGAGATCGCGGCGTCCCGCGCCATTTGCCGCTGGGTGCCGTGTCCATAAGATGCGACGACCAGGCGGGTCCATTCCCTTAAGTCGCCGGGTGAAACCAAGGCCGCTTCCCGCCCACCGCGAATGTGACCCTGCGATCCACAGGGATGGTTAAATATAAGGGCTGAGGTTCCCACAGGCGGCAAGACTCCCAAATTGCTGGATTCCATGATGCCGGACCCTGCGAAATCCTCAGCGGAAAGTTTCGAGCCCGCTGTAATTTCCGCAGTGGAAACGTCACTCTTTCCTGCGGATTGCGCAGCGAAGAATTGCCCCTTTTTTTCCCTAGTGCGATTGTGCGACCGATATTCATGTGTTGCGGGAACACGGGCTTTCGGGGGTCCCGTTTCGATGAATGTCAGACGGTACTCGCGCGCCCTTCCTTGGTGGTGGTTGGCGTCCACCATACACTCGACGATGCCGAGGTCGATCGCGCGCGCGAGCGCCTTGCTATTAGCGCCGTGATTTTGGTTTCCGAGGGCTTGACCAATTTCCTCGATCGAAATCGGAATCGCGCCGTTATTGTAGCCGCTGAAGCGCGCGCAGAGGGCCAAGACAATGCAGCGCCCACGCGAACCGAGATCGATCCAAGCCGCGCTCGATAGCAGCGATCGGGGCACGCTCACGTAACTCCCCCCATGGTCACACCGTTGAGGGGGCTCGTGGCTCCTCTTGAAGCCCATCGAAGGCGGCCCTAGCCTTTGAGGGGCTTTTCACCCCGCGCCATCGCCAGACACTCTTCCGGGTCATAGTAGGCGCGCCCGCCGACTTTGTAGAGGCGCGGGCCGATCCCCTTGCAAACCCACTCGGCCAAAGTCTTCGGCGTCCGCCCGAAGATCCGGGCAGCGTTCTTCCGATTTACCCGACCGCTCGGCAGCACCAGCACCTTCGTCATCTCCAAATCATCCATTTCTTTAAAGCTCCAAAAGTATCGACCGGGAGCCTTGATATTCCGTCTAGGTCGTTTAAAGCATCAATAATCGCATCATAAACCGCATCGGAATATTGGCATATGGGACGCCCGTCCAAACCGAGAGAGGATCAGCGCCAAGCCATCACAGTTCGCCTATCGCCGCGCGATCGAGCGCTCCTCGAAACACGCGCCCGCGAATCCGGGCGCAGTTTGGCGGCGGAAGTTGAAGCCCGTGCTAGCGCGCTGGCCGCCGTCGACCACCCGACGGTCGAGTTGATTGCTACCATCGCCTCCGCGATCGAGCGCATACAGGGCGCGTCGAAAAAGCGGTGGCATAGGGATTTAAGAACGTGGGCCGCCGTCGCGGCGATGCTGTCGGATGGACCGATCAACGATCATCGACCTGATCTCCCGGATGACGACGAGCATATCACCGCCGCCCGCAACGCACTTTGGAGGCTGCACGGAGCAAAGACGCCTCTCATCGACGAGCTTCACGATCTGGGTATCGCCGATTCCAACGGGATCGGGATTGCTTGGGTCGAGTATGACGACGGCGAATTATCGTTTGCCCCCGATCAGCGCGGCGAGGCGAGGGCCGCCGCGTCGCGCCTCTCAGATGACAAGAAAGCTCGCGCCGACGCGCTCGTCACCGAGGTCGAGCAATGGGATGAGGAAGAGGTCAAAGCTGTAAAACGGCTGCATGCTCTTGAGCGCCCATACCGGGATGCCGAGGAAGGCGGTCGCCGACTCTATCGCAATGTCCGTCAAAAGCTTCTCGATTCGCATCGGGTGCTCAACGACGACCTCGGCGATGAACGTGCACCTCTCATTTGGCGGGGCACGCGATGAGCCTGAAATTTGGCAAGCTGACCCGCCCGGCGGTGCGCGCCTTGAAAGCGGGCGAGTCCATTTCCGAGAACACCATCAAGGCCGAGTGCATGACCAACGGCGATGTTCGGTGGTCGATCAATACCATGGTTGATGGTCAACGCATCCATCGGGTTGTAGGTCGGGCAAGCGAGGGTGTGACCCGCGAGCAAGCCGAGCGCCTCATCGAGCAACTGCGCACTGATGCCAGGGCCAGTAGGTTGAATCTGCCACAAGGCCGAAAGCTGCACATGACTTTCGCCGAAGCCGCCGAGAAATATATTGAGCGGATGGAGCAGAGCGGAGGTCGCGACGTACCGAACAAGAAGAATCATTTGCACCACCACCTCGTCCCGGCGCTCGGCACGATCCGGCTCGACAAGCTCACCAATTTCGAGCTTCGAAAATATCGGAAGGCGCGGACCGGGGCAGGCGCCAGTGACGCCACGGTGAATCGAGAGTTCGCCACCCTGCTCCACCTTCTCAATCGCGCTTCGTCGAAGGATTGGGGCTGGATGAAGCCCGACGACAAGCCGGACATCCCGAAGGTCGCGGAGCAGCGCAAGGCCCGTCGCGCGCTCTCCCAAGAGCAGGTGGAAGGGCTCATGGTGGGCGCCAAGGCCGATCAAGACCCTCGGTGCTGGCTTTTCGTCGCGATCGGCTTGGCGACCGGCATGCGGCACAGCGAGATCGTCATGCGGCGCTACGATGAGATCGATTGGAACGCCAACCGCTTCGAAATCGGCAAGGCCAAGGCAGGGGCCCGATTGCAACCGTTCCCGGAGTGGCTGGCCGTCATCCTCAAGGCGCAGCAGGAAATGGAAGATGACCCCGAGGGATGGATCTTTCCGGTGAAGCGGTCACCCGCGAAAACCGCTTACGTCCCTTCGATGGATGCCCCGTTCCGGCGGGCGGTCAAGCGCGCGGGCCTCGATCCAAAACGCGTGACGCCCCATCTCATGAGACACACGATCGTCACCCGCCTTTCCAAGCTGTTCGATGTCAGGACGATCCAAGGCCTATCCGGCCACAAGAGCACCCAAATGGTGATGCACTACATCCATGCGAATAACGAGGACATCGACCTCGCCGCCAACGCGCTCGCTGCGCCGTTCGCCAACCAGAGCCCCATCAACGCGTGAGCATCAGCCCAAGACACCCCCTGCCGGGTAGTGTCTCAGTTTGAAATCTAACCGCGTTTCAAGGGGCAGCCTTTCCCCAGATGACGGGTTGGCAAAAGTTGCCCCCGCAAGCGCTGATCTCGCCAGTTTGGCGATCGAGGCGGTATGCACTCATTCCATCGCCGCCGCCGCTAACCATCGCAAACCTTGACTCTTTGGTGGGTGAGAAAAATATGGCCACGGCAACGATGGCAGCGGCCCCTAATATCGCCTTGTCTCGCCTCTCCATCTCAAACCCCTTCATAAGGTTCTTGTATGGCCTCGGGCCTTTGGGGCCGGAGCCATTCCGCCGATCTTAGCTATTACATCCTCTAGGGACCACAGGCGATCGATGATCCCCGCAAAAGCCGCCCGTGCGTCCTACGGGGCCCCTAGCGCCTCTGCGGGGGCGTTGGCACCATTCTCTGGCGAGGACAGGCCCACCCATTGGTTAGACGCGGGCAAGACCGCACCGCAGCGCCTCTAGGCATGAAATTGATTGGCCCAATTTCACCAGAATTACACACGGGCTTTATGGCCGACTCCCGCACCAAAAAGGCTGGCACCGAAAACCTACACTAAACCAATGATTTGCGGATGGTGGAAGGGGCTGGATTCGAACCAGCGTACGCTCACGCGGGCAGATTTACAGTCTGCTGCCATTAACCACTCGGCCACCCTTCCAGAGGCGCCAAAAGCGAGGCGGCTCCATGGCCAATCGCGGCGGGCCTGTCAACGCCAGTCACCGCAAAAAGATCAGTCCGGCAATACTTGCCTGACACGGCCGGCCGTGGCTAAGGCAGGGCATGCGCCGCGGCCATCGACCATCACAACCCGTCTCCGGTAAGCCCCGCTTCTGGGGCCGTCATGCCGTTATCGCGGCCCTCGCCAATCCCGAGCGGACGGTGCGGCGGATGTGGGGGACGCGCGAGGCCCTCGCGGCGCTCGATCTGCCACCGGTCATTCCGGTGACCTATGCCGATGTCGCCGACCTTGGCCGGATGGTGCCGCACGATGCGCCGCATCAGGGCCTGGTGATCGAGGTCGATCCGCTGCCCGATATCTGGCTCGGTGACTTGCTGGAGGAGGCACAGGGCAATCGTCGGCCGCTGGTGATCCTCGACCAGGTTACCGACCCGCACAATGTCGGTGCGGTGCTGCGCTCGGCAGCGGCGTTCGACGCGGTCGGCATCATCACCCAGGACCGCCATTCCCCGCCCGAATCGGGGGCACTGGCGCGATCGGCGTCGGGCGCGCTCGAAATGGTGCCATGGGTCCGGGTGGTGAACCTTGCCCGCGCGCTCGACGAGATCGGTGAAGCGGGTTTCTGGCGGATCGGCCTGACCGGCCATGCCAGGGGGACGCTCGCCGAGGTCATGGGCGATACGCGCGTCGCGATCGTGCTGGGCGCGGAAGGCGAGGGCATGCGCCAGAACACCGAGCAGCATTGCGACGAGCTGGCCAAGCTGCCGATCAGCCCCAGGGTCGAGAGCCTCAATATCTCGAACGCCGCAGCCATCGCGCTCTACGCGATCACGGTACGAGGCTGACGCCACTCCCCTTTTGGTTTGTCAGCATCAAGCACCGGCGGCCGCATCCGCTGGCCGCCCGGCGTTTGAGGGGCCAAACTAAAGAGCAGGAAACGAGAGGTTCGGGCTCGCGCCCGAGCCTATCAATCTTCCGGCGCGATCGTCACGATCAGGCCATCCAGCTCATCGGTCATCGCGATCTGGCACGACAGGCGCGAACGCTCGTCGCGATGATCGCTGCTATCGAGCAGGTCGTTCTCATCATCGCTCATGTCGGGCAGCAGGCCGGTAAAGGCCGGGTCGACATAGACATGGCAGGTCGCACAGGAGCAGCAGCCACCGCACAGCGCCAGAAGTTCGTCGACGCCATTGTCGCGAATGATCTCCATCACCGACAGACCGGATTCGGCTTCGAAGACCGACTCATCGCCCTCGCGCGTGACGACAACCAACTTGGGCATTAGCACTCCCCCGACATTCTGAAGCGGATTCGGCGCGGCTATGTCCCGCGCAGTCAGCGAAATCAAGTGCAGGAACCGAAATGAGTCTTTCCGTCGAACAATTGCGCCGCGCACTCGATGCCCTCGCGGAGGTCGAACCGGCCATTGCCAGCGCGCTGGAGACGATCGGCTATCCGCCGCCCCGCATTCGCGAGCGCGGCTATCAGACGCTGCTTCGGACAATCGTAGGGCAGCAGGTGAGCGTCGCCGCCGCCAACTCGATCTGGGCGAAGCTCGAAGCGAAAGTCGGCGCCGGGCTCGCCCCCGAAGCGGTGGCGGCAGCGCCCGACCACCTGCTGCGCGAAGCGGGACTTTCGCGGCAGAAGGCGAGCTACGCCAAGAGCCTGGCCGACCACGTCGCCCGTGGCGATATCGACTTCGGCAGGCTGCCCGAGGACGACGAGGAAGCCATCGCGCAGATGACTGCGATCAGGGGGATCGGGCGCTGGTCGGCTGAAATCTACCTGCTGTTCGCCGAAGGACGCGGCGACATCTGGCCGGCCGGCGACCTCGCTGTCCAGATCGAAGTGGGCAAGCTGATGGGACTGCCCGAACGACCAAATGAACGCGAGACGCGGCGGATAGGCGAAGCCTGGCGCCCGCACCGGGGCGCCGCAGCCATTTTCACCTGGCATAGCTATTCTGCGCGCCTCGCGGGCGCGAAACAGCCGATTTAGCCCCGCAGGCGGCCGCCCAGCTTCGCCGCCGCGGCGACGACTTTCTCCGAGATCGCCTGGAGCTCGGCGTCGGTGAAGCTCTTTTCGGCCGGTTGCAGCACCACCTCGATCGCGACCGATTTCTCGCCCTCGCCCACGCCCTGTCCGACGAAGATGTCGAACAGCCGGGCGGCGGCGATCGCAGCCTTGTCGGCGCCACGCACCGCGCGCAGCAGGTCGTCGCCGGGCGTGTCGGCAGCGATCAGGAAGGCAAAATCACGGCGGACGGCCTGGAGTGCGGGCGGCGCATAGGCTTCGCGCATATGGTCGGCCGAGGCGCGCCTGACCGGAATGGCATCGAGGAATATTTCGGCCGCAACCGCCACCCCGTCAATGTCGAAGGCGCGGCAGATCGCCGGGTGCAGCTCGCCAAACTCCGCCAGCACCGTCTTCGGCCCGAGCCGGAGGGTTCCCGAACGTCCGGGATGATAAACACCGGCAGATACCGCCTCGAACAGCTGGAGCCGGTCCACCGGCGCACCGACGGCGGCGAGCAGCGCCACTGCATCGGCCTTGGCATCATAAGCATCGAAGCCTTGCGCCTTGCCGGTCCGCCAGTCGCGCGATTCCCGGTCGCCAGCAAGGATCAGTCCGAGCGTCAGGCTCTCGCGATCGGCGAGGTAGCGGCGACCGACCTCGAACAACCTTATGCTGTCGGCGCCGCGATCGGCATTGCGGCGCGCGGCGGCGATGAGGCCGGGCAACAGCGACGGCCGCATCACCTTCAGGTCCTCGCTGATCGGATTGGCCAGCGTCCAAACGCCACCGCCGAACGGCGCTGCCTCGGCCTCGCTGACGAAGCTCCATGTCACCGCTTCGTTGAGCCCGCGCGCGGCCGCGGTCCGGCGGGCGCGGCGCTCGATCAATTGCGCCTGGGTTGCGGTGGGACGGGCAACACCGTCGGCGCGGGGCAGCGGGGTGGACGGGATATTGTCGATGCCGATGATGCGGACGACCTCCTCGACCAGGTCGGGCGTGGCATCGATGTCGCGCCGCCAGCTCGGCACCGAGACATTCCACACCGCATCGATACCGAAGCCAAGCGAGGCGAGGATCGCCCGCTGCCGATCGGGCTCGACGACGAGGCCCGCGATCTTTTCGGTCAACCCCGGGTCGTAGCGCATCGTCTTGGTGCCGGATGGCGGAGTTCCTGCCTCGACCGCATGGGTCGGAGTGCCCCCGCAGATTTCCGTCACCAGCCGGGTGGCGATGGCAAGGCCCGCCGCCAGAAATTGCGGGTCGACACCGCGCTCGAACCGGCTGCGCGCGTCCGAGGTCACGCCCAGTTTCTGTCCGGTGCGGGCGATCGACTCGGGGGTGAAATAGGCGCACTCGATCAGCACATCGGTGGTCGCGCCGGTGACGCCCGACTTTTCTCCGCCCATGATGCCGCCGATATCGTCGGCACCATTCGCGTCGGCGATTACCGTCATGGTATCGTCAAGCGTGTAGGTCTTCTCGTTGAGCGCGAGCACCTGTTCGCCCGGCCTGGCTTTCCGCGCGACGATCGGTCCGCTGAGTTTGGCCAGATCATAGACGTGCAACGGCCGGCCGTGATCGAGCATCACGTAATTGGTGATGTCGACCAGCGCCGAAATCGGCCGCTGGCCAACCGCCTTCAGGCGCTTCGCCAGCCATTCGGGACTCTCTCCGTTGACGACGCCGCGCACCACCCGACCGAAAAAGGCCGGGCAACCTTCGGGATCATCGGTCCGTATCTCGATTGGGCAATCGCCCTGTCCGGCGATTGTCGGGATGTTCAGTGGCTTCATCGTACCCAGTCCGGCCGCTGCCAGGTCACGGGCAATACCGCGCACCCCCATGCAGTCCTGGCGGTTCGGCGTGATCGCAACGTCAATGACGGGATCGGCAAGCCCCGCCCAGTCGACATAAACTGCACCTACCGGCGCATCGGCCGGCAGCTCGATGATGCCATCGTGCGACTCTCCGAGCTCGAGTTCACGTATCGAGCACATCATACCGCGCGATTCGACGCCGCGGATCGCGGCCACCTTGAGGGTGACGTCCAGGCCCGGGACATAGTCGCCCGGCTGGCCGAGGACGCCAACCAGCCCCGCGCGCGCATTGGGCGCGCCGCAGACGACCTGGAGCGGCTCGCCCACCCCGGCATCGACCGAAAGGACCTGGAGCTTGTCAGCCTGCGGATGCGGCACCGCCGAGAGAACCCGGGCGATACGAAAAGCACCGAGTTTTTCGGAAGGATCCTCTACCCCCTCAACTTCGAGGCCGACCCTGGTCAGCCCTTCGAGGATCGCATCGAGGCTCGCATCGGTGACGAGATGCTCCTTGAGCCATGACAGGGTGAACTTCATGCGCCCACTCCCCCGCTCAGCGTGGGAACGTCTAGCGCCGCGAATCCATAATGGCGCAGCCAGCGCAGGTCGCCGTCAAAGAAGGCGCGCAGGTCATCCATGCCATATTTGAGCATGGCGAGGCGATCGATCCCGCAACCGAAGGCGAAGCCCTGCCACTGCTCGGGATCGAGGCCGCAGCTGGCGATCACCCGGGGATGCACCATCCCGGAGCCCAATATCTCCATCCAGCCGCCATTGCCCCTGGCCGGATCGCCGCCGATCACGCGCCGGCCCTTCTCCCAGGTGAAGCCGACATCGACCTCGGCCGACGGCTCGGTGAAGGGGAAGAAACTCGGCCTGAGGCGCAGAACGATGTCGTCGCGCTCGAAAAAGGCCTTCACGAACGTCTCGAGCGTCCATTTGAGATGGCCCATATGGATGTTGCGGTCGATCACCAGCCCCTCGACCTGGTGGAACATCGGCGTGTGGGTCGCATCCGAATCCGAGCGATAGGTCCGGCCCGGCGCGATGATCCGGATAGGCGGCTCACCATTCATCATCGTCCGGATCTGCACCGGCGAAGTATGGGTCCTGAGCAGCATTTTTGTCCCGTCCTCACGGTCGGGAAAATAGAAGGTGTCGTGCATCGCCCGCGCAGGATGCGTCTCCGGAATGTTGAGCGCGGTGAAATTATGCCAGTCGTCCTCAATCTCTGGGCCGGTCGCGACCGCGAAGCCGAGATCGGCGAAAATCTCGGCCAGCTCGTCCATCACCTGTGCGACAGGATGAACCGACCCTTGGGCACGGGTCGACACCGGCAGGCTCATGTCGAGCTTCTCGGTGGCAAGGCGGGCATTGAGTTCCGCGGCCTCAAGCGACGCCTTGCGAGCAGCAATCGCATGGGTCACCGCTTCGCGCAGCGCATGGATTTTCGGGCCTTCGCTCTGCCGTTGCTCGGGGGTCATTCCGCCAAGCGTCTTCAACAGCGCGGTGATCGTTCCCGACTTGCCGAGCGTCTTCACGCGAATCGCCTCAAGATCGGCGAGCGTACCCGCCGCCGCAATCTCGGAAAGCGTTTCCAGATTATTCTCAGCCACCCGTTTTCCCCGTCATCCCCGCCCGCCGGCAGGCCTCACTTCCTTGCGCCGCCCCGTAGCCTTCGCGGCGGCCATAAGACAAACAAAAAGGGCGCGGTGGCCATGGCCACCGCGCCCCTCTGTTTCTTGACCGAAGACTTATGCCGCGATGCGGGCATCCTCGGGGAGGGCGGCCTTGGCCTGGGCGATGATGACCGAAAAGGTCTCGCCCTCGTGCATTGCCATGTCGGCCAGGACCTTCCGGTCGAGTTCGATGCCGGCCAGCTTGAGCCCGTGCATGAAGACGCCATAGGTCAGCCCTTCGGCGCGGACCGCGGCATTGATTCGCTGGATCCAGAGCGCGCGGAACGAGCGCTTCTTTACCTTGCGGTCGCGATAGGCGTACTGCCCGGCCTTCTCGACGGCCTGCTTGGCGATACGGATGGTGTTCTTGCGACGACCATAATAGCCCTTGGCCTGCTCAAGAACCCTCTTGTGCTTGGCGTGGGTGGTCGTACCGCGCTTGACGCGTGCCATTTAGCGGCCCTCCTTCTTACTTCAGGCCGTAGGGCGCCCACGCCTTCACCCGCGCCGTATCGGCGTCGGCGAGGACGGAGGTGCCGCGATTCTGGCGGATATATTTGGCGTTGTGGCTGATCAGCCGGTGCCGCTTGCCGGCAACGCCATGCTTCAGCTTGCCGGTCGCCGTGAGCTTGAAGCGTTTTTTGACGCCGCTCTTGGTCTTGAGTTTGGGCATTTTCGTCTCCTGATATGCGACGTTTGCAGACAGCCACGGCAGCCCATGTAGCCGGGCGGTCCATCAAATCGCGGAAGCGGGCGCCTATAAGGGCGTTGGCGAGACAATGCAACCATCAGCGGAACCGCGCGGTTCGGTGGGCCGTTTCAACCCCTCATGATCGTCGAACCGCATCCACCGATCGAATTCCCGTCGGGAGCATCGCGCCCCGACTTTGCCTCTGCGCGACCGCGCCATGACCCGGCAAACTGGACGCTGGCGGCTGGCTTCGCGACGGTAGCAACGATCATCGGCCTGCTCGTACTCGCCTGGTTCATCCTGTTCATCACCAAAGGACGCTTCCTGAGGCCCGCCTTCGGATCAGTTGCAAGCCGGTTGACCGACCGGGAGGTGCGGGTGGCCGGCGACTTCCAGTTCTACTTCGACATCATCAATGCCCGCTTCGTTGCCGACGGCCTGACCATCTCCAACCCGAAATGGGCGACCAGGCCCCATTTCTTCGAAGCAGCGCATATCGCCGCGCGGATCGATACCGCCGCTACCATCTTCGGTGACCGAAAAGCCGACTGGCTGGTGCTCGACGGCGGCAGGATCGATGCCGAATGGAACCGCGCGAAGCAGAACACATGGACCTTCGGCGACAGGAAGGGCGAGCCCTTCCAGTGGCCCATCATCGGCCGCGCCACCGTGACCAACAGCGAGGTTCGCTACATCGACCCGCAGTTGTATCTGCGCTCCGACATCAAGGTGGGCGATTTCGCCGGCGCCGATCGGCGGATCGAGGGCAAGGTGCCCTTCACCGGCACCGGCACGCTGCGCGACCGCCCCTTCTCACTCTTTGGGGCGCTACTCTCGCCCAATTCGACGCTGACCTTTGGCCACACCAATTTCGAGATGCACGCCCGCTCGGGCGCGACCTTCATGGACGTAGACGGCGTGCTCCCGGCCGCGACCCGGATCGAAGGCTCCGACCTCAATATGAAGGTACGCGGCCCGAATATCCGCTATTTGTTCGATTTGCTCGGCGTCGCGGCGCCCGACACCCGCGCCTATTGGTTCACTTCGAAGCTCACCAAGTCGGGTGGTGAATGGCGCTTCACGCGGATCAACGGCCGCTATGGTGCGAGCGACCTCCACGGCCGGATGACGATCACCTTCCCGAAGGACCGGTTGTTCCTCGAAGCGGTGCTCGATTCGAATCTCGTCGACATAATCGATGTCGGCCCATTCATCGGTTACGAGCCGCAGGCACTCGCCACCCAGGGCGTCCAGGCGGCGGTAGAGCAGACCGGCGGCACCCCGCGCATCTTCCCCGACGCGCCGCTGCGCATCGAATCAATCCGCACCTATGACGCGCATATCCTCTACAGTGTTAAGGACTTCCGGAATCCGAAATTCCCAATCTCCAACGTCAACCTGACCTTCGAACTCGACCACAGCCTGATGACGCTGTCGCCCCTGACCTTCGAGATCGCCGGCGGCCATCTCGCCTCCGACATCATCATCAACGCGCGCGTCCCGGCGGTGATCACTGATTACAATATCCGCCTTTCGCCGACCCCGATGGGCAAGTTGCTTACGCAGTTCGGCGTCGAGCAGGCCGGCACCACCGGCACCGTCAAAGCGCGGATCAAGTTGCAGGGCACGGGCAATACCCTGCGCGATTCACTGGCCAGTTCGAACGGCCGGATCGCGATTATCCTGCCCAGGGGCACCTTCTGGACCAAATATATCCAGCTAGCCGAATTCGATATCGGCCTGTTCATCCAGAAGCTGATTCAGGACAAGCTCAAGAAGCCGATCGAAATCAATTGCGGTTTGCTCGGATTCACGGTGCGCGACGGCGTCGCCGCAGCCGACCCGATCCTGATCGATACCGACAAGAATGTGATGACCGCGAGAGGCGGCTTCAGCTTCAAGGACGAATCGCTCGACATGAACTTCCGCGCCGATGCGAAGAAGTTCAGCCTGTTCTCGGGCCAGGCGCCGGTCGGCATCAACGGCTATTTCGCGAGTCCCAAGCTCGACCTGATCAGCCGCCA
>CANJRZ010000031.1 GCA_947476735.1 Sphingomonadaceae bacterium
CGAGACGCGGCGCATGGCCTATCGCGATCCTGCAGCTTTCAGCGCCATCATCGATGCGCTGGTCGATGCAACCGCCGATTATCTTTCGAAGCAGATCGAGGCCGGCGTCGATGCAGTTCAGCTGTTCGACAGCTGGTCGGGGAGCCTGGCGCCCAAGGAGTTCGAGCGCTGGGTGATCGCGCCGACGGTCGAGCTGGTGAATCGGATCCGCGCGCGGCATCCACAGACGCCGGTGATCGGTTTTCCTAAGGGCGCCGGCGGTAAGTTGCTGGCTTATGCGCGTGAAACCGGCGTCAACGCTATCGGGCTCGACGAGACGGTTGATCCGGTCTGGGCCAATGCCAACCTGCCGGCCGGGCTTACCGTCCAGGGAAATCTCGATCCCCTGGCGTTGATCGCGGGCGGCACGCGCCTCGATGAGGCTATTGATGCGATCAGAGAGGCTTTCCCCGAGCGGCCGCATGTGTTCAACCTGGGCCATGGGATTTTGCTCGACACGCCGATCGGCCATGTCGAGCAGCTTCTTTCCCGCCTGAGGGGCTGAGCGATGCTGGAATCAGGATTTCTGGGCAATGCCTATCTCTGGGTGAAAGCCGGGCATGTCATCTTCGTGATTTTCTGGATGGCTGGCCTGTTCATGCTGCCGCGCTTCTTCGTCTATCATAATGCCGCTGCGCCCGGTTCGTCGGAAGACCGCCAATGGATCGACCGCGAGCGGCGGCTGCGTTCGATCATCATTACCCCGGCGATGATCATGGTCTGGCTGTTTGGCCTGATGCTCGCTTTCGACCAGGATCTCTGGGGGGTGCACTGGTTCCAGGCCAAATTTCTGACGGTTTTTCTGCTCAGTGGCTATCATGGCTGGATCGTCGGTTACGGCAGGAAGATGGCAAAAGGTCATCGTGCCAGGTCGGATGTGGCGTTGCGCTGGATGAACGAGATTCCCGGCATTGCGACCGCGATCATCGTCATCCTCGTGATCGTCCGGCCGTTTTAGATTGAGCTCGGCCCGGCCTGGTACTTTACCCTTCGCTAGCGCTTGACTTGGTGAACATCGCCCCCTACCTCGCAGACCAGAACAGGCCCGCCATTCGAGCTGGGTCCCATTCCCCACTGCACATTGTCATGTCAGCGCGTCATTCGCGCTCCAGTTCCCCAGACCAGCCGGTTAAATACACCCCCAGGAATCCGTTCGATGCATCTCAAGGACCTCAAGAAGAAAAGCCCCGCCGATCTCGTCACTATGGCCGAGGAATTGGGCGTCGAGGGCGCGTCGACGATGCGCAAGCAGGACCTGATGTTCGCGATTCTCAAGGCCGAGGCCGAGAATGGCGAACAGATCATGGGCGAAGGTACGATTGAAGTCCTCCCTGATGGTTTTGGATTCCTGCGCAGCCCCGAGGCCAATTACCTTGCCGGGCCCGATGATATCTATGTTTCACCCAATCAGGTGCGTAAATTCGGGCTCAGGACCGGCGATACCGTGGAAGGCGAGATTCGCGCGCCCAAGGACGGTGAACGTTATTTCGCGCTGACCCGGCTGATATCGATCAATTTTGACGACCCCGATGTCGTCCGGCACCGTGTCAATTTCGACAATCTCACGCCGCTCTATCCCGAAGAAAAGCTGACCCTTGATCCCCACGATCCGACCGTCAAGGACAAGTCGGCGCGGGTGATCGACATCATCTCCCCGCAGGGCAAGGGCCAGCGCGCACTGATCGTGGCGCCGCCACGCGTCGGTAAGACGGTGCTGCTCCAGAATATGGCGCGCGCCATCACCGACAATCATCCCGAGGTCTTCCTCATTGTGCTGCTGATCGACGAGCGGCCCGAGGAAGTCACCGACATGCAGCGTTCGGTGAAGGGCGAGGTGATCTCCTCGACGTTCGACGAACCCGCGCAACGCCACGTCCAGGTCGCCGAGATGGTGATCGAGAAGGCCAAGCGCCTGGTCGAGCACAAGAAGGATGTTGTCATCCTCCTCGACTCGATCACCCGGCTCGGTCGCGCTTACAACACGGTGGTTCCGTCATCGGGCAAGGTGCTGACGGGCGGTGTCGATGCCAATGCGCTGCAGCGGCCGAAACGCTTCTTCGGCGCCGCGCGTAACATCGAGGAGGGCGGTTCGCTCTCGATCATCGCAACCGCGCTGATCGATACAGGTAGCCGCATGGACGAGGTGATTTTCGAAGAGTTCAAGGGAACCGGCAACTCCGAAATCGTGCTCGACCGCAAGGTCGCCGACAAGCGGATCTTCCCGGCGATGGACGTCGGCAAGTCGGGTACCCGCAAGGAAGAACTGCTGGTGGACAAGGCCAAGCTCTCCAAGATGTGGGTGCTGCGTCGAATCCTGATGCAGATGGGCACGATCGATGCCATGGAGTTTCTGCTCGACAAGATGAAGGACTCGAAGACCAACGAGGATTTCTTCGACTCGATGAACCAGTAAGTGAAAGGGGGAAGGCTTTGGGGAGCCTGACCGACTGGACCTATCGGACGTTCTGGGCGCGTGAGCAGCATCCCTATCGGCTGCTTGAGCGTCGCTTGCTTGAGCTCGCGACGGCGGGGATGACCATCCTCGACGCAGGCTGCGGGCACACCGCCCCTAATCTTCAGCCGCTCAAGGCCAGTGGCGCGCGTCTGGTCGGCGTGGACCTGGTGCCACTCGAACCGCAGGAAGGGCTTGAGCTGATCGTTGGCGATCTCGCCAAGGTGCCGCTTCCCGATCAAAGCGTCGACCTGATCTATTCGCGCTCGGTCATGGAGCATGTCGTCGATCCCGATGCAGTCTATGCCGAGGCGCGCCGGCTGCTCAAGCCGGGCGGACGCTGGATATTCCTGACGGCGAACCGCTGGGACTATGTCTCGCTGGTCTCGCGGATGACCCCAAACCGTTTCCATGCCGCAATCGTCAGCCGCTTTGAGGGACGTGAGGATATCGACGTCTTCCCGACGGCCTACCGGACCAATGACCGTGGCCAGATAGCCCATTATGCCGGTGCACAGGGCTTCAGGATCGAGCGCTTCGAGCGGTATGGCCAATATCCGGCGATGTTCTGGAAAGTCGGTCCGCTCTTCCTGTTGGCCACTCTGTACGAGAAGCTGATCATGAAGCTTGGCTTTTTCGCCGGGTTACGCGGATGGCTCTATGTCGAGCTGGTGCTGGACTAGCTACAATCCCAGGCGGAGATGATTGCGCACCACTGGTGCGGAAATCGTGAAGACATCGCTGTGACGGTGCCCCAGTGATTTATCGAGCAATGCGATCGCCTGGTCCCGGCGTCCGGTAGAACCGACCAGCAGTGCAAGACACAGCAGCGTGGCATCGTCGAGGCGATGCAGATCAACCTCGACACCTTCGGGAAAGAACGCGTCGAGCAGCAGATCTATAGCCGCCATGGCAAGATCGGGTGGGCAGACCGCGAGCGCCGGTACGACATCGGCGACATGGCCTTCAGCCAGCCCGTCACGCAGCAGTGCGATCAAGTCTTCGAGCAGGGTTGTGCCGGCCTCAGACGCCCAAAGCTGGGGATGCTGAGCAGCGACGAGCATGAGATCGCGAACCGCGTCGATACGGCCTTCGGCGATCAGGGCCTGGGCAAGATCGAGATACGCGGCATCGAACAGTTCGGTGCCTTCCCAATGTTGCTTCGAAAGATCCACGGACGCACATCTCCATGCTTGCATTCCCGCCATCGCAAGATTCCGTTAACGGCTGGTAAAATCGCTTCGCATCCGAAAGGAAGGACATGAACGGAGATGTGACGGGCGCTGCGCCGCCCTCCTGGTTTGTTCGCGCGATCGCGACGGCCGGTGAAAGTCGCTTCGTCGAGGTGAAGGGTTGCCAGATCCATTATCTTCGCTGGGGTGATCCGCGGCGGCCCGGGCTGTTGCTGGTGCCGGCAAGCGGTGGCCATGCCCATTGGTATGCCCATGTCGCGCCTTTGCTCGCCGACCAGTTTCATGTCGTGTCGATCGACATCGCCGGTTGTGGTGATTCGGGGCGTCGCGCGACCTATTCCACCGAGCAGATCGTAGAGGAGATCATCGCGGTCTGTGCCGATTCAGGCATGTTCGAAGCGGCGATGCCGCCCGTCCTGCTGGGCCATAGCGGCGGAGCGCAATTCGCGTTGCGGGCGGCGATCGCGCATGATTCAAAGCTTCTCGGAGTGATTTCGATCGACGGTTTACGCTATACCCGGCTGGCCAAGGACAATGGTGTCGCCATCCTCGACGGCCCCCGTCCGACACCCCGTCCTGCGAAGGTCTATGCCAGCTTCGGGGAGGCCGTTTCACGCTTTCGCCTGTCGCCTGCACCGCAGGTTCCGATCGGTCATGCCTATATCGTCGATCATATCGCCCGCTTGTCCTACCGGCCGGTCGAGGGTGGCTGGTCGCTCAAATATGATCCGGCGCAGATCCTTGCGCTTACCCTGTCGCTGGATATCAAGGATCGGCTGGCCACGCTGCGGTGCCGCGCCGCGGCGGTTTATGCCCAGCACACGCATATCGCCGATGAGACGGTCTGTGACGCGCTGGATGCGGTAACCGGCGGTACCGTACCGGTGTTTGTAATGCCTGAAACCAGCCATTATCCACCGATCGACAGTCCGCTCGCATTCGTGTCGGTGGTCAAGGCGCTCATGCTGAGCTGGATAGCCGAGCGGCGGCGAAATCCGGACGGATTGTCAATCATATGACAAGCCCCAAGTCGTCGATATATCGTCGACGCCACGGTAACATCCTCGACAGCCGCGATGATTAGGCTAGGGACGGCTCATGCTTGACCTCTGGAACCACATCGTCGCCGACTTCTCCAATATCGGCTCGCCGGCCGCTATGGCGGCTTTCCTCCAGGTGCTGATGATCGACATCGTGCTGGCGGGCGACAATGCGATCGTCGTTGGTGCGCTCGCCGCCGGCTTGCCCGCCGAACAGCGCCGCAAGGTGATCCTGATCGGCATCATCGCCGCACTCGTGCTGCGGATCATCTTCGCCCTAACGGTCAGTGTACTGATGAGCATCATCGGTCTGGTGTTCGCCGGTGGCCTGCTGCTGCTCTGGGTTTCGTGGCGCATGTATCGCGACGTGCGGCAGGCGGGGTTGAAGGAGGGCGAAGACCCGACCGAACATGACGGCCTGCCCCAAAGCAAGACCTTTGCCGGTGCCGCCTGGTCCGTTGCCATCGCCGATGTTTCGATGAGTCTCGACAATGTTCTCGCGGTTGCCGGAGCGGCGCGCGCGCATCCGGGCATTCTTGTGATCGGCCTTCTGCTCTCGGTCGCGTTGATGGGCGTCGCCGCGAATCTCATCGCCCGCTATATCGAGCGGTATCGCTGGATTGCTTATATCGGTCTGGTGGTGATCATCTATGTGGCGGTGAAGATGATCTGGGAAGGCGCCCACCAGCTGATGCCCGTTTTCGGCTGACATGAAATCGTTCTAGGCCGCCCTCCTGAGGCGGGCGTGGGCGATGGCGTCGAGTGCGTCGCAGACCCGGGCTATATCCTGTTCTGACATGTCGACGAAGAAGGGCAGGCCGATCGTTTCGCGCGCCAACAGCTCTGTCCGGAACAAAGTCAGACGAGGAAGATCTGAAAACGCCGTCTGGTTGTGGACGCCATCGCCCCACCAGGCGCGACTGTCGATTTCCGCTTCGCTCAGCCGCGCGGCGATCGCTTTGCTGTCATGGCCGGAAAAGCGCGCGACACAGACGCTGCCGATCCAGTCGGTGCCGAAGCCTGGCTGAAGGGCGATATCGCGGTTGCCCGTGAGACGATTGCGATAGGCCTGGGCGACCGCGCGGAACTGCGCGGAGTCGGCCGAATAGGCATCCATCGAGGCGAGCCCGACCGCGGCATGATATTCGCTCATTTTGGCATTGCACGCGGAGACCTCGGCGTTGCGCGATCCGTAGAAGCCGAAATTGCTGCGCCGCTTGATCGCGATGATCAGATCGGGTCGGCGGCAAACGACATAGCCGCCCTCGCCTGCGCCGAGGATCTTGGTGGCATGCAGGCTGACCACCGATGGCGTATCGCCTGCGGTGACCCGGTCATGGCCGGCCGCTGCATCGATTACGGCGGGAATGCCGGTCAAAGCCGTGAACCGGTCCCAGGCGGCAATATCGATCGGCGCCCCGAACGGCGCGACGGGCATGACCGCTGCAATCGGTGCGTCGATTCGTGCGACCGCTTCGAGGGCAATGGCCGGAGTCATGGCCCAGCTCGCCTCGTCGACATCGACCAGAAAGGGCGTGAGCCCGGCCGCCATCACCGCATGGGCGGTGGCGACGAACGTCCAGGACGGGATCAGGCACACGCCCGGGCGCTCTGCGGTGATGCTCTGGAGCGCAAGCGTGAGACCTGCGGTGGCATTGGACACGGTGACGACATGCTGGGAATCGACCCCGAGCCGGTCGGCCAGGCGATGCTCGAGCTCGCTGACGAGCGGCCCGAAATTCGTGTAGCTGCGATGGGCATCGATCTGCTGCAGATAGGGTAACAGCGCTTCTGCCGCTGGCATGCGCGGTCGTGCGATCGGAACCCGGATCATGCCGCGACCCTCGTTCCGAGCCGGACTTTCGCCCAGGCATCGCTGAGCAGGCGTTCGACCAGTGCGGCCTGCTCGCCCATGTCGCCATGGCGCCGGGCGATGTCGAACGCGGTATCGCTGAAGCCGGCCCAGGCCGCGGGCTCCGCTGCCTGCCCTGCCAGCGCGATAAAATGATCTCCGTCGCGCGCCTGAAGGCGCGCGTCGCGGTGCTCGGCGACGAGGCAAAGTTCATCCTCAGACGTCGGTGTCATCCATACAACCGGCACGCCGCGCGCCTGAACCTCGACGCACGACATGCCTCCGGGGAAGGGAAAGGTATCGAGGAAGATATCGATACATTCGGCGATCAGATGGCCATCGATGAACTTGTTGTAGATGATCATCCGGTCACCCGCCGGTGATGCGAGCTTGCAGTCGAGAATCGGCGAAATCCGGCCCGTCCCCCCGGCGAAGAAAATCGCCTTGGGATCGCGCTGCAGGATCGTGTCGACCAGCGCCATATAGTCTGCGTTTATCTTGGCCATCCGGCCATAGACACCATAGATGACACTGGGCTGTGCGATACCGGACTCGGAGCACAATACGCTGCGGACAGCCTCGATCATCTCGGGCGGGCGGGCGACGCGTTGAAAGGCGAAGGCGGTGTTACGCGGCGTCTGGACCATCGTGACACCGGCTTCGAACAGGTCGGACGATGGTTGGGTCACGCCCATGAAGGCGAGATCGAGTTCGGGAATTGCCCAGCTGGCAAAGCCGTTTTCGTGAAAAGCCTGAACCGCTGCGGGCCGGCGCTGCATCACCATCGTTGCCACCGCGCAATTGCTGTCGGCGATCAATATATCGATCTGGTCAGCCTCAAGCCGGGCGAGCACTGCTTCGGCGGTGCGCAATGGGGTATCGCGGGCGACATCACGGACGCGCAGATCATGATCCCGGGCAAAGTGCTGCAGGCAGGACGCGGGCCGGTTGATGCAGTAGAGAAACGGCGAGTCGGCGGGATCACGCAGCGCCTGCTGGCCGAGCATCAGCGATACCGTGATCCGCGCGATCGCGTTGGAGCCGAACAGGTCGCTTGTTTCGGAGAGATAGGCGATCCGCGGGACGGCCCGGCTGGAGGGTTTGGGTGTCTTTTTCGGGAAGTGGCGGGTGAGGAAGGCGGCAAAGGGCCGCACCACATCGTCATTGAACCGCTTCAGTTCGGACAGGATCTGGGTTCGGCGCCAGAGCATCGTGTAGAGCAATGTATAGAGGTCGGCGGCGCGGTCGGTGTCGCTGCGATCGACCAGCAGGCGCGGGTAGATCGAGCAAAAATCCTGATAGAGGGCTTCGAGGGGATCGAATTCGCCGCTCTGGACGGCTTCCCAGCCGAGCTGCCGGATGGCGGCGCAGAGTCGCTTGCGTAATGGTTCAGGCCAGTGACCATCGGGCAGCTCATCCGTGAGCCAGTCGAACCGTTGCACCATGGCTGCACCTTTTTCGGCGATCATTGGCCGGGTGGTGCGCTTTTATGGTTAATATCCGGTTAGGAGCGGTCCGGCGTCAGCGCTGCATCGGTCGGGCCGGGGCGCCGATGACGGTGATTCCTGCCGCAACATCCTTGGTGACGACCGCGCCCATCCCGACCGTTGCGCCGCGGCCGATCACCAGCGGCTTGTCGGGCGAGCCCTGGCGGAGCACCGCGCCGGTGCCGATATAGGCATAGTCCTCGATATGGACATGGCCGTTGCAGCTCACCTTGGGGGCGAAGGTGACATAGTCGCCGATCACGCAATCATGCGAGACGTAGGAGTAGACGTTGCACTGGAACTGCCGGCCGATCCGCGCGGCGGCACCGATCAGCGAATAATCGCAGAACAGCGCGCCCGGACCAATCTCGTTGCCGACACCGACGCAGCTGATCGGCGCGAAGAAACTGTGCGGGATCGCGCCGCGTTCGAGGCAATGCTGTTCCATAACCTGGCGATCCTGTCCCGATCCCGCAGCGATCACGAAGCTGTCGCCTTCGCGCAGCGCATCGAGCGAGTGCACCGGAAATCCGCATATCTCGCTGCCTGCCTTTTGCTGATCGACGATGATCAGCGCTTCGAACGGATCGAGCTTGCGGAGAATCGGGCCAATCAGATCGCGTCCGAGACCGCCGGCTCCATAGATCGCAATCCTGGCCATGTTGGTCGCGCTCCTGATGTCTGAAGCGAGATGGCACCAAATCCGTCCTGGCTGCAACTGCCTTCTCGGTCCGGGCAGAGCAGGCGCCGATCAGGGAATCAGCACCACCGACCCGGTTGTCTGGCGCGCCTCCAGCAGGCGATGCACCTCGGCGGCCTCGCCGAGCGGCCGCTTGAGTCCGATCTCGATGGTAACCTTGCCTGCTTCGACCGCTGCAAACAGGCGGGCGGCCGATGCCTCGAGCTCGGCGCGTTCGAAGACATAGTCGAACAGCCGGGGGCGGGTGAGGAAGAGCGACCCGCGACCGGTCAGCTCGAGCGGACTGACCGGTGGCACCGGGCCAGAAGCGTTGCCGAAGCTGATCATCAGTCCGCGCCGTCGCAGCGAGTCAAGCGAAGCCGTCCAGCTGGCTGCCCCCACACCGTCGAACACGACATCGACGCCGTGGCCGTCGGTCGCCTTGCGGACGGCGGGGGCGAGTTCGTCGAACGGGCAATGCAGAGCGATGTCTGCGCCGAGCCCGGTCGCAATAGCGGCCTTGGCAGGTGATCCGGCATGGGCGATGACGCGGACACCGAGGGCCGCGAGCCATTGCACGAGGATCCGCCCCATGCCTCCTGCGGCCGCCAGCACGAGCGCGCTCTGGCCCGCCGCTATCCTGGCGCAGCCGAAGATCAGCGTCTCGGCGGTGAGGCCCTTGAGCAGGATTGCCGCAGCCTCTTGATCGCTGATGCTGTCGGGGATCGCGATGAGCCGGGCAGCCGGCACATCCTGCCAGCTCGCATAACTGCCGGTCTGGCCGACCGCATAGCCGACGCGCTGGCCGATTCTTAGCCCTTCCACGCCATGCCCGAGCTCTTCCACCACGCCGGCGGCCTCGACACCGAGCGGTGCGGGAAGCGGCAACGGGTAGAGGCCGGTGCGATGATAGGTGTCGATGAAGTTGACCCCGATCGCGGTGTGCCGAATGCGGGCCATGCCGTCCGCCACCGGACCCGCAACGATCGGCTCGGCGATAATGACCTCGGGACCGCCATGCTCGCGTGCGACAAGGCGATAATCGCTCATATGCGGTGTCGGGCGCAGCAGAGATTTGTGCAGATTATTCTACCTAAGTGATTGAAAGTAAAATGTTCTGTCATAAAAGACCCCCGCGTCTCTCATGCTCGAGCAACCATCGCTTGGTGATGATTCCGTCGCCGCCCGAATAATGGCCGATCGTGCCGCCGCTGCCGACCACGCGGTGGCAGGGGATGACGATCGGGAAGGGGTTGCGCGCGCAGGCCTGGCCGATCGCGCGCGGGCCCGAACCTGCGATCCGCGCGAGTGCGCCATAGCTCAAGGTCTCACCGAGCGGGATCGCGGCGATCGCGGTGCGCAACGCCTCGCCCCGAGCGCTTTTCAGTGGCGTCAGTGGCAGATCGAAGAGATCGAGCCGGCGCTCGAAATAGGCGTCGAGCTGCTTCGCCACTTCGGCGAGCAGCGATCCCGGCGTCGGCCTCTCCCGCGTGGCGGCCCGCATCTCGCCGAACATTATGGCGATCGAGAGCAGGTGCGCGCCATCCTCGTCAATCGCGATGGCCCCGAGGGGTGATGGGATTAGGGTTTTTGTCATGGACGCCGTAGGGTCGAGACTCTAGCCATAGTATGTCAGTTTTCAATCGCTTCGGAGACGCGCATGAAAGTCACGGTCGATGTCGATTGCACGCCCGAAGAGGCGCGGCGCTTCCTGGGATTGCCCGACATGTCGTCGGTTCACGAGGTCTATCTCGAAAAAATGCGCAAGACGATCGAGGAAGGCGTCAGCCCTGACATGCTCGACAAGATGATGAGCAGCTGGATGCCGATGGGCGAGGCGGGGATGAACATGTGGCGGAACATGTTCGATCAGATGGGCCGTGCCGGCGGCGCGAAATAACCCAGGCCCTGCCGCGACGATTTTCGCCCTGTCGAGCGGCACGCCGCCCGCCGGGGTGGCGGTGGTCCGGATCAGCGGCCCGGCGGCTGGCGAGGCGCTCGACCGGCTGACCGGTCGCACCCGCCCGGCCGCACGTCGCGCAACGCTGCGAACCCTGCTCGACCCTGACAGCGGCGACCGGCTCGACCAGGCTCTCATTCTCTGGCTGCCGGGTCCGGGCAGTGCGACCGGCGAGGATATGGCCGAGTTGCACCTCCATGGTGGCCGGGCGGTGACCGCCGCGGTGCTGGCGGTGCTTGGCAAGTCGACGGGACTGCGTCCGGCCGAGCCGGGCGAGTTCACCCGTCGCGCGTTCGAAACCGGCCGGATCGATCTCAACGAAGCCGAGGCATTGGCCGATCTGCTTGCTGCGGAGACCGAGGGGCAGCGTCGCAATGCGATGCTGCTGGCAAGCGGTGCGCTCAGCCGGGCGGTACGGAGATGGCAAGAGCAGGTTCTGACATTGTCGGCGCGGCTGGAGGCGGAGATCGACTTTTCCGATGAGGACGATGTTGCTCCGCTCGACCCGGGTTTCACCGCTGATGTGGCGGCGCTCGGGTCTGAAATTGAGCGCTGGCGGGGCCTGCCGCCGGTCGAACGGCTCCGTGACGGGATCAGGGTGGTGCTGGCCGGTCCACCCAATGCCGGCAAATCGACGCTGTTCAATACGCTCACCGGAAGGGATGCGGCGATCGTCACACCGATAGCGGGGACGACGCGGGACCTGATCGAAGCTCCCGTTGCAATCCGGGGTGTGCCTTTTCTGTTGATCGATACAGCGGGAATTCATGGGGGCAGCGGGGATGTGGTGGAGGCGATCGGGATCAATCGGGCTAGCCAGGCGATAGAGTCAGCTGACATTATTATATGGCTTGGTGATCCCTACAAAGCGCCAGAGGGGGCATTGAGGATTGGAGCCCAGGCCGATCGGCATCCGCGCGCACCGGGCGATTATGACGTGGTGCTGTCGGCGGCCACCAACGAAGGCATTGAGACATTGGTGGACGTGTTGGTGGACAGAGCGGGAGACATGCTCCCGGGTGAGGGTGAGGCGGCGTTGTCCGGCCGTCAGCGTGACGCGCTGGATAGTGTTTCGGAAGCGCTTTCGCTCGCGGCCGGTGAACGCGACATTGTCCTGGCGGCGGAGTCGTTGCGGATTGCCCGGGTGGCACTTGATCGACTGACCGGGCGCGCCGGGACGGAACAGATGCTCGATGCCCTGTTCGGCCGTTTCTGCATCGGCAAATGAGATGTTTCACGTGGAACAATTTTGACTCGACTCGGCGCGTCGGATAGCGCGCGCGGCATGGCGCAGAGCTATGATGTGATTGTGGTCGGCGGAGGCCATGCCGGGACCGAGGCGGCTGCGGCTGCGGCGCGGATGGGTGCGCGGGTGGCGTTGGTCAGCATGCGGCGCGACATGATCGGCGCGATGTCCTGCAACCCGGCCATCGGGGGCCTGGGCAAGGGTCACCTCGTCCGCGAAGTCGATGCGTGCGACGGGCTGATCGCGCGTGCAGCCGATCGAGCCGCGATTCATTACCGGATGCTCAACAGCAGCAAGGGCGCGGCTGTGCAGGGGCCGCGGGTTCAGGCTGATCGCAAGCTCTACAAGGCGGCGATCCACGCGTTGCTCGAGGAGCTGGACAATCTCGATATTGTCGAGGGCTCAGCCGAGCGGTTGATGGTCGGTGATGTTTCACGTGAAACAGAGGGACTTGTGCTCGCTGACGGACGGGCGTTGCGCGCCCGCGCGGTGGTGCTCGCGACGGGTACTTTCCTGAACGCGAAACTCCATTTCGGGATGGATTGCCGTGACGGCGGCCGGGTGGGCGAGTCGGCTGCGATCGGCCTCGCCGGGCAGCTACGGTCTCTCGACCTGCCGATCGCACGCCTCAAGACCGGAACCCCGCCCCGCCTCGACGGAAGGACGATCGACTGGGCAGCGCTGGAGCGCCAGGCCTCCGATGGCGAGAGCTGGACCTTTTCTCCGATGAGCGCGGGGCGATCGGTGCCGCAGCTCGCCTGTGCGATCACCCGAACCAACCGGGCGACCCACGACGTGATCCGGGCGGGACTCGATCGATCCCCGCTCTTTGCCGGTGTGATCCAGGGCGTCGGGCCGCGCTATTGTCCTTCGATCGAGGACAAGGTCCACCGCTTCGGTGATCGGGATGGTCATCAGATATTCCTCGAGCCCGAGGGCCTCGACGATCACAACATTTATCCCAACGGCGTCTCGACCTCGCTTCCGGCAGATGTTCAGCTGGCGATGCTGCGGACGGTTCGAGGCCTCGAACGGGTCGTGATCCTCCAGCCGGGCTATGCGGTCGAATATGACTATGTTGATCCCCGTGCGCTTTCGGCGGGGCTGGCGTTGCGCGGGATGCCGGGATTGTTTTGTGCCGGTCAGATCAATGGCACCACCGGTTATGAGGAAGCGGCGGCACAGGGCCTCGCTGCGGGAATGAACGCTGCAGCCTATGCGGCAGGGAAGGGCGAGATCATCTTCGATCGGGCGAGCAGCTACATTGGGGTGATGATCGATGACCTCACGCTGCAGGGCGTGTCCGAACCTTATCGGATGCTCACGGCCCGCGCTGAATATCGATTGCGGCTCCGCGCCGATAATGCGGGCACGCGACTGACAGGCTGGGCGGACAGTCATGGCGCGATAACGACCGGACGCCGCGCGCTCCACGCCAGGCGGGAGTCCGACCGGGCGGGGATTTTTTCGGTGCTGGAGGGGACAGTCGTTTCCTCGCGGGACATGGTCGCGGCGGGCGCGCCGGTGGCTGCCGATCATAGCAAACGGACATTGTTCGAGTGGCTACGCTATGCCGAGGTCGACAAAGAGCAGATTCTGCGTTTCGTCCCGGGCCTGCGCACGGTTGAGCCTGACGTTCTGACCGAAGCCATCCAGGATGGTCGCTATGCGCCTTACCTTGCGCGCCAGGATCTCGAGATTGCGCGTCTCAGGGCGGACGAGTCGATCAGGCTCGAGGCCATCGAGGACTATCGCGGAATCGGGGGGCTTTCGAATGAGATGGTTGAGCGGCTCAATGGAGCACGGCCCGCCGATCTCGCCGCAGCGGGCCGGATACGGGGAATAACCCCGGCGGCGCTGGCGGCGATCATGATATATGCGCGTCGGAAGGCCGCGTGACCGAGGAGGAAGCCCGCGCCTGGCTCGGGGACAATGTTCCACGTGAAACATTACCCGGCCTCGAAAAGCTGGTCGCGATCGTCATCGACGAGATGCCGAGACAGAATCTGATCGCGGCATCGACCGCCGATCACATCTGGAATCGTCATATCGTCGACTCGGCGCAGCTCGTTCCGATGGCGCCTCCCAACGCGCGAAGCTGGATCGACCTCGGCTCCGGGGCTGGTTTTCCGGGCATGGTTGTTGCCCTGCTGTGCCCCCAAATGCACATGACCCTGGTCGAATCCCGCCGCAAGCGGATTGATTTTCTGCGCACCACGGCCAGCTTGCTGGGCGTCGATACACGGGTGACGGTGATCGGCCAACGGATCGAAGTGCTGCGCAGCAATCCGCATGACGTGATCAGCGCGCGCGCCTTCGCTCCGCTCGACCGCCTCCTGCCGCTCGGTCACCGTTTCACGCATACAGACACCTGCTGGCTGCTGCCGAAAGGACGAAGCGCCGCATCCGAACTGGAAGCTGTCGTCGACTCATGGCAGGGTGAGTTCGGGATCGTGCCGAGCCTGACCGATTCCGATGCGGCGATCATTGTTGCGAGCCGCGTGCAACCCAGAAGCAGCAGGGGACGACCAAAGCGATGATCCGGATCGCGATCGCCAACCAGAAAGGCGGGGTGGGCAAGACGACCACCGCGATCAACCTGGCAACCGCGCTCGCCGCCACCGGCTGGCGTGTTCTGCTCGTCGACTTTGACCCGCAGGGAAACGCCTCGACCGGTATCGGTATCGAGCAGTCCCAACGCGTGCGATCAAGCTATGAACTGTTGCGCGGCGAATGCACGCTCGCTGAGGCCGTGGTGGCGACCAAGGTGCCCCGTCTCGATATCGTGCCCGCAACCGTTGATCTGTCCGGTTCCGAGATTGAGCTGATAGATGTCGACCAGAGAACGCATCGCCTGCACAAGGCGCTTGCCCAGGAAGAGGAACGCTGGGACGTCTGTCTCATCGACTGCCCGCCGTCACTCGGCCTGCTCACCGTCAACGCGCTGGTCGCGGCGAACATGATGCTGATCCCGCTTCAGTGCGAATTCTTTGCGCTCGAAGGGTTGAGCCAGCTCCTTCAGACGATCGAGCGGGTGCGCGCTCGCTTCAATCCGCAGCTTTCGATTCTCGGTGTGGCGCTGACGATGTACGATCGCCGCAACCGCCTGTCCGAACAAGTAGCGGCCGATGTCCGCGCAGTCCTGGGAGATGTGGTGTTCGAAACGGTCATCCCGCGCAATGTGCGCCTGTCCGAAGCGCCAAGCCACGGCTTGCCAGCGTTGATCTATGACGTCCGCTGCCCGGGATCGGAAGCCTATATCGCGCTTGCCCGCGAATGCATCGCGCGGCTGACCAAGACGGCGCAGGCAGCATGAGCGCCGACACGCCCCGCCGCGGATTGGGACGCGGCCTCTCCGCACTGATGGGCGAAACCGCCGCCGAGCAGCCGATCGATCCCGCCGCCCCGCGTGCTGCGGGTGTCCGGATGATGGCGGTCGGCCATATTGAGCCCAACCCCCACCAGCCACGCCGCCATTTCGATGATGCCGCGCTCGACGAACTCGCGGCCTCGATCGAGCGACGCGGGCTGATCCAGCCGATCGTCGTCCGTCCGCATCCGCACAACAGCGCCTACCAGATCGTCGCGGGCGAGCGGCGCTGGCGCGCGGCCCAGCGTGCGCGCTTGCACGAGGTTCCTGTCATCGTCCGTGAACTGTCGGACGCCGATACGCTGGAGTTCGCAATCGTTGAGAACATCCAGAGACAGGATCTCAACGCGATCGAAGAAGCTATTTCCTATCAAAGACTTATCAAGGAATATGGGCACACCCAGGAAGAACTGGGCAAGCTCGTTGCCAAATCACGCAGCCATGTCGCCAATATGCTGCGCCTGCTCGACTTGCCCGCGCTCGTCCAGACGATGGTGGCCGACGGCCGGCTGTCGATGGGCCATGCCCGCGCGCTGATCACCGCGCCCAATCCGGCTGAGCTCGCCCAGCAGGTGATCAACCGCGACCTGTCGGTGCGCGATACCGAGAAGCTCGCCAAGGCCGGCAAGGCAGATGCCGCCAAGCCGAGGGGGGAAAAGGCGCCTGGACCGGTCGATGCCGACGTCGGCGCGCTCGAACGTCAATTGGGTGATATCCTCGGCCTCAAGGTCACGATCGCGCATGGCGACCGTGGCGGCATCATCTCGGTCAGCTATTCGACGCTCGACCAGCTCGACCTCGTCTGCCAGCGGCTGAGCGGCGAGCCGATTTGAGACCGGGTGGGAAGTCCGGTCGTCAATTGATCCACTAAGACATTGAATTGTCTATGTTACGCAAGCGAAGACTGGAGCCCATGCCTGGAGCCTGTCAGCCGTCATCGCCAATCGCGAGAGACATGGATGCCAGCCTGTTCTGGCATGACATATGAAGATGTAGCGATGCCGGAAGTTGTTAACGCCGCGTTGCAGCTGCGACGCGCGCGATCGTCAAAATCTCCTCGCCGATCAATACCATACCGGCCGTTCCTGAGCGCTTAAACGCGCGCTCCAACGCCGCGAGACGGATGGTGGCGGTGGCGATGCGCTCGGGCGTCCAGCGTTGAAGTAAGCCGGCTACGACCTTCTGATCCTTCCAGAAAATCGCTTTCCCCGCACCCGCCATCACCGCGTCGACGCTCTGACCCGCGGCCACCTCGGCGCGCAAGGGAGCGATCTGGGCCAGGCGCCGGAGCAGCGCGCGGACGACACTGATCGCCTCGGTCGTGCCGATCAGCCCCAATTCGGCGGCGGCGCGCTCCGGTTGTCCGCCCATCACCGCATCGACGATCGCTGAAAGGTCGCTTTCGTCATTCGCAGCCCCGATCGCCGCAAGGGCCTGACCATCGGCAGATTTGGGGTCGTCGGGCGAGGCGTCGAGAAATAAGGCGAGCTTCTCGATCTCGCGGGCCATCAGGGCGCGGTCGGCGTTGGTCGCGGCGACGAGCATATGGGCAGCGCGTGGATCGAGCTGCAAGCCTGCTTCGCGCGCGATGTCGATCGCAACGCGATCTGCCGCCTGGCCCTCGGGGAGGTAGGAGGCGAAGGCGAGCGCCATCGGGGAGCCCAGCGCGAGCTTCACCAGCCTGGCGTCCTTGCGCAAATTGCCGGCGATGAGCACCACGGGATTGCCTGCTGATGTGGCCTCCAGCAAAGCCTCGGCCGCCTCGATGATCTCGTCACCCGCCGGATCAACGCGGATGTGGCGCGCCCCTCCGAACAGCGAGATTGACGCGGCTTCGTCGGCGAGCAGCGCGGGGTCGCCCTTTAGCTGGGAGCTCGACAGGTCGACCCGTTCGGCACCGTCGCCAAGGCTCTTGCCGATCCGCGCAGCGAGCGCACGCGATCCCGATTCATCAGGGCCGTAGAGCAGGATCAGCCGAATCGCAGGGTCGGGCTTGTCGAGCGCGCGCGCGATCTGGCTCGCGTCGGCTTTCACTTTGCGGCGCTGCGACCCGCATAGGTCGCGACTCGTGCGACGATCTGGTCGGCGAGCGTCTCGGACAGCCGTTCGAGCGCGGTCTGCTCGGCAGCCACCGTGGCATATTCCGAACCCGCGACATCGATACCGGCGTCGGCCATGGCGCTCTGATCGAGCAGCACGGCACCCGTGGCGACATCGACAAGCCGATAGCGCGCGCGCAGCGAGCGCCGCTCCCGGCTGATCGCATTATCGCGGCGGACACCGTAACCGGTAATCTGATCGTCGAGCTCTACCTCGAGCCGGAAGCGAGTGTTGCCCGTACCCTGACGGTGGAGCCGGTCATTGAGCGCGTTGCCAACGAGCCAGCCGCGCTGTCCGCCGATCGGGGCGACCTCGATCGAGCTCAAGGCGCCCGCTACCGGCCCGTCACCGCCATCGGCATAGAGCGGGTGAAGCGCGCAGCCCGGCAGCAGCACGATCAGCGCAAGCGGGGCGAGCCAGGTGAGAAGCGGCTTCATGCGACGATGTTCACCAGTCGGTCGGGCACGACGATCACCTTTCTGGGCGCCGCACCTTCAAGCAATTTTGCGATCTTCTCCGTTTTCAGCGCCATGGCCTCGAGCGCGTCCTTGCTGGTGCCCTTGGGCGCGGTCAGCGTGTCCCGCAGCTTGCCGTTGACCTGGATCGCAATTGTCACTTCGTCGTCGATGAGCAGGGCCGGGTCATGGTCGGGCCAGGCCGCATCGGCGATCAGCCCGCCTTCACCAAGCCGCGCCCAGGCTTCCTCGGCGAGGTGTGGCACCATCGGCGCGACCAGCCGGATGAGGGTGCGGGCCGCGTTGGTGCGGCTCGCCGACGGCGAAGCCTTCTCGATCGCGTTAGCGAGTTCGTGGACCTTGGCGACGGCCCGGTTGAAACCGAGCGCCTCGATATCGCCCGCGATGCCGGCGATCGCCTTGTGGAGCTTGCGGTCGAGATCCCGATCGTCGCTGCTGGAGTCCCCGCCCTGGCCCGCTTCGCCTGCGTCGGTGATCCGCCACAGGCGGTTGACGAAGCGCCAGCAGCCCTCGATGCCGCTTTCGGTCCATTCGAGATCGCGTTCGGGCGGGCTGTCGGACAGCATGAACCAGCGCACCGCGTCCGCGCCATATTGGTCGACGATCGGGCCGGGATCGACGACATTCTTCTTCGACTTGGACATCTTCTCGATGCGACCGACCGTTGCCGTCTCGCCGGTCGTGGTCACGATGCCGTTGGAAACCTCTTCGGGGCTCAACCAGTTGCCGGCCGCATCCTTGTAGGTCTCGTGGGTGACCATCCCCTGGGTGAACAGGCCGGTGAAGGGCTCCCTGATACCGATCCGGCCGATCCGCTCGAGCGCGCGCGTCCAGAAGCGGGCATAGAGAAGATGGAGAATCGCATGTTCGACTCCGCCGATATACTGGCCGACCGGCAGCCATTGCTCGGCGATCGCGCGGTCAAACGGCATGTCTGCGGGCTGGCTCGCGAAGCGAATGAAATACCAGGAGGAATCGACGAACGTGTCGAGCGTGTCGGTCTCGCGCCGGGCGGGCTTTTGGCAGCTCGGGCAGTCGACATGCTTCCAGGTCGGATGGCGGTCGAGCGGGTTGCCGGGGATGTCGAACGACACATAGTCGGGCAACACGACCGGGAGCTGGTCCTTCGGCACGGGCACGACGCCGCAGGCATCGCAATGGATGAACGGGATCGGCGTGCCCCAGTAGCGCTGGCGCGAGACACCCCAGTCGCGCAGCCGCCAGACGGTGGTGCCGGTGCCCCAGCCCTCATTCTCGGCGCGGGCGATGATGGCGGCCTTGGCCTCCTCGACCCCCATACCGGTCATGAAGCCCGAATTGACCAGCTTGCCGGGGCCGACATAGGCCTCGTCATGGATCGGCGCCTCGGCCTCTTGCGGGGAGGCGGCGACCACGCGCTTGATGGGCAGCGCATATTTGCGCGCGAAATCGAGGTCGCGCTGATCATGTGCGGGACAGCCGAACACCGCGCCGGTGCCATAGTCCATCAGCACGAAATTGGCGACGAACAGCGGCAGCTTCCAGCTCGGATCGAGCGGATGGAACACCGAGAGGCCGGTATCATAGCCCTTCTTCTCGGCGGTTTCGATCTCGGCCGCGGCGGTGCCGCTGCGCTTGCATTCGGCGACGAAGGCCTCGAGCGCGCTGTCGCCTGCGGCCAGCGCCTGGGCAATCGGATGATCGGCGGCGATCGCGGCGAAGCTCGCGCCATAGAGGGTGTCGGGCCGCGTCGTGAAGACGTCGAAACTCTTGTGGTCGCCCGCCCGCGCGTCGAGCTGGAAGGTGAAACGCATGCCCTGCGACTTGCCGATCCAGTTCTCCTGCATCGTCCGGACCTTCTCGGGCCACTGGTCGAGCGTCGAGAGGCCATCCAGGAGCTCGTCGGCAAAATCGGTGATCTTGAGGAACCACTGGCTGAGCTTGCGCCGCTCGACCAGCGCACCCGAACGCCAGCCGCGCCCGTCAATCACCTGCTCGTTGGCGAGCACGGTCATGTCGACCGGATCCCAGTTGACCGCCGATTCCTTGCGGTAGACGAGACCCGCCGCATAAAGATCGAGGAACAGGGCCTGTTCCTGCCCATAATAATCAGGTTCGCAGGTGGCCAGCTCGCGGCTCCAGTCGAGCGCAAAGCCAAGCCGCTTGAGCTGCTCGCGCATCGCCGCGATATTGGCGCGGGTCCAGTCGCCGGGATGGACCTTCTTCTCCATCGCGGCATTTTCGGCAGGCATGCCGAAGGCGTCCCATCCCATCGGATGGAGCACCTCAAAGCCCTTCATCCGCCGGTAGCGAGCGAGTACGTCGCCCATCGTGTAGTTGCGGACATGGCCCATATGAATGCGCCCCGACGGATAGGGGAACATCTCGAGGACATAGCTCTTCGGCTTGGGGCTGTCGTCGCGTGCACGGAAGGTGCCCTGGCTTTCCCAGAGGCCCTGCCAATGCGCGTCGGCCTTTACATGGTTGAAACGCGCGCTCACTTTGAAATCAGCCTCTTAGCTGGCGTCCACTAGCCTGCGATCGTAGCGCGGCGCAGGTCGCGCGCCTTGGTAAGGATGATGTCCTCGAGCTTCTGCGCGGTCGCTGCCTGGACCGGGGAATCGACCCACTGGCCGTTCGACAGAACCTGGCGCTGTGGCGCGACCCGGACGGCATCGGCACGCAAATCGGAGTCGAGGATGGTGACGGTCATCTTCATCCGCTCGGCCGGCTGATTGGGGTTCACATACCAGTCGGTTACGATGACCCCGCCGTTCGAATCGGCCTGGAGCAGCGGCATGAAACTCAGCGTATCAAGCGACGCCTTCCACAAATAGGTGTTCACGCCGATCTGGGTCGTCTTGGCCGCCGCGAGGTCCGACGCGAATTGCGCCTTGTTCTTGCCGCCGCCGCAGCCGGCCAGCATGGCGACAAGGGCAATGGCGATCGCGGTACGAACGGGGCGACTGGTCATCTGGGGCGGTCCTCGGGAAACTCGATTACGGCGAATGCGGCCGTTATAGTGAAGCTCGCCAAGCGAGCAATGCCTGTTTGGCTGCCGTCCGATTGCGAGGAGGGTTGGAGATGTACATCGCCGGTCTTGTCATCCCGGCGCCCGAGGGGAAGATGGACGCCTATCGCCGCTGGGCCGAGCGTGGTGCGGCGATCTTCAAGCGTTATGGCTGCCTGGAGATCGTCGAATCCTGGGAAGATTTCGTCCCTAACGGGTCGCAGACCGACTTTCGCCGCGCCGTGGCAGCAGAGGAGGGCGAAAAAATCGTCTTCACCTGGCAAATCTGGCCCTCCAAGGAGAGCCTCGATCTGGCCGAGACGAAGATGCATGAGGATGGTGTGCTCGACGATTTCGACGAAGTCCCGTTTGATGCCAAAAGGCTGATCATGGGCTGTTTTGCGCCGATCTTTGTGATGGGACGTTAGGCCGTACGCAATTTTGCCCATGCTGCGTGGGAGGCGATGTCGATAGGCTACCCGACAACAGGATGTGACCGCCGACACATGCGGCCATGCAGGCAGCGGTTACCACCCAAAGGACGGATGGTGATTCTGTGCAACAGGCCGGGACATTCGGCAAAAGGCGGGTGGCAACGACTCGCTGGCGATGATAGGGCCACCACATAAGAGAATGAGTTACGCAGGATGATGATCACGGGGCTGCTCAAAGGGATTGCTGGTGCCGCGCTCGCGGCATCGATCCTCTTTGCCGCGCCGGGCCTGTCTGCAAAACCGGTTCCCGCCCCCAAGGTGAAGATCGACCGCAAGAAGGCGAAGGGCATCGGCTTCTTCGCGCCGGCCGCTGCCGATCCGCGCCAGGCGGCTCTGTTCGGTCATGTCGGTGGCGGCTTCGCCGAACCCAGCTTCCGTTTCACGCCGTCGGGTAGCAGCAGCCAGCGCGCCGTCACTGTGGCGATCCGCGCGCGCAGCAATCGGGCGAGCAGCAACCCGGTTCTCGTCACCAACAGTCCGATTCTCACCACCGGCCTGGCCCCCTCGGCATATAGCCTCGGCGCTTCGGTGGGCTGGAAGCGCTTTGCGCTGTCGGGCGATTTCGCCCATATCGACGGCGGCGTGGTGCCCGACAGCCGCAATGTCGCTGACATTGGTCTGAGCTATTCGGGCTCGAAGTGGAGCACCCGTTTGCTGTTCGGCGCCGAGCGGGCGACGAGCAAAGCGAGTATCGGCGGGCCCGACGAGGCATTGTCGGTAGACCTTGGCGGCTCCTATTCGCTGACCAGGAACCTGCAGCTTTCGGGCGGCGTGCGGTACAAGACCCAGCGCGACCGCTTCGATTTCTCCAGCGACCTTCGCCGCGACAGCCAGGCGATTTATATCGGCACCGCCTTTAAATTCTAAGGCGGGCAGCGATTCGCCCTGCCTGAACCGTTCCCCGTCGCGCATTATCCCGCATCCTGCCTGGCAAGGCGGTTTCAGCTACTCCACGCATCGATCGCTGCCCAGCCAAAGGCGCCGACCCGCATCGCCGCCCGTCCCCGCATCCGGTCGACGCCGCCGAGCGCGATCACCGGCAGGCGGGTGGTGCGGGCCAGCGCGGCGAATCGCATCCGGCCAAGCCCTTCGGCGTTCGGATGTGATCGCGTGGCATGGAGCGGC
>CANJRZ010000032.1 GCA_947476735.1 Sphingomonadaceae bacterium
GCCTTCGTTCTTCACCGCCTGGAGATAGGCTGGCCAGCTTTCGAGCGGACCACAATATCCGTCGCCAAATCGGGCGGCGCGGCGATAGCCGGGCTCGGACAGCGCGCCGACGAAAATGGGAACGCCGCCCCGCTGCACCGGCTGCGGGAAGACGCGCGCCTTCTTGATGTCGAAGAACTCGCTCTTCCAGGTCACTTCCTCGCCGGCCAGCAGCTTGCGGACGATCTGGATGACCTCGTCGGTACGGCGCGCCCGGGTCTTATACTCCACGCCATAGGCATCGGTTTCGGCCGGCAGATAGCCGATCCCCATCGCAAGCTCGATCCGCCCGTTCGACATCACGTCGATAAGTGCCACATCCTCGGCGAGCCGCACCGGATGGTAGAGCGGCGCCAGCATCACCCCGGAGCCGACCCGCATCGTCTTCGTCCGCGCCAGGATGGCCGACGCGATCACCAGCGGCGACGGCGGATAATCATCCTCCTCGACGCCATGATGCTCGGGCATCCAGACGCCTTCATAGCCCAGCGTCTCAGCCCAGGTGATGAAGTCGAGCATCTCCGCATAATAGTCGACCGGGGTCTGCTGGAAGATCTTCGGATTGCGGAAATCGATCGAGAATCCGAAGCGGACGTGGCGCGACATGGGGTTCCTCTCCCGAGAATCGTTTGGCTCAGCTTCGTCGGTTCTAGTCCGATGCGCTTGACTTGAGATCCTCCCTGTCGCGCAGCGATGGGGCGGTGGCACGCGAAGCGTGACGGAGGGGTCTGCGCCCCCGCCCCTCCACCATCCGCTGCGCGGACGGTCCCCCTCCCCATCCTCCGGATAGGGAGGATCTTGATCAGCTGACCTTGCTGATCTCGTAGGTTGCGATCCCGGTCGGCACCACCAGCGCGCCCAGCGTTTCGTCGAAAGCGTCGCCCACCGTGTCGAGCGTCCACTGATCGCGCTCCAGGACCGGCGCGCGGTTGGCCGGGTGCGCCATGATGCTGAGCTTCTTGTCGACGATGCGGATAATCTGACCGTTCAGGTTGGCCGAACGCTTCGACAGCAGGAACAGCAGTGGCGGAATATTGACCTCGACCGGCGGCAGATGCGGCAGGTGCGCCGCCATCGGCGTGAAGGCCATCGGGGACAGGCAGTTCACCCGCACCCCGCTGCCTGCGAGATCGACCGCCCAGCCATAGGTGAAGGAAGAGACGGCGCCCTTGCTGGCGCCGTAATTGCCATGTTCGGGCAGGCCGAGATGCGCGCCCGAGGTGATGTTGATGATGTTACCGCTCTTCTGCGCCATCATCGGGCCAACCGCCGAGCGGGCACAGTTGAAGGTCCCGATCACGTTCACATCGAGCGCCGCCCTCAGCTTGTCGAGGCTCGCCGACCAGATCGGCTCGGTTGCGAACACGCCGGCATTGTTGACCAGATCGGTGATCGAGCCGAACTCGGTGATGCAACGCTGGATCAACGCCTCGGCGAAGACGGGATCGACGATATTACCGACCTCGGCGACCGCATTGCCGCCAGCAGCCCTGATCTCATCGACGACCTTCGCGGCGTTGCCGGCGTTGATGTCGTTGATCACGATATTTGCGCCGAGTGCCGCCGCGGCCTTGGCATAGCCTTCGCCAAGTCCACCGCCGGATCCGGTGATGACGATGTTCTGGCCCTTGAGATCAGTGGTCATGATGTCTGTTCCTTCTTCATAAGCGATGGAATGCCTTGCGGACCGACTCGAGCGAGTCCCGGTTGAACCGCTGCGAAATCTCGGTGCCGGTCATGTGGATGAAGCCATGATAGGCCCCCGGATAGACATGCAGCTCGGTCGGCACACCGGCGCGCATCAGGCGCCTGGCATATTCGATGTCCTCCTCGACGAACAGATCGAGCGCACCGACTGCGATGAAGGCGGGTGGCAGCCCGCTCAGATCTTCTGCCCTTGAAGCAGCGGCATAAGGCGAGATTCCATCCGACCCAGGCTCGGCGTTGAGTAGCGCGCGCCAGCCAAACGCGTTGCTGTCCGGCGTCCAGACATATTGACCGGCATAGGGATGCGGGTCGGTCGTTGCGGCGGTGCGATCGTCGATCATCGGATAGATGAGATGCTGGAAGCAGACCTCCACCTCGCCCCGGTCCCGCGCCAGCAGGCAGAGCGCGGCGGCGAGCCCTCCCCCCGCGCTTTCGCCGCCGACCGCGATCCGGGCCGGATCGACGCCCAACGCGGATGCTTCGGCATGAAGCCATTTCAGCCCGGCATAACAATCTTCTACCGGGCCCGGGTGTGGGGTCTCGGGAGCGAGGCGATAGTCGACCGCCGCGACAACAGAGTCGGTTTCGAGCGCCAGGGTGCGGTTGCGCAGGTCGCTGACCTCGACCGAACCCAGAACATAACCGCCGCCATGAATCTGGAGATAACCGGGCTTGACCGCTTCCCCGCCCCGCGTCCGGTAGATGCGTATCCGCAGCGAGCCACCATCGGGCCCGGCGATCGCATGATCCTCGACATCGATCGGGTTGGATCCGTCGTCGGCACCATAAGCCGCAGGCAGCGGCGCGGCACGGCGCTCGGCAAGCGTCTCGGCCGAGAATTCGAAGGTCGGAAACAACTCCAGCGTGGCGCGGAGTTCGGGGTCCACCAGGTGATTGCTATCCATGTCATCCTCCCCGTCGCGTCACGCCCGACGCCTCATCTTCCGATAGCGTCCTCGCATCGATTGTCGAATAGGCTTCCCATATGGGTTGTCAGGTCGGGCCTATGCCGTCCAAAGCAAACTGCATGGAGAGTCTGGAAGCAAAAGCCGATCCCGCGGCGGAACTGCCGCAGCGCGGCTCGTCGGGATGCGAAGGGCCGCCGGTTTCAACGGGGCCCCTTCTGCCCATGATCATCGGTGGCGCGATGCTCATGCAGACGCTCGACTCGACGGTGATCATGAATGCGCTGCCAACGATGGCGCGGACATTCGGCGAAAGCCCGGTGATTCTCGATCAGGCGATCACCGCCTATCTGCTCGCCAATGCTGTCTTCCTGCCGATTTCGGCCTGGGCGGCTGACCGGTTCGGCGCCAAGCGGCTGTTCCGCGCTGCGATCATCGGCTTCGCGCTGAGTTCATTGCTCTGCGGCCTCGCCCGGAATCTGCCGATGCTCGTCATCGCCCGGATTCTGCAGGGGGCGACCGGGGCCATGATCGTGCCGGTGGGACGGCTCGTCCTGCTGCGCACCGTGCCAAAGTCGGAACTGGTACAGGCGATGGCGTGGCTGACCATTCCTGCGGTGATTGGCCCGGTGATCGGCCCGCCGCTTGGCGGTTTCATCGTCACCTTCCTGTCCTGGCGCTGGATCTTCCTGATCAACCTGCCGATCGCCCTGGTCGGCGTCATACTCACCACCCTGCATGTGCCCGATATCCGCGAGGCGGTGCGCGAGCGGCTCGATATCCGCGGATTTCTGCTTTCGGGCATCGGATTGGCCGGACTGGTCTATGGCTTTGACAATCTCGGTCGGGGCTTTCTGTCGGACGTTACGGTCGGCGCGCTGATCGGTGGCGGGGCGCTGTGCTGCCTCCTCTATCTCCTCCATGCGCGGCGTGCGACAAACCCCATCCTTGATCTTTCCCTGTTGCGTATCCCCACCTTCCTGGTCTCGACAGTGGGCGGCAGCTTCCCCCGTCTTCTGGTCGGCGCGCTGCCCTTCCTGCTCGCACTGCTCCTGCAGATCGGATTCGGGTTGAGTGCGCTCGAGGCCGGCCTTGTCTCCTTCACGGGGGCCGTCGGCGCGCTGGTGATGAAGGCGAGCGCGCGACCGATCATCGATCGCTTCGGCTTCAGGACGGTTTTGATCGGCAACGGACTGCTCGTCGCGATCACCGCGGCCAGCTATTCGCTGTTCCGACAGGACACGCCCTATTGGCTGCTGATGATGACGCTGCTGCTCAGCGGCTTCTTCCGTTCGCTGCAGTTCACCGCGCTCAATACCCTCGCTTTCGCCGATGTGCCGACGCCGCGAATGAGCCGCGCCGCCAGCCTGTCCGCGGTGTTCCAGCAACTCGCACAGAGCCTGGGCATCGGCATTGCCGCGCTGCTGGTCCACCATGTGATGCTGTGGCGCGGCAGCACGGTCGTCTCGGCCGAAGACATTGCACCAGCCTTCCTCATTGTCGCGGTCCTGACCATGGTCAGCATGGCCCTCTTCATTCCCATGTCCAAACATGCTGGCGCCGAATTGTCGGGCCGCGCCACAACCGCCGATCCCGAATGACGAGAAAAGGAGACACCCATGGACGACATGCAGGAGATGCTGGAACATTACCGGATCACCAAGCTGATCAACGAATATGCCCATGGCTGCGACCGCGGAGACGAGCTGCGCATGGCCGGGGTCTATGCGGAGGACAGCTGGGATGATCATGGCATGCGCAAGATGCCGGGCCAGAAATACGCCCATGTCGTGATGGAGGGCCGCGCCCAGATCCGCGACATGATCAGCCACCAACTCGGCCAGACCCTGGTCAAGGTGGATGGTGACAAGGCGGGTGCCGAGACATATTTCGTCGCCGCGCTGCGCCGTGACGACGAGCCGGGCGATGGGCCGAAGCTGCTGACCCAGATGGGCGGCCGATATGTCGATGAGCTCGTCCGTGAAAAGGGTGCCTGGAAGATCAAGAAGCGGCTCACGATCCGCGACTGGTCGATCACCGTGCCGATCGAACAAGACTACATCGCCAACCGCCAGTTCATCGAAGGAACCGCGGACGGAACTGATCCATCCTTTGCGGCGCTCGGCGTCAAATTCAGCGGTCTGCCGGTGCGGCCCGCCAAGCCCCAGCCCTACAGGGGCGAAACGAAGGGATCAGGCCCGGGCCAGCGATGAACTCGCCTTGATCCCGTCGAGCTGGATGATGTTGCCGTCGGGATCCTTGAACAGTGCGGTGGTGGCATCCTCGCCGGTCGGGTTGCCTGACTGGTCGGCGGGCATGGTGAAGAGTGACTGGACGATCGGGCAGCCCGCAGTGACGGCGCGCTGGTAGATCGGTTCGATGTCGTCATCCACCCAGAAGCCGAAATGATGGACGCCATAGTCGTGGAAGCCACGCGGATTGGGATCGCTGCCCCTTCGGTCCTGCGTGTCGAGGACGATCAGGCTTTGCGTCGTGTCACCGGGCCAGCGCAGATAGACTGCCCGGCGCGGCACAGTGTCGCCACCGTCCATCTCCAGCGTCTCACCATGATCCCAGATCAGTTCGAGGCCCAGCACACCGCAATAGAAGCCGATCGCCTTGTCCATGTCGCTAACTCCAATAGCGACGTGCGAGAAACCCTTGATCGGCATGCTGCTCTCCTCAACTTGCGGCGGCCCCCCGCTCGACCCTGTAGGCCTGCCAGTCATCCACACTGGTGACGTCGCGATAAACGGTCATGTTGTGCGGATATTGGGTGACCACCCGGCCCGAGGGATTGCTATAATAATTATGGCAGCCCGCAGCCCAGATCTTCACCTCGGCGATCTCGCCGGCGAGCTTGCGGTTATAGGCATCCATCACATCGGGTTTGATGTCGATCCATTTCACGGCTTCCGCGTCCATGCGCTGCAGCTGACGGACGACATAATTCGACTGACATTCGAGCATCCACAGGATCGAATTATTGTTGGTGTTCGGCCCGTAGAGCATGAACATGTTGGGGAAGCCCGAGGTCGTGATGCCAAGATAGGCCTGCGCACCCTCGCGCCAGGCCTCATCGAGCGAGCCGCCGCCGAGCCCGTGCACCGGGAAGACGGAAATGAAGCGATCGACAGCAAAGCCGGTTGCGCAGACGATGACATCCGATGACCGCTCGACGCCGGTCGCATCCACCAGGCCGGTCGGGGTGATCCGGGTGACACCATGCGGGATCAGCTCGACATTGTCGCGGTTGAACACCGGATAATATTCGTTCGAGAGCAAGGGCCGGGTGCATCCCCAGCTCGTCTTGGGCGTCAACACTTCGCGGAGCTTGGGGTCGTTGACCACCGCGATATGCTGCCGGCCCCATTCCTCGAACTGTTCGGCATCGTCGAAGCTTCCCCAATTGGCGAAAGCGTCGAGCTGTTCGTAAGCCACCTCACGAGCATCCGCGAGGATCTTGGGATCGACATGCCGCCGCGCCTTCTCCGCATCGTCGAAATGCTCGATCACCTTGGGCAGGACCCAGTGCGGCGAACGCTGGAAAATCTGCAGCTTGCCAGCAATCTGAGCAATCTTGGGAATGAACTGCACTGCGCTTGCGGCGGTGCCGATCACCGAGACGGTCTTGCCGGTGAGGTCCGCATCGGCCGGCCAGGCGCCCGAATGAAACAGCGTCCCCTTGAAATCTTCACGGCCGGGAACGTCGGGCCATTGCAGGGGTCCGAACATACCGACGGCACCGATGATCACGTCGAAGCGAGCGATCTCGCCGGTCGACAGGGTCAATTCCCATTCCTGCGCAGCATCGTCCCACCGCGCACCGGCAACGCCGGTGTTGAGCCGGACATGCCGGTCGATGTCATGATCGCGGGCGGTTTTCTGCATGTAGGCGAGAATCTCGGGCTGGGGCGGATAAGAATTCGACCAGTCCGGATTGGGCGCGAAGGTGAAGGTGTAGAGGTCGGACGTAATGTCGCATTCGAGCCCGGGATAACGGTTGCGATGCCAGGTTCCGCCGATTCCGTCGGAGAGCTCATATATGGTCAGATTGTCATAGCCGGCGGCGCGCAGCGTGATCGCCTGACAGATACCACCCGGTCCGCCGCCGATGATCGCGATGCGGCGCTTGTGCTTGCCCGAAAGAGTCATCCTCTTCTCCGTTTTCTATTCCCAGAGTTGGCTGTACGAAGTTCCGTCATGCCGCGCCTTGTTCCATGAGGACAATGCCAAAGAGCTATGATCCGGAGAGAGAAACCTTTGACCTTCGGGAGACGCATCGAGCATGACGCCGACAGATGCCTGTCCTCCAGGGTTATGGCGCGACAGGATGATTTTTGAGAGGCTCTCGTCAACCGGAATCAGCGGCAAGAAAATATATCAGGAGCGGAGAAGGCCATGAGTGGAACGCCTGAATTCGAGATCATCGGCGAGGGACTCGCGTTTCCCGAGGGACCGGTCGTGATGGCCGATGGCTCGGTGATCGTTGTCGAGGTCGCAAGCGACAAGATCATCCGCTGTTGGGCGGGAGGGCGCAAGGAAGTGGTCGCCACGACGGGTGGTGGCCCAAATGGTCTCGCGGTCGGGCCCGATGGCGCGCTCTATCACGCAAACAATGGCGGCATTGACTGGTCCAAGCCCGGCCATCGGCTTGGTCCCGGCAGCGAGGGCCGGATCGAGCGGATCGACATCGCTACCGGCAAGGTCGAACGGGTCATCGAAAGCTTCGAAGGCGTGCCGCTCTCGGCACCCAACGACCTCGTCTTCGACAAGCAAGGCAATATCTGGTTCACCGATCTCGGGAAGGTCCGCGAGCACGCCCATGATCTGAGTGCGCTCTATTGCGCCAGGCCCGATGGCAGCGCGATGCGCAAGGCGCATTGGGGGATGTGCGGCTTCAACGGCGTCGGCCTCTCGCCCGACGAGAAAACCGCCTATGTTGCTGAGACCTTCTCCGCTCGGCTGATGGCGGTCGACACCGATCCCGGTTCGCAGAACAAGGCGCGCCTCGTCGGCACCGGACTGGGACAGGTCGGATTCGACAGCCTGGCGGTCACCGCGGCAGGTAATATCTGCGTCGCCACGCTCGACCAGGGCGGCATCACCACCATCACCCCCGATGGCAAAGTGAGCGTGGTACGGCTGCCCGACGACCATGTCACCAACATCGCCTTTGGCGGCGAAGACATGCGCGACGCCTATATCACCCTGTCGGGCAGCGGCTTGCTGGTGAAGATGCGCTGGGCCGAACCAGGACTGAAGCTGAACTTCAACGCCTGATTTTCCTCTCCCTTGCGCTGCAATTTCGTGGCGCAGGACGGTTGGCCGGACTACACTGCACGGAAATCGAATAGCGCGGAGGGTAAAGCGTGGCCATCACACTCAAGGTGAACGGAAAAGAGCAGAGTTATGCCGGTGATCCGGATATGCCGCTGCTCTGGTACCTGCGCGACGAGGCTGGCCTGCCGGGCACCAAATTCGGCTGCGGCAAGGCTCTGTGCGGCGCCTGCACCGTCCACCTCGACGGAACTGCCGTGCGGTCCTGCCAGACACCGATGTCGGCAGCCGCGGGGTTCTCGGTAACGACGATCGAAGGTCTTTCTGACCATGGCGACCACCCCGTCCAGCGTGCCTGGCAGGAGGTCGGCGTACCGCAATGCGGTTATTGCCAGCCCGGCCAGATCATGTCGGCGGTAGCGCTGCTCGCCAGCACACCCAAGCCGACCGACGCCGATATCGATAGCGCCATGTCGGGCAATATCTGCCGCTGCGGGACCTATGACCGCATTCGCAAGGCGATCAAACGCGCGGCGGGAGTGGCGGCATGAACGCGGCAGCGAAGATGAGCGACCTTGTCAAGGTCGGGCCGGTGCTCAGCCGGCGGATGATGCTGGGCGCCGGATCAGGCCTCGTGCTCGCGCTGAGCCTGCCTGCACGCGCGGCCGATGCTCCCCCGAAATATGGCCGCGACGCGCAGGAGCAGGGCTGGCGCGATGATCCGCGGATTTTCGTCGCGCTCGCTCCTGACGGAACGGTGACGATTACCTGCCATCGGGCCGAGATGGGCCAGGGCATCCGCTCCAGCCTCGCCATGGTGATCGCCGATGAACTGGGCGCCGACTGGGCGCGTGTCCGCCTTACCCAAGCCGATGGCGACGAAGAGCGCTACGGCAATCAGAATACCGACGGGTCGCGCAGCATGCGGCACTGGCTGCTGCCGATGCGCCGCTGCGGTGCTGCGATGCGGATGATGCTCGAGCAGGCCGCTGCGGCCCAGCTTGGCGTGCCGGCGGCCGAACTGAGTTCCGGCGGACACAAGGTGAGCCATGCGAAAAGCGGCCGGTCGGTCGACTATGGAGCGCTGGCGACAGCCGCCGCCAAGCTCGCGGTGCCGCCGCGCGATCTGGTCAAACTTAAGGACGACAGCGCTCTGGGCATGGTCGGCCAGGAAGGCATCCGGTCACTCGACTTCGCCGCGATGACGACCGGCACAGCCCAATATGGCATCGACGCGACCATGCCCGGCATGGTGTTTGCCGCCGTAGCGCGCCCGCCGGTGCTGGGGTCGAAGGTCGTTTCTTTCGATGCGAGTGCGGCAAAGGCCGTCGCGGGAGTCATCGACGTCATCGAGTTGCCTGCGCCGGTAACCCCACCCATGTTCCAGCCGCTTGGGGGCGTTGCAGTGATCGCCCGGAACAGCTGGGCCGCGATGAAGGCGCGCGATGCGCTCAAGATCGAATGGAGCGCTTCGCCGCACGACAGCTATGACTCGGTCACATACCGGGCTCGTTCGCTCGAACTCGCCCGCCAGCCCGGCGAGGTGCATCGCTCGCGTGGCGACACGACCGGTGTGCTCGCAAAATCCGCCAAGCGGATCAGCGCCGAATATAGCGCGCCGCACATTGCCCACGCGACAATGGAACCGCCGGCTGCGGTCGTGAAATGCGATGGCACGAGCTGTGAGGCGATCGCCTGCGTCCAGGCGCCCGGCGGCACGCGCGACATGCTGGGGGCGATGCTCAAACTCGACAAGAGCAAAGTCACCGTCCACCAGACGTTGCTGGGCGGCGGGTTCGGACGCAAATCGAAGCCCGATTTCGTTGCCGAGGCGGCACTGTTGAGCCGGTCGCTGAACGGCACTCCCGTCAAGATCGTATGGAGCCGCGAGGACGATATTCGCCACGGCTACTATCACACGACCTCGGTCCAGAGGCTCGAGGCGAACCTCGACAGTGGCGTGCCGACTGCATGGCTCCACCGTATCGTGTCACCATCGATCGTCTCTATCTTCGCCGACGGGATTACCCGGGAGCAGGGCTGGGAACTGGAGATGGGGCCGATCAATACGCCCTTCGCTATCCCCAACCTCCAGGTCGAGACCGGCGAAGCCATCGCGCATGCCCGCATTGGCTGGTTTCGTTCAGTCTACAACATACCCCATGCATTCGCGATTCAGTCTTTCGCAGCTGAACTCGCGCATGCGGCCGGACAGGACCAGAAGGATTATCTGCTCCGCCTGATCGGGCCGGATCGGGTGATCGATCCGCGCACGCTGGGCGACACCAACGGAAGCGAGGATCCCGATCTCTATCCGATCGATACCAAACGCCTGAAGGGCGTGGTCGAGGCCGCCGCTGCAGGCATCGGCTGGGGCCGCAAGAAGAAGGGCTGGGGCTATGGCATCGCCTGTCACCGCAGCTTCCTGGCCTACACCGCGGTCGCTTTCGCGGTGTCCGTCGACAAGGGCAAGCTCACCGTCCATCGCGCCGATATCGCGATCGACTGTGGTGCGCAGGTCAATCTCGATCGCATCCGTGCGCAGATGGAAGGCGCTGTGATGATGGGACTGAGCCTCGCGCTGACAGGTGAGATCAGCTTCAAAAAGGGCGCGGTCGAGCAGGGCAGCTTCGACGACTATCCGGTGCTGCGGATCGACGGGGCGCCGCGCGAACTCGCCGTCCACCTCGTCGGCCAGAACCTTAAAGCCCCACCGAGTGGCGTGGGCGAACCGGGGTTGCCGCCGGTGGCGCCCGCGCTGTGCAACGCCATCTTTGCCGCGACCGGCAAACGAATCCGCGACCTGCCGATCCGCGATCAGCTGAGCAAAGCCTGACCGCCTTGCTGCCCCCGGCCCTGGCCGGGGGCACAATTTCCTAGCGATACTTCGCCGGTACGTCGAAGCGGAACAGCCGGGCGGCGTTCAGCCCGAGCAATTTGGCGCGTGTCTCCTCCGCCAAATGCCCCATCGTCCGCTCGATCGCGGCGGCTGAGGCGGGGAAGGTCCCCTCATGGTGGGGATAGTCGTTCGCCCAGCAGAAATTATCCTCGAGACCGAACTTGCCGATGAGCTCGAGCCCGATCCGGTCTTCGCTGAAGGTGGCTCCGCCATGAGCGCGGAAATAGTCGCTCGGCAGGCCGTGCTTGAGCTTCGGGAAGGCCCACATGTGGTGCTTCTTGTAGCCCTCGTCGAGCGAGTCCAGAAACCAGTGGACCCAGCCGATCCCCGATTCCACCGCGGCGAAGCGGAGCTTCGGGAAGCGGTCGAGCAGGCCCGACGCGCAGAAATTGGCGACCGGATCGGCCGGCGAGGTCAGGCAGTGATAGGCGAAGTTGATCACCGCGCCGCCAGGGCCCTTGGCGACGCGCGGATCGGCGCCGGTCGAGACATGGAAGGTGATGGTGAGATCAGCCTCCTCGATCCGCGCCCACAGGGGGTCGAAACTCTTGGCGTTGTAGTTGATCTGGCCCGGCTCGCTCGGCCCGAAGACCGGCTTGTTGGGCAGGGTGATGACGCGATAGCCCATCTTCGCGACCCGCTCGACCTCGGCGATCGCATTGTCGATATTGCCGGTCGCGATGCAGGCGGCGATGTTCATCCGGCCGCGAACGCCGCGGCTGATCTCTTCGGCCCAATCATTGTAGATCTGGAACTGGGCATGCATCATATCCGGATCGGGGGTGAGGAAACCCATGATCACGGTACCGTTGGGGAAGACCAGCTCGGCGTCGACCCCGTCGAGATCGAGATCGGCCATGCGCTTATCGATATTGTAGCTGTCGCTCTCATGCGTGGCGCTGCTGCCCGCCAGCTTGCGATAGAGATCGTCGCCGGTCAGGCCGGACTCGACGATCCGGCCCTGGCGCTGATCTTCCATCACCGACCACATCGTCCCGTCCTCATCCTTCTCGACGCGGGCGACGCGGTGCTTGTACTTCTCGTCGATGCGGTCACGGATCAGCGCGGTCGGCGGGCCGAGATGGGTATCCGCGGAGACGATGAAGTATTTCTTCTCGGCGCGCGGCCAGGGTGAGCGTTCCCAGCTCTCGGAGCCGCCGGGCGTTTCGGCCCGCCACTGATTCTCCTCGTTCAGCTCGATCTCGACCACGCCGTCCATGTGACTCTCCAATCTTATGGCGCAAATCTACCAGATCGCGAATTTGCCGTCCAATAGGCGCATGGTGGACGTTGATCCGATATTCGTATGTGGCAACGGCGCGGTTTCCGGGCATTACGTCAGCACGGGGAAAAAGCGGAGAGGCTGATGCGGCGTTTCGAGAAAAAGGTGGTGTTCGTGTCGGGCGGAAGCGCGGGCATCGGCCGAACCACCGTGAAGCGTTTCGCCGCGGAAGGGGCGATCGCGGTCTTCTGCGCGCGCGGCGGCGAGGCGGTCGCGGCGGTCGAGGCGGAAATCAGGGATGCCGGGGGAATCGGTGAGGGCCTGGTGGTCGATATCAGCGACCATGACAGCTATGTCGCCGCGATCGAAGGGACTGCGGCAAAGCATGGCCGGCTCGACGTCTTCGTCCACAATGCCGCTTACCTGCGCCAGGGAGCGCTCGCGGACGTCGAGCTGAAAATCTGGCAGCGCCATTTCCGGATCAACACCGAGAGTTGCTTCGCCGCCAACACCGCCGCCGTGAAGATCATGAAGGCGCAGGGCGGCGGCTCGATCATCAACATCGCGTCGATCGCCACCGCGCGGACGGTGCCGATGCACGGCGCCTATGCCGCCGCCAAGAACGCGATGGTGTCGATGAGCAAATATCTCGCGGTCGAGAACGCGCGCTACAATGTGCGGGTCAATGTCGCCGCGCCGGGAATGATCGACACCGAATCGCTGCGCTGGTCCTTCGGTCATGACGATGCCGCCGCCGCTGCGGTCGAGGAACGCATCCCGATGGGCCGCTTCGGCAACACCGACGAGATGGCGTCAGCGATCCTGTTCTTCGCCTCGGACGAGGCGAGCTACATCACCGGTCAATATCTTCTGGTCGACGGCGGCAAGGGCGATCAGCTGATCGTTTGATCTTGCGCCCGAGGAAGAGGCAAAACGTTACGGCCGCCACGCCCCCGCCGGCTTGCCTTTCCAGCCGAGCGACCTGTACGCCGCGTCGACCAGCGACTGACCGCGATCGTTGAGCAGGCCGATCGGCCCGCACTTGTTCATCGTATAGGCGAAGCTCATACCCGCCTGCGGATCGGCAAAGCCGACGCTGCCGCCGGCGCCGACATGGCCAAAGGCGCGGTCGCCGATGACGAGTCCGCGGCCGGTGCTCGGATCGGTCATCGACAGCATGAAGCCGAGGCCGAAGCGGGTCGGACGCAACATCATCGCATCCTCATGGGTCGCACCCGTCGCCCGGCTCATCCGGATGATCGTATCCTCGTCGAGCAGCGCACCGTCATGGTTCGCGACCAGTGCATAGATCGAAGCGAGCCCGCGGGCGTTGGTGATGCCGTTGCCGCTGCAAAGTTCTATCGCGCGCCCTTCGCGGGTGTTGATGTCGAGTCCGCCGGTGTTGGCGAAGCGGCTCGTCAGTGTCTCAGGGTCGTAGAGCGCCTGGACAAAGCGCGTCGCCTTATCGGCCTCTGAGAATTCCGCCATGGTGAGCGGCGCGACCCGGTGCTCCTGCTCTTCGGGCAGGCCGATCCAGAAATCGATGCCGTGCGGTCCGGTGATTTCCTCCTCAAGCACTTTTGCAAGCGGTTTCCCGGCCGCAAGCCGAACCATCTGCCCGACCGTCCAGGCATAGGTGAACGCGTGATATCCCTGGCGGGTGCCGGGCGCCCACCAGGCCGGCTCATCGGCCATCCGCTCGATCATATAGTCCCAGTCGCAGGCGCCACCGGGACGGATTGGATCACGCAGCGCCGGCACCGGCGAGCAATGACTCAGCATCATCGCAAGCGTCGTACCGGCTTTGCCGTTGCGAGCGAATTCCGGCCAGAGCTTCGCTACATCGTCATGAAGGTTCAGCGTGCCACGTTCGACCAGCAGGTTGGCGACCAGCGCCGCGACACCCTTGGTCCCTGAAAAGATGATACCGACAGTATCGCTCTCCCAGGGCCTGCCGGTGGCCGGATCGGCAATGCCTCCCCACAGGTCGACGACTTTTGCCCCCTCATGGACGATGCAAACGCTCGCACCGACCTCGCCCCGCTCGGCATAGTTGGTCCGGAATTCGTCGAGCACTGCGCTGAATGCCGGCGCACAATGGCCCTGCAGCCTGCCGCCCGACGGCAATGCTTCGTCGATCGTATCGCTTTGCATGAATTCCCCCACGAGCCTCAGGCCGTCACGCGGTTGAGCGTCAGATCCTCTTCGAGTTCGCCTTCCAGCCACCGGTCCAGGACTTTGCGATATTCGACAGGTCCCGCGCCGTAGAAATATTCCCAGACGAAGCTGCCCGCCCTGCCTTCGAAGTTGATGTAGCCCGGCGTACAACCGTCATAATAATCATGATGGTCGACGGCGGCATCGATCATCGCCTGCTTCCATTTCGCCTCTGCCTCAGGCTTCACCTCGACGCGCGCAATCTGACGATTGCGGCAATAATCGATGATCCGCGCGCAATGATCGGCCTGTACGCCGAGGCCGTAGGTCATGGTCGTCGCCTGCGTACCCTGCGCACCGCCCGAGATGAACATGTTCGGGAAGTCGCTGACCATCAGCCCGTGCAGGGTCGAAAAGTCGCGCATCCAGCGATCCGCCAGGGTGATGCCACCCCGTCCGATCGGTTCGAAGCCGAGCCCCTTCATCACCCCCGACGAGGTGTCGAACCCGGTCGCGAAGATGATGCAGTCGAGCTCGATCTCCTCGCCATTGGCAACGATCCCCTTCTCGGTGATCCGCTCTATGCCCCTTCCCTTCGTGTCGACGAGATGGACGTTGGGCAGGTTGAATGTGTCGAGATAGCCGTCGTGGAAGGTCGGTCGCTTGCACAGCAGGCCATACCAGGCCTTGAGCGACTCCGCCGTCGCCGGATCCGTGACGACCCGGTCGACCCGCTCGCGGATTTCCTCCATTCGACGGAAGTCAGCCAGCTCGACGACATCCCGCGCCTGCATCCGACTCTTATCCGATTCATAGACGCGGCGGACATGTTTGAAATTCCACGTCCAGGCGTCGTCGACCTGGTCCTCGTCCTGCGGTGTTCCGCTGACGATATGCTGGAAATTCTCCATCCGGCGCGTCTGCCAACCGGGGGTCAGATCCTTCGCCCAATCGGGATCGGTGAGCCGATTGGCGCGGATGTTCACCGCCGACGGGGTGCGCTGGACGACGTAAAGTTCCTTCGCCGAAGCGCCGAGCGGCGGCACGCACTGGATCGCCGAGGCGCCCGTGCCGATCAGCGCGACACGCTTGTCCTTGAGCTTGTCGAGATTCCCGTCGGGCCCGCCGCCGGTATAGCCATAGTCCCAGCGCATCGTGTGGAAGCTGTGGCCCTTGAAATCGGTGATGCCGGGGATACCGGGCAGCTTGGGCCGGTTGGTCGCACCGCCGCACATCCAGAAATAGCGCGCCGAGACCGTGTCGCCGCGATCGGTGGTGACCAGCCAGCGGGCGGACGCCTCGTCCCAGCGCGCCTCGGTGATGATGGTGTGGAGCAAGGCCGTTTCGCGCAGGCCGAACGTATCGGCGATCCGTTGCGAATGTTCGAAGATCTCCGGACCCATCGAATATTTGCGGCTCGGGATGAAGCCGGTTTCCTCGAGCAGCGGCAGGTAGCAATAGGATTCGGTATCGCAGGACAGGCCGGGATAGCGGTTCCAGTACCAGGTGCCGCCGAACTCGCTGCCCTTCTCGATGATGCAGATGTCCTCTGCCGGCATGCCTTGCTTGCGGAGCGCGGCACCCGCGAGCAGCCCGGCGAAACCGCCGCCAACGATGACGCACTCGACTTCGCGGGTGACCGGATCGCGATGGCCCTTTTCCTCGACCCAGGGATCGCGGTCGAAGCGCTCGGCGAGCTCATCCTCGAGATAGATATAGTCTGCCCGGTCTTTAACGGCGAGGCGACGATCGCGCTCCTCCCGATATTTCTCGCGTAGGGCCGCGACGTCGAGTTGCTTATCGGTCACCTGGTCGATCCTCTCCGAATCTCAATATGTGACACAGCGTCACTTCTGAATGGATTCGCGTCTAGTCAAAAAATGCACCAGCGCCAAAAATGATCGTCACGCGGTCGCCTGCGGCGTGCGGCGCGCGAAATGCTGGCCCATCATGAAGGAGCCGAGCGCGCCACCGAACGCAGGCAGGAAAGCGATCAGCATCGCATAGCGCAGTCCCTCGTCGCCCAGGCCCTTGGTCAGGGTAAAATAGTCACTGAGCAGGCCGGCAACGAGCGGGCCGGCGCCGCTGCCGAAGATCGCGGGGACCAACGTAAGGATCGCCGTGACCATGCCGCGCATCGACGGCGGGACGAGCATCTGGGCCGAGGCGTAGGACGGAGCAATGTAGAAGCTGGTCAACGCCCCGGTCAGGAAACTGAAGGCGATCGAGGTAGAGAGTGTCGGGGACAGATATTGCGCTCCCGCCGCGAAATAGAGCAGGCCCGATGCCGCCGCCGTACCCCAGCCATACCAGCCGAGGCTCCGCCGGCTCAGACTGTCGATCGTGAAGCCACTCACCAGCGCGCCGATCGCGCCACCGACGCCGATCGGCAGCGCCGCCCATAGTCCGACTTCGGCGAGCGGAAGGTGATGGACCCGCGACAAGAAGGGCGCCGTCCAGTTGAGATAGGCGGCGGTGACGAAGCTCTGACAGGTCATCGCCAGCACCAGCCAGCGGAAAGCCGGGATGGCAAACAGGTCGCCGATCGCCTTGCCCAGCGGTGGCGGGCCCTGCTCGATCGGATGGCTGTCGGCCTGTCCCCGCTTCGGCTCGGGCAACGACAGCAGCAGCGGAACAATGAGCAGCCCGATCAGGCCTACCAGGATGAAACTGTTCCGCCAGCCGAGCCCGGTGGCGAGAAAGCCGCCCGCGAAGATGCCGACAAACACGCCTAGAAAGGGGGTGACAGCATAGCCGGCAAAGGCCCGGCCACGGCGCTCGGCCAGGAAATAGTCGGAAAGCAGCGAATAGGTGGCAGGGTTGCCGGTCGCCTCGCCGAGCGCGACGCCGAGCCGGCAGATGATCAACGCAGCGAAGCTCCACGCGAAACCGCTTGCGGCAGTGAGCAGGGTCCACAAGGTCAGCGCCCCGGCGAGCAGCCAGGTGCGGCGATAACGATCGACCAGCCGCCCGATAGGGACGCAGGCAATCGCGTAGACCAGCGAGAAGCTGAACCCGGTCAGCATGCCGAGCTGCGAATCGGAAAGGCCAAGATCCTGCTTGATCGGCACCTGCAGGATCGAGATCAGCGCGCGGTCGATATTGTTGAACAGGCCTACGACGAACAGAATCGCCAATGCCGCATGAGCCCGCTTCATTTCGCCTCCGCCTCCGCCCAAACCGAATGTCACATTATTCGGTGATGATAATCGCCTTTTCCGGGCAGCATTGTGAGGTGAGTCGGACCTTGTCGTGGAGCTCGGCATGCTGCTCTACCCAACCAGTCGCATGCTTTCGCGAATGATGGTCGAAATCGACAACCGTCGGGGCCTCTCCCATGGCGCATCCTCTCCTTCCTTATATTGGAGGGACCATTCGCCGGCTCGCTCAACTTCTCAAGCTTTTCCTTCACACCTCCGCCTGCTTGCCAGACAAGACCGGTACCGCCATGACCGGCACCAATTAGAGAATGGGGAGGTTAGGCGAGTGGATTCGGGGCGGGAAGAATTTCGGGCATATTGGCTGCCGCTGGTGGCGGCTTTCGTCGGCATAACCCTCGGCGTCATGTCGATTCCCTTCTATTTTCTCGGACCAATGATCAAACCGCTTGAGGCCGCGTTCGGCTGGTCCCATGTCGGACTGCTGACTGCGTCCTCGCTGATGGCGGTCGGAATCACCATCATTTCCCCTCTCGCTGGCTGGCTCGCCGATCGTGTCGAAGCCCGCATCCTTGTCGCCGTTTCGCTGCTCCTGCTCGGTGGTTGCTATGCCGCCGCGACAGTGATGCGGGAGCTCTGGCACTTTCAGCTGATCTATTTTCTGACCGGTTTTCTGGGAGGGATCGGCGGCGCGACTGCGATCACCCGCTCGATCGGGGCACGCTTCGTCCACGCGCGCGGCCTCGCCATTGGCATTGTGCTGAGTGGTACCGGCGTGGCAAGCTTTGCGGCCCCGTTATTCGTCAATGTGCTGGTGACAGCTTACGGATGGAGCTCCGTCTTCTGGGCGCTGTGCGGACTTTCGGTGCTTGTAGCAGCGCCAATCACCTGGTTCGGGCTGGGCACTACAAGGAGCCCGGCAGGCGCGTCCAACGCAGTGCAGGAACGGCCAGTCTATGGGGCTACATTGCGTGAAGCGACCCGCGATCCGCGGTTCTACATTCTGCTGATCACCATTCTCCTTTTCGGCCTGCCGATCAGCAGCACCATCCTCAACATGGTCCCGATGCTGATCGACCGCGGCGCCGAACCGAGCCATGCCGCGCAGATCGCATCGGTGTTGGGCATCATGATCCTGATCGGCCGTCTGGTGATCGGGCTTTTACTCGACCGGCTCCGGCCTTCGCTGGTCGGCATCGGTATCTTCGCGCTGGCCGCTGTGGGCGCTTGTGCGCTGTTATTCGGCGGCATTGGCTATGCGCTGCTCACCGTCACCGCGCTGGGCTTCATGCTCGGCGCCGAGATCGACCTGATGTCGTTCATCACGCTGCGCTATTTCGGCACCCGTGCCTATGGCATCATCTTCGCGCTGATGTTCGGTGCCTATACGCTGATCTCGATCATTGGACCGGTTGCCGGCGGACTGCTGATCGAGGCTCACGGATATGAGGCCATCTATGTGGTAGCCGCGATCGCCTGGTCCACCGCGACTTTGATGTTCATCGTCCTGTCGCGGATGTCCGACGAAAAGCCCCTATTGCCCGATGCCTCCGGTCATTGAGGTCGAGCTGCGGCGGTACGCCGAGGGCGAATAGCCATTGTGAGCGCGAAAGGAGCGGCGAAAGGCAAACTCGTCGCTGTAGCCGAGCCGCTCGGCAATCTCGCCAATCGGGAGCAGCCGCTCCGCCAGCCATTTCTTGGCGAGTTCATCATGGACCTCGCGGCTGATCTCGCGAAAGCCCGACCCCTCGACCGCAAGCCGGCGGCGGATTGTCGCGACACTGCATCCGAGCCGCGCCGAAACATCGCCCAGTTGGGCGGACATGCTGCGATTGCGCAGCAGATCGTCGCGCAGCAGCCCCGCAACCAGTGCCGTCATCTCGGGTCTACGCTGGTCCATACCGAGCGCCGTCGTCAGGTCGCGCTGAAAGAAGGTGGTGACCTGGTCACCCCGCGCCACGACTGCGCGATCGAGATGACGAAAGGGGATGAACAGCGCCATCTCCGGCATCTCATAGGCGAGCGGCCGATCAAACAGCAGCGCTGCCGTACCCGCCGGCAGGCAAAGCGCGCCCTTAACCTGTCCACGCACTCCGCCCAGCGGACCCCCGACCAGGAACTCGAGCCGGTGAAGGTTGAAATAGAGCTCCCATATGTCGTTGAGCTGCCCGTGCGGCCCGCGCCCGCCGGTGCCTTCGAAGATCAGCGCGATATCATCGCCGCGCTCCGCAAGACGGGACAGCGACTGCGAACCCCAGACCAGGCTGTTGAACCGGACCAACAGCGCGAGCGCGTCCCGCAATGACGTCGCTCCGATCATCGCATGGAGCAACAGGCTGCCTTTTTCGTGCCGGTCTGACGGCTGACCAGGGGCGCCGCGATGGAACATCAGCCAGTCGCGATAGAGGAGCTTGAACTGCTCGAACCGCGCCTGCTCGTCAGGACTGCGGGCGCCGCGAGACAGCTCCTCAGCCGCGCTCAGCAACCGTCGCGTTGCTGTCGCGCTTCGCTCATTCCGGGTTGGGGCAGTGCGTCGCATCTATTGAAGCATCGGGCCCGGTACCAACGCTGTCAACGCACCATGCGCTTGAATTGAGCGAATTTGTATCGTTGGATTGATCGGTTCAGCCATTGAGATGCAGACTGGCATCATGGCCTATTCGGTCGATAATCAGGAGAGAGGTGCCGTCATGAATCAGCTCAGCCCCGTCGCCAATCCGCTTGCCGGCATCAAGGTGATCGACGTCGACACGCACTGGACAGAACCGGGCGACCTCTGGACGTCCCGCGCGCCGGCCAAGATGCGCGAGTTCATGCCGCAGCGGAAGATGGTCGACAACGAACTGCGCTGGGTGATGGGTGACAAGACCATCTACATCATGGGCGCTGCCAGCGTCGTCGCCAGGGACGGCTCGCTGTGCAGGGATCCCTCCTTCATGAGCTGGCAGGTCGAGGACTGCCACATCGCTTGCTCGGACATGGGCGAGCGGCTCAAGTGGATGGATAGTGAGGGCGTTTATGCCCACATCATCTATCCGAACATCCTCGGCTTCGGCGGCCAGCGCGCCCTGCTGATCGACGCCGATCAGCGGCTTGCCGCGACCCAGATCTACAATGAAGCGCTCGGCGACGCGCAGAAGGATTCGGGCCAGCGCCTCTTCGGCATGGCGCTGCTTCCCTGGTGGGACATCGATCTCTCGGTCAAGGAGGTCAAACGCTGCGTCGGCATGGGCCTGCGCGGAGTCAACATCAACTCCGCACCTCAAATCCATGGCCTGCCCGATCTCGCCGAAAGCTATTGGGACCCGCTCTGGGAGGTCTGCGTCGAACATGACCTGCCGATCAATTTCCACATCGGATCGAGCGACGACGCGATGAACTGGTTCGGCAGCGCTGGCTGGCCTTCGATGGCCGACGGCAACAGGGCGGTCGTCGGCGGCGTCGCGCTGACGATGGACACGATCCGGGTACTGCTCAACTTCATGATGTCGGGCGTGCTCGACCGGTTCCCGACGCTCAAGGTCGTTTCGGTCGAAAGCGGGATCGGCTGGATTCCTTTCGTACTCGCCCAGATGGAATATGGCATCGCCTTCAACCCCGGAAAGAAGGTCGGCCTCAGCCTGACCCCGAAGGAATATTTCCAGCGCAATTTCTCGGCCTGCTTCTGGTTCGAGAATGAGGACATGGAGAACACCATCCGCAAGGTCGGCGAGGACAATGTGATGTTCGAGACTGATTTCCCGCATCCGACCTGCCTCTATCCGGACGGGCTCGGCCGGCTGACCCAGGCGGTCCAGGATCGCAGCCTGCTCGAGAAGATCACCTCGACCAACGCGGCGCGGATCTACAATATTCCGATCTGACAACCACGCGCCACAAAAGCCGAGATCAAGGGAGAGCCGTGATGGCCAAAGATTATAGCCTGATCATCCGCAACGGCCTCGTCGCAGACGGCCGCGGCTCTCCCCTCGTCAAAGCGGACATCGCCGTGACCGGCGCGAAAATTGCCCGGGTCGGCGACGTTCCGGCGGGCGCAACCGCCGATCGCGAGATCGACGCGAAGGGCATGTTGGTCACCCCCGGCTTCGTCGACATTCACACCCATTATGACGGCCAGGCGACATGGGAGAACCGGCTGGTGCCGTCGAGCTGGCACGGTGTGACCACGGTGGTGATGGGCAATTGCGGGGTCGGCTTCGCACCGGTCCGGCCGGCGGACCACGACAAGCTGATCGAGCTGATGGAGGGCGTCGAGGATATTCCCGGTACCGCGCTGCACGACGGCCTCAGCTGGGACTGGGAGAGCTTTCCTGATTATCTCGACATGCTCGA
>CANJRZ010000033.1 GCA_947476735.1 Sphingomonadaceae bacterium
CAAAGCGAATACGACTGCCCCGGCGAGGAAAAAATGGATCAGTGGCTCGCGCGAAAGGCGGAAAGCGACATCGCGTATCGTCACGGATACAAGCTCAGGATGACGGAACGTACCAGATCGCCGAAGTATAGGCGCGCTCCTGCTGCTTCACGCGCACTTCGGGTGGTAGTTTCACCTTGTAGCGCACGGCATCATAGGCCGGCCAGCTCGGCGTCGGTATCTCAAACACACGCAGATAATAGAAGGAGCGCTGCTTCGGATCGAACTCGGGGTCGGACCATATTGTGGCGAGTGATGGCGCCCCGATCGTATTGCGATAGGTCGCCGTCTCGAGATCGACCGTGTCGCCCACGGGAGACAGCTTGCCTCTGACCAGCTTGCGTGTGCCGGAGCTGCTCCAGACCACGTCGAACACCCGTTCGTGCGCCTTGCCCGCGCCGTCAACCCAACCCTTGATAACCTGTACCCGATCCAGGTTTGCGCCTTGCGGGTCTTTCAGGGCCGAGATGATGAAGCTTGGCCTTCGCGAAGCGGATGGCTTGAGTTCCCCGCCCATCGGCACACCGCGCAGATAGCCGGCGCGGACCCAGTCGCCCCTGAGGTCCCTGGCGCCAAAGTCCCATCCACCGAAGAAGCGCACCGTCATGCGGGGGCCGGTCGTGCCATAAATCTCCCGACGCATCATCGCATCGAAGATCGCCGCCCGCGTGTTTGCCTTAGCCCATACCGCGGCATAACCGCTGGCCAGATAGTTCCAGCCGATACGCCCGCCGGGCATGATCGGGACGATCATGTCGGTCGCACGGTTGGCGCGTGGTTCGGTGTCGCTATGTTTGCCGAACCAGTTGTCGTCATCGGCCGTGGAGAGGCCGGTATGGCTGTCGGTCGAACCGATCACGCCGAACCTGTATGGGTTCTCGCCGGTACGCTGCTCAATCAGCAGTCCGCGTTTCAGCGCTTCACGCACATATTCGCCGGCAAACATGTCGGGCTTCTTGGGTTGGGACATGAGCAGGTTGTTTATCTCCCAACCGGCATCGCCAAAGGCCGCAAACTCGTCATTGGGCGACAGGAAGGGATGGGATTCGCTGTCGCCCTTTATCTGCGTAATTTCGACGACAGGCTCGTGCGCCGCCCGCTTTCGCGCATATTCGGCGCTCATCGGTCCGCCGCCTGGCTGAGTCAGTTCGAACATGAGACCGTTGGACAGGTTCGAGTTGTGCGGGATGGCCAGCACCTTGCCGCCGGTCGACCGCTCGTAGGCATCCATATACTCCCAAAGATCGTCCGGGGTGACCCGCCTTGCCGGCTTCGCCGGCAGCACGGTCGAGACTTTGTCATATCCGTCGCGGAAGATGACGTTGCGATGCATATTGTTGCCGCGATCCATCAACGTATATTCGAAACCCATGAAGGCGGTGAACTTGCCGGGCTCGTTGTAGCGCTCGACGGTCTTCAAGTGGCCCAGCCAGATCGACTTTTCACGTTCGGGATTTTGAAAATAGGCTCTGACCTTGCCTGAATTTTCGGTTCCTGCCGCTATCGAGAGCATTTCGCTCATGGCGCGAAGCGAACCAGCAATGCCCTCATGCATCCAGTCGTGCCAACGCAGGAACAGGGAATCGCTGATCTGATCGCGCGGCGTGTCGTACAGCGCCTTGGTTGCGCCCAGGCCTTCCGAATGATCGGCGATCACGAGGAAGTCGAGCGGCCGGGCAAGCTGTGCCCTGATCCCGGTGCTCGAAGTGACGGCCTCGCCACGCGCGAAGCGCAGCGCATCTTCAGGAGCAATCCTCGCACCAAGGCCAAAGGCATCGACCGAATTGGCGGTGTGGAGGTGCGTGTCACCCCAATAGACCCGCTGCGGGAAATCGTCCTCGACGGCGCGCACGCTCTCGGGGGCTTTGCGATCCCGATCGGCGGCCGGCTTATCGGTCTGGACGCAACCGGCAATCGCAAGCGCCGATCCTATCGTGAGCGCAACAAACCCGTGGCTTGCTTTCATGCCCATCCCCCCGCAGCTTCCGGCCCGCATCTCGGCGCTCCGGTATGCGGGCGCTAGTCCGTCGATCTGGCTTCGTTAGACTCTCGTCCACCATTTGATACCAAGTGTCAAACAGAGCGGACGAAGATCTCCGGGAAGGAGGGACAAGCTTGTCCCCCTCGATCCTCGACATCGCCGTTTTCCCCGTGCATGTCTCACCAAACGGCGCCAAACAGCCGCGCAGGAGAGACAATGTCACGCATCCCCTATCCGGTGATCGAGCAACTGCCCGATACGGTCCGTAAGACGGTAGAGCATGCCAATCTCAACGCATTGCGCATGTTCGCGCACGCGACCCCCGAAGCCTTCGAACATTTCTACCCCTTCATGCGGGCCTTTTTCACTGTCTCGAAATTGCCTGCCGATTTGCGCCAGATTGCGGTGTTGCGGGCGGGCCATATCGCCGGCTGCTATTATGTTACGCGGCAGCATTCGGCGCTGGCCCGCGATGTCGGCCTGACCGAGGCCGCGCTGGCCGCGATCGAGCAGGATGTCTCGCCTCCCGGCGTGCTGACGCCAGCGCAACATGCGACGCTCGTCTTCGCTGACGAAGTGATTCGCAACGCCAATGCGAGCGACACCGCGCTGGCCGAATTGCGCCGCCATCTCGACGACAATCAGCTGATGGACCTGATGATGGTGATCGGCATCTACATGATGCTGAGCCGGCTGATCCTGACCAGCGGAGCCGAAGTCGACGCCCATTCGATGGGCACCTCCTATCTCGACCATCTACACAACTGACCCGAACCAAGAAGGAGATTCAAATGACCACCCGCATTCCCTATCCCGATCTTTCGACCATAACCCCACGCATCCGGGAGATCGTCGGCGCCGCGCCGATCAACGTTTCACGGATGATGGCCAATGCCTCGCCGAGCGTGGTCGAGGGTTTCCGCGCGATGGGCGTCTCCTTTTACAATGGTACCGACCTGCCCGCCGACCTGCGCGAGATCGGCATATTGCGCGCCGGCTATGTCGCCAACTCCGACTATGAGACCTGGCAGCATGAATCGATCGCCCGCTCGGTCGGAATGACCGAAGCCCAGATCGAAGCGATCAAGGCTGGCAAGGCGCCGGCCGGAGTGATGAACGCTGCCCAGGAAGCCGTGCTGACCTTCGCCGACGAGCTCGTCGTCAAAGGCACGCCGAGCGATGCGGCGCTCGCCGAAGTGCGCAAGCACTTGCCCGACAACCAGATGCTCGATCTGGTGCTGGTGACCGGCTATTACATGATGGTCAGCCGGTTCCTGAACACGACCGGGGTCGAACGCGACACCGATCGCGGACCGATTGACGCCAATTTCATCAGCAAAGCTGCCAGCTGAGCTTCTTTCCGCCGTCAGCCCGGCCAGCGCGGGGCTGACGGCTTAAGGACGCGGCGGTTGCGTGCCTGTCGCGAACAGCGAAACCTCTCGTTAACCATATAAGTATATCCCGCAACTCCGATTGGAGACGCGATATGGATATGTCATCCGTCGCCCGGAAGGGCCCTTCGACACCGTTGCGTGACGCAGAAATCGCCGAGCGCGTTGCCATTTATGGCGATGGCGGCAGGCTGCGGGAGCGGCTGGCGAAGGTCTGGGACAAGGCATCAGACCTGATCCTCGTGACCGCGCATGAATACTGGGCGCCGATTACTGCACAGTTCGGCGCGAAGGATAGCGACGAGGACGGCTCGGAGCAGAACACTCTCGACCTCGAGCTTCTCGTCGAGCGCCGCCGTCTCATTTATACGCAACCGATTGACGAACTCTGGATCCGCGAGCTCAGCCGCAGCGGCGTCGTCATCCACCGCCTGCGAATTCCGCCACCACAGGTGGTCATGGGACTCGCGGCCGAGGCCGAGATGCTGGTCGACCGGATCGCGGAAAAGTTCGCAGACGAGCCGGAATTCATCCTGTTTGCGCAGCGAACCGTAGACCTGCTCGGTGCCATCGAGCTTGAGCTCGCCACGGCCTACGCCAACGCGGTCCGTCGGACGCGCACGATCAAAAGTCGCGAGGAAACCAGCGACCTGTTCCGCATCGACGTCGGCGGCATTCTGGGCGAGACGCTCGGCAGCTCCGCGGCGCTTCGCGATCTGACGGTCCAGGCATCGAGTTCTGCCCGCGGAATGCTGGGCAAGACATCCGATGTCGCCGCTGCCGCCGAACAATCGGCCACGGCGATGCGCGATGCCGCTCAGACCGCCGCCGGGCTGATCCGCGCGATCGAAGAGACCCGACGCGAGGTCGATGTCGCCGCCGATGTTGCAACCCGCGCCGCCGACCAGTCGGCCGAAGCAGTGGCCGTGACCGAGGCGCTGACCAACCATGCCCTGGCGATTGAATCGATCCTTGGGCTGATCCGCGATATTGCCGGCCAGACCAATTTGCTGGCGCTCAACGCGACGATTGAAGCGGCGCGGGCCGGCGATGCCGGGCGCGGCTTCGCCGTCGTGGCGCAGGAAGTGAAGAACCTCGCCAGCCAGACGGCGCGAGCGACCGACGACATCGCCCGAAAGATCGCCTCGATCCAGAGCGCGACCCGCCAGGCGGTCGATGCCAACGGCTCGATCCGAACAATCGTCGGCGAGGTCGAGAAACTCGCCTCGCGACTACGCGACGCTATGGACCATCAGGCGCGGACCGTCACCATGATCACCGCCGCGGTCGACGAGACGGCGATGGCAGCCGACATGATGTCGACGACGGTGGCCGAGATCCGCGTGGACACTGAGCATGTCGCGAGCGACATCGATAAAGTCGAGGCCGGTTTCCGAACGGTCGACGGCCAGCTCGGCCAGCTCGAGACGACAGCTCACGAGTTCGCTACCCGCTTCGCGGCCGATCGACGCACTTGATCGCCCGCCTGCCGCTATGGCAGCATCGCTCCGCGAGGGCGCGCCAATATAATCGCGCCCCGTTGGGAAGAGGGGTGCACTATGGGTATGACAATGTTCCGGGCAGTGCTGGTCGTCGGCTGGCTGCTCATCTTATATATCTCGGTCGAAGCGGTGCGCTGGATCGGCGTCGCCCCCTCGTTCGACATCTTCATCGGCGATTACAGCAACTGGTGGCGGGCGCAGTTCCACACCGACTTCATGATCCATGCGGTGCTCGCGGCGATCTGGATGCTGTATCGTACGAAGAACCTGCTCGTCGGCATTCTGCTCGCGCTGCTCGCGATCAACCTCGGCAGCCTGTTCACGCTGGCTTATATCTTTGCGCTGACCTTCAGCGCCCAGGGTGACGTCCGCGCACTGCTGCTCGGCGACCGCGCCTGATCTTCAAAGGGGCCTCGCCGGCATGTGATCGCCGAGGCCCCTTCACGTAAGACGAAGGCAATGGACAAAACGCTGCGCATGCGTATTCCATGAGCGAATAGAAAGCTCGGGAGGGGGCCAATGTCCAAAGTAGAAACGATGCGCGGACCGGTGGATTCCGCGAACCTCGGCAATGTACTGGTCCACGAGCATGTCATCCTGATGGACCTGGAATATGTCGAGAATTACCGGCTCGACTTCGACGAGGCGACAGTCGTCGATCGGGCCGCGCAGGAGCTGAACGCGCTCAAGGCCGCCGGCATCGACACGATCATCGACCTGACCGTTCTCGGCCTTGGCCGCCACATCAAGCGGCTTGCCAAGGTCGCCGAGAAGACCGACCTTAACATCATCGTCGCGACCGGGGTCTATACCTTCAAGGACGTGCCCAAGCCGTTCGAATATGTCGGCCCGGGGCTGATGATCGACCGGCCCGACCCGATGGCCGAGCTGTTCATCCAGGACATCACCGTGGGGATCGCCGGGACCGGCATCAAGGCCGGTGAGCTCAAATGCGCGATTGACGAACCGGGCCTGACCCATGGCGTCGAGCGGGTGATGCGCAACATCGCCGCGGCTTATCGCGCGACCGGCACGCCGATCAGCGTCCACACCGCGGCGCACCATCAGATGGGGCTCGTCGCGCAACAGGTGTTCGCCGAGGAAGGCGTCGACCTGCGCGACGTAATCATAGGCCATTGCGGCGACACCGACGACCTCGATTATCTGATGAAGCTGGCCGACCAGGGCTCGATGCTCGGCATGGACCGGTTCGGGATTAACGTTATCCTGTCGCTGGAAAAGCGGGTTGGCACGATCATCGAGCTGATCAAGCGCGGCTATATCGACCGGATCACCCTGTCGCACGACTGCTCGTCATGGATGGACATGTTCCCAAGCGGCAAGACGCCGATGCCCGAGCACAGCTATCTGCACATCTCGCAGCAGGTGATCCCGGCGCTGCGCGAAGCCGGACTGAGCCAGGGGCAGATCGACCAGATGTTCGTCCACAATCCGCGGCGCCACTTCGAGGATGCCGCCAGTCGCCACGCCGCACGCTGATCGCGTTATTGTCGCCGGGCGGGGGAGCGACGTTGGAAAACCAGCAGAAGGCAGCGCGGGGCAGCCGTTTCTTCGCGCTCAGCGCGATCCTGATCGCCGTACTGGTGGTACTGAGCTTTCCGATCACCTATTTTCTGCCCCTCGCGACCGGCAGCAAGAGTTTCACCCTGCTGCGGCACCTTCACGGCCTGGCCTTCTTCGCCTGGGTCGGATTGTACGTCGTCCAGACCCGGCTCGTGCGAACGGGCAACGTCCGTCTGCACCGCGAACTGGGGATTGCAGGGGTCGCATTGGCGGGGGGAATGGTACCCCTCGGGCTATGGCAGGCCGTCACCGCAGCAGCCGAACGGCAGGCGAGAGGCGTAGAACTGCCTTTCGAATTCTCGCTCTACAACCTCGTCGACATTCTGATCTTCTCCGTCGCCTTCGGATGGGCGATCTACCAAGCAACGCGGCGCATCGAATGGCATCGGCGGCTGATGTTCATTGCCTTACTGAACCTGTTTGGTCCTGCATTCTCGCGCGTCATCGCCCTGCTACCAATCGCTTATCCCTGGTATGACATGCTTCCCAACCTCGTAGCCGACGCAGTGTTGGGCGCTCTTGCCCTCCATGACCAACGCGTCCTCGGGCGCGTGCATCCGGTTACGCTGTGGGCAGCGCTCGTGCTGATCCCGTTGCACGCTGTGGAACCGCTCGTCGCGCGCAGCACCTGGTGGAACGAGCTGGCCCCGGCCTTGTTCGGATTTCGTTGAAGCCCCTACCGGCCCCGCATGATCACTTCTTGCGCAGCGCTGGCGATCAGGCGGCCGGCGCGGTCGTAGATCAGGCCGCGAGCGAAACCCCTGCCCTCGCCCGCAAAGGGGGTGTCGATGCTGTAGAGCAGCCATTGGTCGACGCGTGCCGGAGCGTGGATCCACAGGCTGTGGTTGAGCGTGGTGACGGGAAACCGGTCGGGATATGGCGGGTAGTGCTGGATCATCGCACCGCTGCCTAACCAGTAGTCGCTCATGAAGCTGAGCAGTGCCTGATGGGCGCCGATATCCTCGACCTGCGCGGCCGACGGCATGCGGAACCACAGCCGCCGCCGGGGGCCTGGCCTTCCGCGCAGATGAAAATCCTCATGCGGATCGAACAGGCGCATCTCGACGGGGAAAGGCCGCCGATAGACTTCGACGGTACCCGGCGGAAGGTGATCGTCCTCGGACAGGACGAAGTCGGGCATCGAGAACAGGGATTCCGGATCGGGAAGCGTGGGATCGGGATCCATCTGGTGCGATGGACCAACCTCCCCCGCATGAAAGGAACAGAGCATGTCGAAGATCGGCTTGCCATCCTGAACCGCGAGGACACGGCGCGAGGCGAAACTGCGGCCGTCGCGCGTCAACTCGATTTCATAATCGATCGGTGCGTTGCCGAGGCCGGCGCGGATGAACAGGCCATTGCAGCTGTGCATCGGCCAGCCGTCGACCGTCAGTCGGGCCGCAGCGATCGCCTGGGCGAGGAACTGGCCGCCAAACACCGCGCCGACCGTATTTTCATATTGGATGGGGCTGCGCGCGCTGGTCGGCCCGGTGCGTTCCAGGTGCAGGATATCGCGCGCGAAGCTGTCGTTCGCCCAGTCCGAGAAAGGCTGCATCGAATATGGTCTACCTTGTCCGAACCGTCACTTCGAGTGACGAGGCTCTCACCATCGCCGGCAGGGCGAGTCAACCGGGTAGCTGAGGCGCGCATCGGCGGAGCGGACGCCTCCCCATACCAGGAAGGATTGGGACGATTGATCTCTAAGCCGCTTGCGCCAGGCTCTCCTCGCCGGTCAGGGTGACTCGGTGGAGGCGGCGGCCGCAGCTCTTGTCGAACCCCAGCACCCGATGCATCGTGCCGGTATTATCCCAGATCAGCACGTCGCCGATCTGCCACTGATGGGTGTAGACGAACTGGCGCTGCTCCATCCACGCCTTTATCCACGCGATGAATTCGGCGCTTTTCTCCGGCTCCATCCCCTCGACATAGTCCGACGACAGCCCGGCGACGAGCGATTTGCGCCCCGAAGCGTGGTTCCACACCAGCGGATGGCTCTTATGCGGGAAACTGTTGAAATGGGCGATCTCGGTGGCACTGGGATTCGGGTAGGTTACCCGCATCGACGCCGCCTTCGAATGGACAATCCGGATATCCTCGAAGCGCGCCTTCTGCTCGTCGCTGAGGTCATCATAAGCAGCATAGGTGTTGGCGAACTCGGTCTGGCCGGTGCCGGCGGGCGCGAGCACGCGCGGAGTGGCGATCGACGCGCGCGGCGGCACATCCTCATGGGTGCCGTCGATGTGCCAGAAGAAGGTGCCGTGGAAATAATCTCCGAACTGAGGATTGGCAGTCTTGTCGAAGGTGACCTTCATGATCGGATTGCCGCCGAAATCGTCGCGGATGTCGCCCAGCGTCGCGGCGAAGGCGATCTCCTCCTCGTCGCTGACATGGATGTTGCGCATGACCAGCACGCCGCGCTGCTCGAGCAGATCGCGGATGCGGCCGGCATAGACACCGCTCAGCAGACTTGCCTTGTCAGTGAAAATCTCGGCGCCGATCCGCGGCATCAGATCACGGGTCCTGAACGTCATTGCAGACACTCCTGTCTCTTTGGCTGGCTCACTCGATGCGGCTGCTGCACTGGCCATCGATCCCGCGCGGCGGTGCGCCCTTCAGCGAGATACGCCGCATCGTGCGTGGCTGGCCGGGATAGTCGTTGACGCCATAATGGAGCGAGGCACGATTGTCCCAGATCGCGACGTCGCCCATCCGCCAGTGCCAGCGAATGCTGTTCTCGGGCCGCATCGCATAATGCTGGATCAGCTCATAAATATGCTGGCCGGGCGTCCGGGTGAAGCCTTCGAAATAAGACCAGACATTACCGAGCATCAGTGATCGTTCGCCGGTCTCCGGGTGAACAGTCACGACCGGATGACGGGTGCCGCGGCTGACGCCCTCGAACATCCTTTCCTTGGCGAGATCGGCTTCCGACAGATTGTCGAAACTCAGCTGGATCGGCTTCTTGGTGCTGTGCACGGCCCAGAGCCGGTCGACCATTGCCTTCAGCGCGTCGGGCATTTCGTCATAGGCGGCGACGAGGTTCGACCAGACCGTCTCGCCGCCATAGTCGGGAAGCGTGACGGGCGAGAGGATGCCCACCGAAACAGGATCGACCTCCCACGACAAGTCTGAATGCCAGTGATCGGCGCGGATCTCGCCAGCTTTGATATGCCAGGCATAGTCGCCGTCGACCGGGTTCTCGTCATATTTATAAGGTGCCGGATCGCCGAGCAGGGCAGCGAAGCGGTTCATCTCGGCATCCGAGGCGAATTGGTCGCGCAGAAAGATGACCTTGTAGCGCAGCATCGCGTCGTAGACCGCCCGAGCCTGCTCGAGGGGCATGTCGCCGGACAGGGTGATACCACGGATGATCGCGCCGATCCTTCCGCCGAGACGCTCGACTACGACACCCTTGTTCGATCTGTCCCTGGCAACATCCAGCATGGCGATGCTCCTTGCGGTCAGCGGCCGTCAAAGCCCGGATTTCCCGGGATAAGATAGGCACGCAGGCTGTTATAGAGGAAGCTGTTCTCGTGGTAGATGCCGATCAGGCAGATCAGCTCGATCAGTTGTGCCGGGCTGAAATAGGTCGCCAGCGTCGCCCAGGTCGTGTCACTGACCATCGAATCATCGTGCAACTCGTCGACCGCCCTGACGATCGCGCGGTCACGTTCATTCCATCCCTCGGCGTCGGCATCCAGCGTCAGCCGCTCGATCTCTTCCGCAGTGACGCCCGCACGCTTGCCCATGGAGACATGCTCGCCCCAGCTGAACGGCGAGTTGCAACGGCGCGCGGTGCGCAGGATCGCGATTTCCATGTCGCGCAGATCAAGCAGCTTCGCGGCCATCCGCTGACGGGTGAACTCCACCCTCGGGCGATACCAGTCGGGGTGATGGAGCATGGTCGCGACCACCGCGGGTATGGTGGCATTTTCGGGCAGGTTGAAATTCTTACGAACCTGGACAGCGAGCGCCAGCGCATCGTCGGTCAAGGCGTCATCGCCAAGCGGCTCGATCCGCATCGGAAATTCGTTTTTTGCAGTCTGGCGCGGCGTCTTTGGCGGCTTCAAGGCATCTCTCCCGGAGGGCGGATAAGGGCAGCCCCCGGCCACGCCCTCCGTCATTGCTGATCAGCTTGTTAGCGGGCAGAGGCTTAGTCAACCCGAAACTACCCCGCCGCCGCTAAGCGGCTGCGGGCTCAAGCCGGTCGATCGCCCAGTCGAACAACGCCCGGACATCAGCATGGCCGGCATCGATACCGAGTTCATGCTCCATGTAGAGCAGCCGTGCAGCTGCGCTGATCATCACCGTCAGCATCGGCGGTGTCAGCATATCGAGCCGATCACCATGGCGTTCGAGCAGGCGCGTCATCACCGCATCCTGCATCCGACGGTTTTCCTCGGTGAACCGGACGACTTCGGCGCGCAGTGCCTCCTTGCGCAGCGCGAGCGACATATATTCCATCGTCAGCCGTGCATGAGTCGAATTGAAAATCATGTCGCACAGGCTATGCAACGGCCGCTCCGACGACAGTACCAGCTCGAACCGCGCCATCGACATGGCGGTGCGGCGCTTGAACGCCGCCAGCACGAGATCGTCCATCGTGCGAAAATAATAATAGACGAGCTGCTGCTTCAGCCCCGCGACTTCGGCGACGCGGCGCGACGAGAGGGCAGCATGGCCCTCGTCGCGCAGCACCTTCTCGGTCGCGTCGAGAATGGCTTCGCGGGCCGCATTGTCTTCGCGGCCAATCCGGCGCGGCGCGGGCGGTGGCGCTGGATTTTTGCGGAGCCGGACGGTTGCCATGCCGCAGCGCTACCGACCGCGCATGCGCTTGGCAATCCGCCCGGCGCCCGGCCTACATTCCCTGTACGAGGAACGACCGGAACTTCGCCGATGCGAGGCGGTGCGGCACTGCCTTTTGATAGCCGTCGCTGTAATACCAGGCCTTGGCCGCATCCATGTCCGGGAATTCCAGGATCACGACGCCGTCCGCACCCGCGCCTTCGAGCGCGACAGTCTCGCCATACATGGCCAGCGGCTTGATCGCGTGATCGCCGCGGTTGGCGCCTGCGACTTCGAGATATTTGTCATATTCGGCCTGGGTGTGGGTCGGCTCTTCCTTGATGATGATGGCATAGACGGCCATGTCGCTCTCTCCTCATTGGTTGTGCGGCGGCATCTGAGCGGTTTTTCGTTACGGGCTCAAGGATTCAATGCAGCGATTTCAATGTCAGGAGCTGTCGCGGTCGACGGCAGCGTCCTGCCAGCCGAGCCTTCCCTTCCTCGCACATGATGGACGGATTCCCGCCGTAGCGGCCGGCATCGATTACGAACGCGGATTTTCCGTCGGTTCCGGGCACCTTCAGCCCCGGTTCGGCATCGGGTCCCGGCTCATCGCGCCACAACATCGCTGGTCGGTTGGATCAATATCTCGGTGACATTGGCGCGGCGCGGCAGGCCGACTGCGAACAGGATCGCGGCAGCGACATCTTCGGCAGCCATCGCCCCCGCCTTGGTGACATGCTCGCGCATGAAATCCCGCTGGGCAGGGTCGGGCAAGCTGTCATAGACCTCGCTGACCGTGGCACCGGGCTCGATCACGCAGACGCGGATGCCGAGTGCGCCGACCTCGCGGCGCAACGCCTCAGTCATCGCGTTGAGCGCGTGCTTGCTGGCGGTGTAGGAACTGACGAAGGCCGAAGCGCGCCGGCCGGCGGTCGAGGAGATGTTGACGATGTCACCCTGCCCCTGCGCCTTCATGATCGGGATCGCGGCGCGGCAGGGATAGTAGCTGGCCATCAGATTGACATCGATCACCGCGCGCCACTCGGCCGGATCGCTCTCCTCGATCGATCCCATGCGGACGACGCCGGCCGAATTGACGAGGATGTCGAGTCGCCCGAAATGCGCTGCGGCATCGGCAACGATCCTCGACGCCTGATCCTCGTCGGTCATGTCACCGGGCAGCATGAACGCGGTGCCGCCCGCCGCTTCGATCTTCGCGACCAGCGCAGCGAGTCGCTCAGCCCGGCGGCCGTTGACCGCGACCTTCGCACCCGCCTCGGCCAGCGCGAGGGCCGCGCCTTCGCCAATCCCCGACGAGGCGCCGGTCACCAGCGCCACACGTCCGCTCAATACGCCCATGCCGTTCCTTACCCTATTAGAGATGTTGACCCTCGCCCCTGGTTTCAGCTTCTAATGCGTCACCATCGCCGCACGCGCCCGCGCCCGAATATAGGCGTGAATCTGCCGCACCTGATCGCGGCTGAGCTGCTCGAAGCGCGGCATGCCATTCCGCATCAGCACGCCGTCATGCAGCACCGACCACAGCGCCTCCCGATCGAGCGCAACCCGCGATTCGCGCAGATCGGGCGCAGTGCTCGACGCTTCGAACAACATGCCGTGGCAGGCCATGCAACTACCCGACAGCTTCGCTCCAGCCGCGACATCGGCGGTGTCGAGCACGAGGGCGGGATCGTCGACGGCGTGGACGGTGCGGTCGGCCGGCGCGGTCGCTGGCGGTCGGGCCTTCCCACCGAGCGCGAAGGTCAGCAGGCGGCGCGGTTGCGCGCCATATCTCCAGCCCATGTCGAGCAGCGGCCCCGACGCGCCCGCCGAAGCGCCATAGCCGGTGAGCACCGACACATATTGCCTGCCGCGGACCGAGTAGCTGATCGGCTGCGCCATGATCCCAAGCCCGGCGTTGAAGCGCCAAAGGCGCTTGCCGCTGGTCGCGTCATAGGCGTCGAAATGCCCATCTGCGGTGCCCTGAAAGACGAGGTTACCCGCGGTCGTCATCGCCCCGCCGTTCCACAGGCCCGCGTGACGCACCTGCCAGCGCGGTGTCTGGGTCACCGGGTCCATCGCCACCAGACTGCCGGTGCCGTCATCGGGATCGAGCTTGAGAACCTCGAAATTCACCCCGTGAAAGCTATTCTGACCCGGCTTCAGCGGCGTAAAACGGGTCGCGATCTGGATCGAGGGAATATAGACGAGCCCGGTCTTCGGATTGAACGCCATCGGCTGCCAGTTGTGGCCGCCGATTACGCCGGGCCGCATCACCGTCTCACCGGTTTCCCAGCGGATGTTCGGTATCTCGACCGGCCGACCGGTGGCGATATCGATATGATCGGCCCAATCGACCCTGGTGTACTTGCCCGCTGAAAGCGGCTTTCCGGTCTCGCGATCGATCACATAGAGGAAGCCGTTGGTGGGCGCGTGGAGCAGCACCTTGCGCGGCTTGCCGTCGATGGCGAGCGATGCGGTGATGATGTTCGGTGTCGACTTGTAATCCCACGCCTCGCGCGGATTCTCCTGATAGTGCCATAGATATTTGCCGGTGTCGGCGTCGAGCGCGACGATCGACGTCAGGAACAGATTGTCGCCGCCGCCGGGGCTGCGCTTTTCGGGGTTGTACGGGCCCGAATTGCCGGTGCCGATATAGACGCGGCCATAATCGGGATCGAAGGTCATCCCGTCCCACGCGGTGCCACCACCGCCCAGCTTCCACCATTCGCCACGCCAGGTGCCTGCCGCCATCGCCTGGACGGGATCACCCCTATTGTCCTCGGGCGAGCCGGGCACCGTGTAAAAATGCCAGACTTCCTTCCCGGTCGCCGCGTCGCGCGCGGTGACAAAGCCGCGCGATCCCAGGCTGGCGCCGCCGCTGCCGATGATGACCTTGCCACGGAAGGCGCGCGGCGCACCGGTGCAACTGTGCAGCGTCTTGTCGGGCAGGATCTGCACAGTCCAGAGCGGTTTGCCGGTCTTCGCCGCCAGCGCGGTCAGCTCGCCGTCGATTGTGCAGAAGAAGATACGGCCGTCAGCATAGGCCACGCCGCGGTTGACGGGAAAGATGGTGTGCGAGCGGGCCGGATCGCGCTTCCAGTTCTCGGGATCATAACTCCACAGCAACTTCGAGCTGACCGCGTCGACGGCATAGACCCGGGCATAGCTGCCGGTGAAATAGAGCACGCCGCCGATCGCCAGTGGTGTTGCCTCGACGGCGCTTTCGCCCGGCAGGTCGCGCCAGCTCGCGACGCCGAGCGTATCGACATTCGCGCTGTTGATCTGATCGAGCTGGCTGTAGCTCGCTTCGTCGTCGCCACCGCTGTGGCGAGGCCAGTCGACTCCTGCGCCGATCCCGGGCGGCGTGGTGGATGCAACGCATGCCGCCGCCATCGCGATTCCGAGCAGCGCCAGTCCGAAGCCTTTCATACCTCCTCCTCCCAGCCGATCAGGCGATGTCGATATTATAGAGTTTCGCCGCGTTGCCCGAGAAATTCTTGAACCTCTCCTCCCACATCAGTTCGGCCAGTGCGTCGACAGCATAGTCGAGACTGTCGGGGAACAGGCAGGAAGGGTGCGGGAAGTCGGTCTCGAACAGGATGTTGTCGGCGCCCACCTGCCGAACCGTGTCGACGAGATTGCGCCGTTCGAAGAAGGTGCAGGCGTAGATTTGCCGGCGGAACACCTCGCTGGGGGGCACCTCATAGGGCAGGCTGGCCTCGACGCTCATATATTCTAGCGCTTCGAGTATATAGGGTACCCAGCCGGCGCCACTCTCGACCGAGACATTGCGCAGCGCTTCGTCAGTGCCCATCGCCGCCTCCCCGCCGAAGTCGAGGACCTTGGGATAACAAATCTGGGCGTGGATATAATGTTCGTCCATCGTCTTCAGCCGCGCACCTTTCTGCCATCGGCGAGCAGCGCCGCGCTGGAGCAGCGATGGTGGATGAAGTTGTCGTCCCCGATAACCCAGCGCTTCTCTTCGCCCTCGCCAACGATGCGGGGAACCTTGTCCTTGAGCGAGGCCGGCGCACGCTCGGTCCACAGGGTGGGCCATTCGCTGACATGGCTGTCGGCGTCGACCACCTTGATGCCGGCGAGAAGGTCGCGGGTGGTAGGCTTCGTCTTCAGCGAGGTAACCCCGGACATCATCGCTCTCCTATCGACTATCGTTCCATCCTGCGCCTCGGCACGTCGACAAGTTGATATGGCGGGACATATCCGGTCCCTCCCCAACACGGGGGGGGAACTGCGAAGATCAGCTCTTGCTGCCCGGCCGCTCGACCTTCACCGCGTACTGGACCCGGGGGGCCACGCCATGGGTGTCGCGCCGCGATAAGGGCTGACGGCCGCCAGCATCCTGGATGCCATATTTCACGGCCATCTCGGCGCCAATAACGGTCTCGCCGCTCATCGCCATCACATCGGGATCGCGGTGCAGCGCCCAGATGACATGCCCGGTCAGTTCGGGGGTCTCAGCACCGTCCTCGAGCGTGCCATATTTCACCGGATCGGAAACGATGATCATCCGCACCCGCTCGGTCATCAGCAGACCCATCCAGATCGAAAGCACCGCGACATCATGGCCGCGAAGGTCGACCGCCATGTCGGCGGCCAGCTTGTCGGACCCGGCCTTCTGCGCGCCATAGGCCGGCCCGAAGGCGTAGTGCACGCCGCCCGATCCCGAGGTGAAGATGATCAGCCCGCTGCGCTGTCCCGCCATGATCGGCGCGGCCAGCCAACTCGCGACATAGCCGCTGCGCAGACCGACATCGAGCATGTCGACCAGTTCGAGCGGCTTCTCCCAGAAGCCGCCCGGCATGCCGAGCGCGCTATGGCTGGCAAAGGCGTTGTTGACGAGGATATCGACCCGACCCTCGTCGCGCCGGACCTGATCGAACAGGGCGTGCACCTGGGCATCATCGGCATGATCGCAGCGCACCGCGATCCCCTTACCGCCCGCGGCGGTCACCGCAGCGGCCGTCTCATAGATGGTGCCCGGCACCGGATACTCCCCCGGGTTTTCGGTACGACCGGTGACATAGACAGTGCAGCCATGGCTACCCAGCGCGACGGCGATCCCCCGTCCCGCCCCGCGGCTGGCCCCGGTGACAATCGCGACGACCTTATCTGACATGCCGATCTCCTTTCGTCCTCAGGCGGTCGGCGCAGGATCGAAGGCGATCGGCAACGCCTTGATCCCCCAGATGCCGATATAGGGCCGCCAGGTCACTTCCCCCGCCAGGCGCGGTTGGACGAGGCGCTGCGCGATGACATGGAGTCCCTCTTCGAGCTGGATGCGGGCGAGGTGTTGCCCGATACACATATGCGCGCCGCGGCCGAACGCCATGTGCCGATCGCGATGGTCACGCTCGGGCCGGAAGGCGAGCGGATCGGGAAACACCGACGGATCGCGGCTCGCCAGGCCCATCATGAACAGCAGCAGCGTGCCCGGCGGAAAGATCACGCCGTCATAGGCGATCTCTTCGGTCACGACGCGGAAGATGGTGGAAACGCCGCTGTGGCGAAAGGCTTCCTCCACCACCTTCCCGCAATAGGCGAGGTCGGTGGCGCAGCGCTGCCATTGCTCGGGATGGTCGAGCAGCCGGCAGACGATCATCGCCAGCATGTTCTTGGACGTATCGTAGCCGGCGAGCACAAGCAGCAGCAACATGTGACGAAGTTCGATCTCGTCCATCCGCCCGGCATTTTTGGCGGCAATCATCGCATCGAGCAGGCCCTCACCACCATGCGCCCCGCGCTCACGCTCGACGACGATGCCGTCGGCAAAATCCCAGAGCCGTTCATATCCTGCCAATACCTGCGGCAGTAGCTCGGGATCGAGACTGTAGGAGGCCGACTGGATTTCGAAAGTTTCGCGCAGCCCAGGGATCCGGTCGGTCGATATACCCATCAGCGCGCAGAACACGGTGATCGGAAAATAGGATGCGAACTCGGTGAAGTCGAAGCTGCCCCTGGGCGCCCATCGATCGAGCAGGTTGCCAATCACGTCGCGCATCAGACCGCGATAGCGGTTGGCGTATCGGGGGGTGAAGGCGTCGGCGACGCTCGCACGCAATCGTGCATGAACGGGGCCGTGCGCGGCCAGCAGCATCTCGGTCATGAGGCGCGCCCAGGGAGCTTCGCGCGAGACGCCGTAAAAGTCGACGATGCCATCGAAATCCGGACGGAGCCGATCATCGAGGCCAACCAGATCCTTCACCGCCTGATAGCCATGCACGACATAGCCGCCGACATTGCTCCGCGCGAGCCAGGGATGGTGACGCCGCGCCCCCTCGACCCAGGGTGTCGGATCGACCGACAGATCAGGATGCTCGACCGCGAGCAGAGGCAGATCGAGTTCGGTGACCGGCCGCATGCCCTCGCCTATTTCGCCGGCAACGCGAAGGCGTAGAGCCGGCCAATCGGCGGCCCCTTCAGCGCCGGATGGCCGCCCGCCGCGATGATCACGAACTGGCGTCCGCTCTTTTTCGAGCGATAGCTCATCGGTGTTGCGGCGCCCGTCGTCGGCAGCCTGAAGTCCCACAAAATCTTGCCGGCCGCGATATCATAGGCGCGGAAATGGCGGTCCTGAGAGGCGCCGATGAACAGCAGCCCGCCCGCGGTGGCCATCGATCCGCCGATCGTGGGCACACCCATCCGGATCGGCAGGCCCGTCTCGATCCCGAACGGACCGCTATGCTCGATCGTGCCGAACGGTTTACTCCACAAAAGCTTGCGCGATTTGATGTCGAACACGCTGATCCGCGCATAAGGCGGCTTCTGGCAGAGCGCATCGAGCGGCGAGAGGAAGATCGAGCGCTCGAACGCATAGGGCGTGCCGTCCTGCGGCTGGATATAGGTATATTGGCCACCATGCCCGGCACGCATCGCCTTGGGCACACCGCTCTTGTCGTCGGCTGCAGCGGCCGCCGCCTCGGCCTTCATCCGCTCATGCTCGGTGCGCGGGATCAGCCGTCCGACCTCGGCGGCATGGAGCGTGTTGACGATCAGCAGCCCGCGATCGGGATCGACCGTCGAGCTGCCCCAGTTGCTGCCGCCGGCCGAGCCCGGATAGGTGATCACCGGTTTCAGGCCCTGCGGGGTGAAATCCCCCTCATAGCGAGCCTTCTTGAAGGCGATCCGGCACCACAGCTGGTCGAGCGGGGTGAGTCCCCACATGTCGCGCTCGGTAAGGTCCGGCCCTTTGATCGAGGGGAATCCGGTTGTGTAGGGCTGGGTCGGGGAGAGCCACTCGTGCGGCGGGGCATCGTGCGGCACCGGCTTTTCGATCACCTTGTCGATCGGCTTGCCGGTCCGCCGGTCGAGCACGAACAGTTGGGCGCGCTTGGTGGTCGCGATCAGCGCCGGGAGTTTCGCACCACCCGGACCGTCAATATCGGCGAGCACCGGCTGCGAGGCGATGTCATAATCCCACACGTCGTGATGGGTCGTCTGGAAGGACCAGCGCACCTTGCCGGTCGCGACGTCGATCGCGACGATCGAGCTGCCATATTTCTCGCTGCCGGGGCTGCGGTGCGCACCGAAATAATCCGGCGTGCCACTGCCGGTGGGGACATAGACGAGGCCGAGCGCCGGATCGGCGCTGAACACACCCCAGGCATTGGGGGTACCGCGGCTGTAGGTTTCACCCGCCGGCGGCATGCCGGTGCGATCCGGACGATCGGCGTCCCATGCCCAGCGCAGTTCACCGGTCACCGCATCATAGCCGCGGATCACGCCCGACGGCTCTTTCGTCGCCATCCCGTCCGCGACCCAATGGCCGATCGTGACAACATCGTTGACGACGGTCGGTGGCGAGGTGGGATAGACATAGCCCTTGGGGACCGGGCCCATACCCGCGAGCAGATCGACCGTTCCGTCTTTGCCGAAGCCCGGGCAGGCGCGGCCGGTTTCGGCATCGACCGCCATCAGCCGCGCGTCGGACGTGCCGAACAGCACGCGCTTCTGGCACAGCCCGGCTTCAGCCGACTGATGAAAGGCTACGCCGCGGCAGGTGGCGGAATAGACATCCTTGAGGTCACTTTTCGGATCGAAGCGCCAGAGCTCTCGGCCGCTCTCCTGATCGAGCGCGGCAATCACATTGCGGTCAAGGCAGACGAACAGCTTGTCGTCGATCGCGAGCGGGGTCGCCTCGAAGCCGTGGCCGCCGCCGCCATAGGGCTCGATGCCGGAATCGAAGGTCCAGGCGACCGCGAGCCTGTCGACATTGACGGTGTTTATGTCGCTGAGCGGCGAATAGCGCCGGCCGCTCAGATCATGGCCCCATGCGTTCCATTCGCCGCTAGCCGCGCCAGCCGAGCGGATCGGCACAGCGCCCGGCAGACCGGAATATTCCCGGCTCTCGCGGACAATCGAGATGGCGAAGACTGCAACGATGGCGATCAATGGGGCGCCGACCCACCAGCGCGTCACGCCGTCCGATGCCCTCCGAACCGCCGGCAGCAGGAAGGCAAGCCCCAGCACCGCAGGCGCAATCAGCCGGGGAGCTAGACCCCAGCCATCGAAACCGACCTCCCAAAGCCCCCAGATGATCGTCGCCGCGAGCATCCCGCCATAAGCGATCATGCCGAGACTGCGTCCACGAGCCAGGCCATAAGCGGCGGCGAGAACAGCGAGGCCCGCGAGCAGATAATAGGGACTGCCGCCCTGCCCGATCAGGATTGCGCCGCCGACGCCGAGCGCCGCGCCGATGACCAGCAGAACCGTCAGAACCGCCCCGATGAGCAGGCGTTGCCCGATTGTCGGCTGGCTCATATCCACTCCCCCTGTTCGCGGCTTTCCGCTTATTGCCCCGTCAGCGGTGCATATTCCCAAATGCGGCACAGGTCCGCCACCTATTTTCATCCCAATAATTTCTAGCGAAGACCGGCCGCCGCTTTGGCGATAACGATAGGCATCGCCATCCGCCGATCAGGAGTGAGAGGATGAATTTTCCGGCCGACTATGAACCGCCCAAAGTGTGGGAGTGGAACAAGGAAAATGGCGGCCAGTTCGCCAATATCAACCGGCCCGTCGCCGGCGCGACCCATGATAAGGATCTTCCGGTCGGCAAGCATCCGTTGCAGCTTTATTCGCTGGGCACGCCGAATGGCATCAAGGTGACGGTAATGCTTGAGGAGCTGCTCGAGGCCGGCCACGGCGGCGCCGAATATGATGCCTGGCTGATCCGGATCAGCAATGGCGACCAGTTCGGCAGCGGGTTCGTCGGGGTCAATCCCAATTCGAAGATTCCCGCCTTGCTCGACCGCAGCGGACCGAAGCCGGTGCGCATATTCGAATCGGGCGCGATCCTCATGCATCTCGCCGAGAAATTCGGTGCGTTCCTGCCGACCGAGCCGTCGCTCCGCGCGGAAGTGCTCTCCTGGCTGTTCTGGCAGGTCGGCAGTACGCCCTATCTCGGCGGCGGCTTCGGCCATTTCTACGCCTATGCGCCGATGAGGATCGAATATTGCATCGATCGCTTCGCCATGGAGGTAAAGCGCCAGCTCGACGTGCTCGATCGTCGCCTCGCCGAGGTCGAATATGTCGGCGGGAGCGAGATCAGCATCGCCGATTTCGCGATCTGGCCCTGGTATGGCGCAGCGCTGGCGGGCGGCGCCTATAATGCCGCCGAGTTCCTCCAGGTCGACAGCTACAGGAACGTGCAGCGCTGGAACGAAGCAATCGCCGCGCGGCCGGCGGTCCAACGCGGCAAGCAGGTCAACAGCACCTTCGGCCCGGATGACCAGCAGATGCACGAACGCCACGACGCGAGCGACTTCGATCGGTTCAAATAACTCCGCGCTGCCCCACTTACCTTCGTCACTCAAGCGAAGGCTGGGGTCCATGTCTCTCCTCACAGGAGATGACATCTGAGAAGAAAACAGACATGGATGCCAGCCTTCGCTGGCATGACGATTAGGAGATCAAATGGCCAAGCATCGCATCGCGGTCATTCCGGGCGACGGGATCGGCAAGGAAGTCGTCCCCGAAGGCCTGCGCATCCTCGACGCCGCCGCAAAGAAATGCGGATTCTCGTTCGACTACCGGCATTTCGACTGGTCGTGCGAAACCTACAAGGCGACCGGGGCGATGATGCCCGAGGACGGCATCAGCCGGCTTTCCGACCATGATGCGATCTTCCTCGGCGCAGTCGGCTTTCCGGGCGTTCCCGATCATATCTCGCTCTGGGGCCTGCTGATTCCGATCCGCCGCGAGTTCGACCAATATGTGAACCTGCGCCCGGTCCGCCTGCTGCCCGGCGTCCCCTGCCCGCTCGCCAACAAGAAGCCCGGCGACATCGATTTCTGGGTGGTCCGCGAGAATAGCGAAGGCGAATATTCACAGCTTGGCGGCCGCTTCAAGGCCGGCACCGACGACGAGATGGTGATCCA
>CANJRZ010000034.1 GCA_947476735.1 Sphingomonadaceae bacterium
CGATATCGGTATCAACATTTGCGCGAACTGGGAGTCAGGGCTCGAGCTGTTGTCGCCGCTTCCCGAGCGGACCGATTTCAATAGCGCGCTCTACGATCATCTCGATACGCATGGCGAGGGTGTCTTTGCGGTCGTCTTCGGCGTGCCCGACCTTGAGAAGCACAAGGCTTATCTGGAAGGGAAGGGGTTCGAGGTCGGCCCCGAGGTCGACGATCATATCGATTCGCCCTGGCACCAGAAAATGGTCCTGCGTGAGCGCCATGCGGGCATGTTCCTGACGAGCTGCTTCGTGCTCGGGCAGATCGACTATGGCGATGATATCATCCGGTTCGAAAAGGTCTGATGTTTCCTCCCCGTACAGGGCTGGTTAACCGGTCCGCCGGTCGAAGGTGATCGGCAGATGTTCGATCGTGCGCGTCGCGATCGTCGGCAGATAAGTGATGTCTTCGGCCGGGATGGTGAGTCGGATATTCCTGAAATGCCGGGCGATTTCTCGCGCGATCACCTTGATCTCCATGCGCGCGAGGGCGAGGCCGATACATTTGTGCGGGCCGCCGCCAAACGTGACATGCTTTGCGAAATTGGTCCGGGTGGGATCGAAATCGCGCGGATTGGGAAAGACCGTTTCATCGTCATTGCCCGAGCCATAGGCGAGCAGGAGATGCGCTCCCTTCGGCAGGGTGACACCGTTGACCTCGACCTCCCTGATCGTGGCGCGCGAGAGCGCCCGGGTCGGCGGCTCCATCCGCAGTAGTTCTTCGACAAAACGGTTGAGGGCCCGCTCGTCGTCGACTGCGTCGTCGAGCATTTTCACGATTTGTGGCTGGGTGGCGAGCAGCAGGAAGAGATTGCTGATCGCGGTAGCCGTGGTGTCGTTGCCGGCGATCAGCATCGCACGGATGAGGGACGCGGCCTCCTCGAACTTCAGCGTCATGGTCTGGCCATGCTCGTCGTGAACTTTGGCGTGGACGATGTCTGAGATCATGTCCTCGCGCGGCGCCTTCTCGCGGTCACGCATCTTGCCGATCAGGTAGTTCTGGAGCTCGCATATCTGCCGGGCATTTTCGAGCATGTCTTCACGCGACTGCATGCCGCCGATTTGCGCGGTCATCGCCACCGACCAGCGCGAGATCTTCTCCTCGATGCCGTGGTCCAGGCCAAGCTGCTCGACGATGACGCGGATGGTGAGCGGAATGGCGATGTCGCGGACGGCATCGCACTCGGCCCGCGCCGACACCTTGTCGAGGAGCTCGACGACGACGTCGCGAATGCGGGGCTCAAGTTCCTTCACCCGATGCGCGGTGAAGGCCAGCTCCATCAGCTTGCGAATGCGCGTGTGATAGGGCGGGTCGGACATGATCGCGTCCGGAAAATAGCCACCGCCGTCGCGCCGCAATATTTCGCGAAACTCGTCCTGCATGCCGCGCGCCTGGAAGTCATGATAGCCGAGTTCGACCGAAAAGGTGACCGGATCGGACTGGATCGCCCAGATATCCTCGTTGCGGGTGACGAGCCAGGAACCGAGCTTCGCATCGTAGAAGATCGGCGCGCCTTTTCGGAGCGCACGGAAGAATTCGAAATGCTGGTCCCGGATCGCACCGTCGGTCAGCGAACCGGTTTCGATCAGCTCGCGTTCCCGGTCGGTAAGGGCCGTGCCGCGATGGGCTTCTTCCGGCTTGTCCATCTCCGCATCCTTTCCGAATGACATCGCACGGGACGATTGCACACGGTTATGCGCTCATGCTCAGGTGATCGCTTGATCAGCCATGCCATCGCGCGCGTAGGCATGAAGGCGAGCATGGTCCGCGCGGACGAAGCGGGCAGCGATCAGTGCAGCCGTAGCCGACAGCCCGAAGAAGATCAGCGCCGCCGAGATCGAGTAGCGGATCGCGAGCGGTCCGTAGCGAGGAATGAGAAGGTCGTTCAGCATGCCGATAAACATCGGCCCGAAACCTGTGCCGAAGAGGGCGGTGCCAAGCCCGATGATCATCGAGGCAGTGGCGCGCATTCGGGGCGGGGCAAGCGTCTGGGCGATGACGGTACCACACATATTGTGCGGCGAGATCAGGAAGGACAGCAATCCGAAGCCGATGATGCTTAGCCACCAGCTGTTTGCCAGGGTGAATATCAGCCCGAATGGGATGCAGAGCAGCAGCCCGCCTCCCGCAAACCACATATAGGCCCGAAGGTCGTGACGCGCGGCGATGTCGAGCACGACGCCGGTGATGAGCTGACCCAGCACCAGCGCGACGATGCTCATCGAACCGAAATAGATCCCGACATCGGCCGGGCTCATGCCGTGAGCGCGTATCAGGAAGCTCGGTCCCCAGGTAAGCAGGCCATAGCCGCCGGTGCCGCCCAGGCCGCAGATCAGGATGAGGAAGGGGAAGGTGCGGATCGTGAACAGATGGCGCAGCGTCTCCCAGAAGCCATAGTGACGGTCGGCTTCGGTTTCCGCCAGATTGTCGGCCATACCGCGCACGGGCTCGCGCAGCATCGTGAAGACGATCAGCGACAGGATGACGCCTGGCGCGCCGACCGCAACCAGGGTTAACCGCCAGCCGATCGCGTCGACCAGCCATCCGCCAATGATGACGGCACCACCGATGCCGATCGAGGTCGCCGCGGAATAACAGCTATAGGCCTTGGCGCGGTGCTTGAGCTCGTAAAGATCGGCCAGGATCGAATAGGTCGGGGCGCCCGATCCGGCCTCGCCGATCGCGACGCCCAGGCGGGTTGAGGCGAGCTGTGTGAAGCTAGACGCAAGCCCGCCGAGCGAGGTTAGCACGCTCCATGCGGCAAGAGAGCCGCCGATCACCATCTTGCGCGGGAAACGATCGGCCAGGCGAGCCAACGGGATCGACGCGCCGGCATAAAAGAAGGCAAAAATGCCGCCGGTCAGCAGACCCATTTCGGTATCGGTCGCCTTGAACTCAAGCTTTATCGGTTCGAGCAGAATCGTCATGACCTGCCGATCCATCAGATTGAAAATGCCGACGAAACAGACCAGCAGCAATGCGCCATGCCGCTGGGCTGCCGTCCATTCCGCGCGCGGCATCAAGTTACTCCCCCGTGTGATTATCGTGCCGGCCTAGCAGACGGAAGGCCGAGCGCAAGCTACGGTTGGGCGTCAGATCAACCGGTCGAATAGATCCTCGCCGGCAAGGAAACGGCGGATGTTCTGCCGGGTCAGCTCAATAGTCCGCAGCCGTGCCGCATCGGTGACGCCCCCGCGGTGCGGGCTGAGTACGACATTGGGGACACCAGTCCAGCGAGCGGCGGGGGTGGGTTCCTGCTCGAATACGTCCAGCCCGGCGCCGCCAAGCCGGCCGTCCCTGAGCGCTTTGATCAATTCGTCCTCATCGATCACTGACCCCCTTGCGACGGTGACGATCAGTCCGTCGGGACCTACGGCTTCGATGATGTGACGGTCGATCAGCCTGCGGGTCGCCTCACCCCCGGGGCAGGCGATGAACAGCAGGTCGCTGGACTTGGCGAGGTCGAGGAGGGTTTCGGCGCGGCAACGTGATTCCGCCGGTTGTGGTCGGGGGGCCCACCAGGCGCTGTCCATGCCGAACCCGTCGAGCCGTCGTCCGATCGCTTTGCCGATATAGCCATAGCCGACGATCCCGGCGCGCATCGAGCAGAAGCTTTTGGTGATTCCGCCGGTAACGGTCCACGATCCGTCCCGGACGAAGCGGTCGCCCGCGATGATCTCGCGTCGGGCGGCCAGTGCCATGCCGAGGGCGAGATCGGCGACATCTTCGCTGTTGCCGGGCCCATTATTGGCGCAGACGATGCCACGCGCCCTGAGCATGTCGAAATCGATGCCCTCATAGCCCGCGCCAGAGACCAGCACTGCACCCAGTTTCGGCAATGCGCTGACCAAGGCGGGCAGGCGCGGATTGCCGCCATAGGTGATGAGCACGCGGACCTCGCTGCCTATTTCGTGCAGCCGGGCCATAGGATCGGACGAATTCCAAAAGGCGGGTGGGGTAAACTCGTCAAGCAGCGTTCCAAAATAGTCCATCAGCAGTTGATCGCAGACGATGACCTTCGGTTGATCAGGCAATCCATCCTCCCCGGCAACAGTGCTCGTCATACCTTAACGAGCGGGAATGACGTTAACCGGACGCTATTGGCTGGACAAACCGCCGTCCATAAATTCCCGTCGTTTCCGAATTTAAAAAAAAGGGACTGAAGTTGGCGTGCGGCTTTAGCTGAGCCGGCCGATCGCGCGAGCCAGGTCTGCCTCGCGGAAGGGCTTGGCGAGGCGCGGAACATTGGGCGCGATCGCTTCCGCGTCGGCAAAGCCGGAAACGATCAGCACCGGCGTCGCGGGCCAGTTGCGGCGGATCGCCATCGCCAGCTCGGCACCAGACTTTCCGGGCATGAGGTGATCGGTCACGACCAGGTCAAATCGTTTGCCCGAACGAAGCATCCGCTCGGCTTCTCCGGCATTCTCCGCCTCGACAGTTTCGTAGCCGAGGCCCTGAAGCATGTCAGCGGTGGTGATGCGCACCGCGATCTCGTCATCGACGACGAGGGCACGGCCCTTGAAAGTTCGGCTCGGCACATTCTCATTGGGTGCGGTGATATCCGCGACGGCGGGCTTGCTCACGGGTAGCCACAGGTCGATCCGTGTGCCGAACCCCTGGCGGCTCGAAATCTTCATCGTACCGCCGAGCTGGGATGCCAGGCCATCGACCATCGACAAGCCGAGCCCGGTCCCTTTGCCGACACCCTTGGTTGAATAAAATGGCTCGACTGCACGACGCAGGGTTTCCTCGTCCATACCGGTGCCGGTGTCGACAACGGAGAGGCAAATATAGTCGCCCGGCACGAGGTGCTCGGCATTGCTGGACGGCGGCTTGCCTGCTTTGGCGGCGATCGTGAGTGTACCGCCATCGGGCATCGCGTCACGCGCATTTACGCAAAGGTTGAGAATCGCCATCTCAAGCTGGTTATGATCGGCGAGCGCCGGCGGTAGTCCTTCCGCGATTTCTGTCTTGATCCTGATCTGGGGGCCGGAGGTGCTTGCGACCAGATCAGCCATGCCATCGACCAGCCTCTCCAGATCGATTGCTCTGGTCTCCAGCGGTTGACGGCGCGCGAAAGCCAGCAGCCGCTGGACCAGCGTCTTTGCGCGCTCGGCCGAGTGGAGGGCTCCGTCGATCAGGCGTAGTTCCCGGGCGGTCAACGCAGTGTTGTGCTGGATCATGTCGAGGCCGCCGATGATCGGGGTCAGCAGATTGTTGAAATCATGCGCCACACCGCCGGTGAGCTGGCCGATGGCCTCCATCTTCTGGCTCTGGCGAAGCGTCTCCTGCATCTGCCGATAGGCTGCTTCGGCGCGAACCCGGTCGGTGACGTCCGAAAGGGTTGCGAAGGCGCCGGTCTGCCGGCCATCTTCGTCACGCATGATGTTGAATTTCATCTCATAGGTACTGAGTTCGGGCACCACCCGGTGGTCGCCATATTCGCCGGTCACCGTGAATTCCTCGCCAGCCAGCGCGCGGCCCCATAGCGCGTCGATCGCAGCATGATGGCTGGGCCGTCTGGCGAGCGCCGTATGAATCCGTTCGCCGACAATCGGGGTCCTGCCGAAGATGCGTTCGATTTCGCGGGCGCCGGCCTGGTTCATGGCAAGCCAGCGGTAATCGGTGTCGACGACATAGATCAAAATGTCGGTTTCCTCGACGATGCGCGCGAGCAGGTTGCGTTCGGCGGTGCGTTCCCGGACTCTCTCTTCAAGGATCGCGTTGAGGTTCGCCAAGGTCTCGCGCGCCGCCCGTCGTTCGGTGACGTCCTGGACGACTCCCACAAGGCGGAGCGGACGGCCCTTCGCGTCGCGCTCGAACTCGCCGCGGCGCTCGATCGCCCTGATTTCGCCGTCGTTGGCGCGCCGGATGCGGTATTCGACTTGAAGGTCGACGGCATCCGCTTTTCCGCGGCGCGAATCCGAAATGATTTGTTGGTCCTCATCTATGACCATCGACTGGATCGTCTTCGCCGGCACAGTGTCGGTTTCGGGCAGGCCGAAAAGCCGAAAAAATTCAGGTGTTCCAGAGACCTCATTGCTGTGGACGTCGATCGAAAAGATGCCGACCTGACCCGCTTCCTGAGCTCGCCGGAGTCGACGCTCGGAAATAGCAAGCGCTTCGGCCGCCCTGTGTTCGGCGATCGTTTTGAGCATGTGCTCGGTCGTTTCGTTGGTGCTGTTCTGAACTCCGGCGATCGTGCCATTTTCGTCGAAGAGCGGCGAGAAGGTGAAGGTCCACCAATGATCGACCTTCTCATCCCAGCCGAGCATCGATACGTGCTGATCGACGAGCCGCACGGGTGTACCGGCCATTGCCTTCAGAAAATGTGGTTCGATATAGGGCCAGATGTCGGACCATATCTCTTTGAAACAGCCGCCGATGGCACCTTCGAGCCGCGGTCGCACTTTGGGAAGATACAGATCGTTGAAGAAGAAGTAGAGCCTCTCTCCCCACACCACGAACATGGGCTCCGCTGCACACAGTATATTGCGGATCGCGATCCTGAGACCGATGGGCCAGCCGTCCGGCTGGCCGAGCGGGTGGTCGGACCAGTCCAGCTCGGCCATGAGCCGCGCGGTTTCGGTCTCGGAACCGAAGAGGCGCGGGATGGCGGTACGGTCGCTAGGCTCCGACATGGTCCAGGCTATCCAACTCCCACGAGTGCGCGCTGTCTCGGAGCGCTGACCGGATCGTTCTACTCCTGAAGCGGCCTGTGCCGCAATGTGCGACGGCCGCTGCGGGAGGAATGGATTTTTCGAGCGAGTCTATTGCGCGTTGCAGCAAAAGGCTTAGGCTCACTGTTCAGGAGGGGGTTTCTTCCACCGGACAGGGAGCAACCTCATGCAGATATTATTAGCCGATCGCTGCCGTTGTCACCAAACTGGCTGGCTGATCCTGAAGAATGGCTGTTTTGCGCTGCGGTGCGAAGACGGCGGCGTATTTTGGCTCGAAATGGATCGTATCCCACACCATCTGATCGACGAGCGCGTCAATGTCGATGGCGTTATGTTCGGCACGTCGCTGATCGCGGTCGAGGGAATCGGGCCAGCCTGAGGCGCGGCGGATCTCTTCCATCGGACCGAATATGCGCGCGGAATTGCCACCGTGGCGACCGGGTCCGCAGCTCCTTCCATGGGCGAGATCACCACTGGACATATGCCAGCGAAGCTGATCTCCTTCGCCCATAATCAATATTCGGAGGGGATCAGTTCGAACACGGTCTTAGTCAGGGGGCTGATCGATGATCCTTCGGCGATCTCATTGGGTTGCAGCAGTAATTCTGGTTCTCGCCTCACGGAGTGAGGGGGCATCGTTCCATCAGCGACTGCTGACGCTCGACAGCCATCTCGATACGCCTGCATCGCTTGCCCGGCCCGGCTGGCGGATCGAGGATCGGCACAAAGCTGATCAGGACTTCAGCCAGGTTGATCTGCCGCGAATGAAGGCAGGTGGCCTCGATGGCGGTTTCTGGGCGATCTACACGCCACAGGGGCCGCTTGATGAGGCGGGTCTGACGAAGGCGCGCGATTTTGCGATCATGCGTGCGCTGGCGATCCGTGAGCTGGTGGCGGCTGATCCGAAGAATTTCGCCCTGGCGCTGATCCCTTCGGATGCGCCGGCGATAGCGGACAGCGGCAAGCGCGTCGTGTTTATGAGCATCGAGAATGCCTATCCGCTGGGGCACGATGCCAGCCTGCTTTCGACCTTTCACGCGATGGGCGTGCGTTTGCTCAGCTTTGCCCATTTCCTGAACAATCAGTTTGCCGACAGCTCGACCGATCCGGCCGGAGCAAAGTGGAACGGGCTCAGCCCCGCCGGCAAAGATCTTCTCGCGGAAGCGAACCGGCTCGGGATCATGCTCGACGCTTCGCATAGCTCGGATGCGGTGTTCGACGACATGCTGCGGCTGTCCAAGGCGCCGATCGTCCTATCGCACAGCGGCTGCAAGGCCGTGTATGAGCATCCCCGCAACATCGATGATGATCGGCTGCGCAAGCTCGCGGCCGCTGGCGGTGTTATCCAGATCAACGGGTTCGGTTCTTATTTGAAAAGGCTGGCGCGCAACCCGGAACGCGACAAGGCAATGGCGGCTCTGTCGGGGCAAGTGGAGGGCGCGCAGCAGAACCGCGCGGCATATGAGGCGATGCTTGCTGAAAGGCGCAGGATTGTCGCGACCTATCCGGCCGAGCGGGCGAGCTTCGAAGATGTCATCGCGCACCTTCTGCATGCGCTGAATGTGGCAGGTGTCGATCATGTCGGGATCGGGCTCGACTGGGACGGCGGTGGCGGCGTGATCGGGCTGGAGGATGTCTCCGGTCTGCCCAGAATCACCGACGCGTTGCGCAAGGCGGGCTACGGCGATGCCGATATAGCCAAAATCTGGAGCGGAAACCTGCTCCGCGTGATGGCCGCCGCGCAGGCCGAAGGAGCGCGTGAACGTGGCGGGGTAAAACCGTGAGGCCTAGCGCGGGCGATCCCCAAGCACGGTAACGCGGTGCATCACACGGCGCTGCTCGCCATAATCGGCGACCGCGAAATGCTGCAGGCAGCGGTTGTCCCACATCACAAGATCGCCTTCGCTCCAGTGGTGGCGGAAGGTGAAATTGGGTTGCACGCAATGGGTGAAGAGCCAGTCAAGCAGCGGTTGGCTTTCCTCCACCGTCCATCCCTCGAAATGCCGCGTATAGGAGAAATTGACGAACAGCGCCTTGCGACCTGTTTCGGGGTGAGTTCGCACAACCGGATGGACGCTGCTCGGGAAACGTGACGGATCGAATCCGCCGCTCCTGGCAAAGGTCGCTCCGTCGTGGATGGCGTTGAGGCCGTCGAGAACTTTCCTGAACCCTTCCGACAATGCTTCATAGGCGAGATACTGATTGGCGAAAATCGTGTCGCCGCCAACCGGGATCGTCCGACCGAGCAGGAAGGTCGCCTTGGGCGGGCATGCCTCCATCGTTACGTCCGAATGCCATTTGTCGGTCGGCGGCTTGCGGCCCTGGAAGTCGAGCACAAGCACCGCCAGATTGCCCGCGAGGCAAACCTCGGGGGTGAGCATGCGATGGACCTCTCCCCATCGCCCGGCAAAGGCGACCTGCTCTTCCGGCGTGATCGCCCCCTGGCCAGGGAATACGAGCACGCAATGTTCGAGGAAGGCGGTTCGGAGCTGATCGATCAGATCATCGTCGATCGCGCGGAGATCGATACCGTCCACGCGCGCGGCGAGCGCTCCCGAGAGCGGCGTGATCGTGGGAGCTTTTGACCGGACCAGTATATTGCCCATGTTCATCCTCTCCGCATGTTGTTCGACGCCACATGCCCGCTGATTTCAGGCGATGACCATATCGGATCGCCGGCAATCGGCGCAACCTTGGTGCTGTTCTTCAGGGGCAGACCAGTTGGTGAATATCGCCAATTCTTGGTAGATATGCGTGCTTGATTTTTATGCTGCGTCGCACCATATCGCGGAAATCAGCCGAATCCTTCGACACGACGGGTTTGGCACAGCTCGTGCAATGATGTGTGCATCCACAGCGGACACACATTCCGCAGCACAAAGGAATAGCAAGATGCCCCGTTCGAAGCCGTCCATTTTCGCCCGCCATGATACGTTCTTCGGGGTGTGCGAAGCGATTGGCGAAGATTTCCGGTTCAATGCGAACTGGCTTCGGCTCGCCATTGCGGTCGGATTGCTTGTCAGCCCGGTTTTCACGCTGGCGGCCTATGTCGGCCTGGGCCTCGTGGTTCTGGTTTCGCGCCGGTTCTTCCCGTCGCATGCCACTGCGGAAGAAGCTGCTCCGGCCCTACCGAACGCCCCGCTCAAGGGCGACAATGACGAAGACCGGATCGAGCTCGCCACCGCCGCCTAATAATCCCGTGACACTTTCACGCTGACGCTCTGGCGTCCGATTGTCGAGACGCTGGAGAGCAATGAAAGCCAGCGGGTGATCTGGAATTCGAGCCGCGTCGCCGAATAGCCGGCGCCGTCGCTGATCACCTCCACATAGGTGCGCCGGCCGATATATTTGCCGGCGGCGACCGCTGTCCCCGCACCGATCGTTGGATCCGCGGGTAGGATGCGGAGCCGATCGAGTCCTGCGGCCCGGCGTACAGCGTTGATCGGATTGAGTCCGCCGTTACCGCGCAGCGAACCCACTGCGGCGGCGAGTTGGAGCGCTTCGGGCGCTGACAGGTTGGTGATCGATGTACCGAACAGCAACCGCGACAACAGTTCGTCTTCGGGCAGGGCGGGGATGCTGGTGAAGCGGATTTCTGGCTTCTGCCCGGTACCTGCGACGGAGATCGTCGCGCTGATCCCGTTGAGGTTGGCCTTGGCAACGATATCGAGCAGCGGATCGGGCGGGGTTTCGCCAAGGAAGCGGATCGATCCGCGATCGAGATCGAAGCGACGGCCAGCAAATTCATAGCCGCCCCTGACAAGGTCAACCCTGCCGGTGATCGCTGGATTTTCGATTGTCCCGCCGAGATCGAGCTTGCCGCGCCACTCGCTGTCGAGACCGAGTCCGGTCACCGCGAGCTGATTGCGGGAATCCAGCTTGATGGCCAGACGCCAGGGTGTGCGACGTCTCGCTACGCCGGTCTCGTCGGGCCGGTTGAGTTCGATTGTCTCGAATTGTGGAATCGCCGCGATGCCGCCCGCGCGGCCAAGCTGGAAGCGACCGCGGACGAGCCGGACATCGCCGGCTATCGTGCCGCTATCGCCGTCCGACTTGATGGTGAGCGGCCCGGTCAAAGTAGCGCCGATATCGTCCCGATTTAGGAGCATGGCATTTTGGGCGTCGAGTGCGACATCCATACCGAGGCCCTGGCCGGTGCCGAAATCGAACTCGGCGCGACCCTGTACCGTTCCGCCGCCCCGCGTCTGGCCGGTGAGCTGATCAATCAACAGCCTCGAACCGTCGAATCGTCCGCCGGCCGCGATGTTGGTGATCACCGTCCCGGTGATCGCGCTTTCGAGCCGGGCCTGGGTCGAGCGGATAGAACCGCGGATCACCGGATTGGCGGCAGTGCCGTTAATGTCGGCGCCGATCGAAATTGGGCCCGACAAGTCGATTGTCTCAATCCCGACGAGCCGCCACAGCGTCTCGGCCGGGCCGCCATAACGGATCTGAGCGAAAAGATTCCCGCGCCGCAGCCGATCGGGGAATTCTCCCGCGGCAGGCAAACCGCTGATACGAGCCTGCGCGCGGCCGATGATCTTGCCGCTGCTCGACACCACCGCGCGCGCAGCTGCCATGTTCTCGGTGAGAAGTGCCGTAACCGCGACGTCGGCGGGCCGCGACGAAAGAACGAGTCCTGATCGCGACAGGCCCCTGATCTTCAGATTGGCACGCCCGGTGGGAATCCGTGCGCCACGCTCCAGCCGATAGTCGACGTCGCCCGTCGCCATGCCGGACAGGCCAAGCTGCGGGAAGAAGATATCGAGCACTGACAGCGGCATCGATTCGACGCCGGCCCTGACCTCGTTGGCAATATTTCCGAACCGGCCTGCAAGCATGGCCTTGCCGCCGGCGAAGTTAAGCTCGGTGGAATCGAGTATCCATGAATCACCGTCGCGGTGCAGATGGGCGGGAGCGATCAGACGGATCGGCCTGCGATCGATTGCACCCTCGGCGTTGATCGTAACATCGTCATTGTCGAACTGTGCAACCGTGGTGAGATCAAAGCCGCGGCCGCGCGAGCCGGCGAGCGCCGCAGTGATCATGCCGCTGCCGCCGTTGATCGCGATGTCTGCGTTACCGCGCGCGAGGGTCACGCCGTTCATTGTCGCCCCGACGACGCGGACTCGGGCATTGATCCGGGTGCCGGCCGGATCGAGCAAGACCGTGCCGTCTACGCGGCCACGGCTAAGAGTGAACGGCGTCGGACCTGAAAAGCTGGCGCGCTGGGCGCGCAAATTCGCCTCGATCTTCTGGAAACCGCGATCGGCCGAGAACAACATCGGGCCGGTGACCGAGCCCCCTGCGAGTTCGATTTTTCCGGTGAAGCCATCCGGATCGGAACGGAGCCTACCGCTGCCCCTCGCGCCACTGACGGTGATGGCCGCGATAGCGATCAGGGCCGGCTGGCCGGACGGCAGCAGGATCGCGCCGTCGCTGTCCCATGCGCCAAGCCGCGATCCGCCGGCAGCGGCATATGTGAAGCCCTGCGGCGTCGGGAGGAGCCTCAATGATACCTCTGCAAGCCCGAGCGCCTGTACGGGCGCGGCCAGCACCAAATCGATCTTTGGCCGACTGATATTGCCATCGAGAGTCAGCTGGAGCTGGCCATAGCGTGCCTGCTGGCCGCTGCCCTCGAAATAGAAACTTCCGTCGCGGCGTCGGAAACCATTGCCCGTGATCCGGATCCCGGGACCGGTCAGGACGAGGCCATCAAAATGGAGAATGCCGTCAGGCCCACGCCTCAACCTGGTGTCGATGGCAGGCAGGCCGCCAGCCAGTGACCGCAGGAAAGCATTGTCGAACCGGCGCACCCAAGCTCGCCCCCGACCGGCTACTATCGTCCCGCGCCCGGCCGTCCCCGGGACGACCTTCAGATCCGAGCTGACGTCGACGATTCCGATTCCAGGAATGAAATATCGCAGTAATTGACCTGTTAAACCGACGCTATACTGACCGGTTTTGAGATCAAGATCGAGGGAAAGCCGGCCGCTCAGCTTGTCCGATGCCAGCTTGAGCCCGCTGCTGGTTATCTTCTTTGACGTTACCAGTAACGTGCCGTCGACGGTCAGGTTGCCCAATATACCGCCGGCGATATCGCCCACGCCGGTGACCCGCTGCGCCGACAGACGCACCGGCAGCTTTACCGGAACTGGCGAGAGCTGGCCCTTGCCGGCTGCGCGCACATTATCGAATCCAGTCTGGTCGAAGGCGACATGGTCGGCGCTCAGCGTATAGGCAAAGGCTGCAGTGCCGAATGGGCCATCGAAGGTCGCGTGCAACCGGATGTTACGGCCAGTCATGTTGGGGAACAGGGCGGGGGGCTTGATCAGCCTGGCATCGACAATCACGCCTTCATAGGCGTTGGCCGCGAGGTCGAGCGCTCCAGTACCGACAAATTCGATTTCCGGCGTCTTGATAGCAAGTGCGCCGGCCAGCTTGCGATTGGCGAGCGTTGCGGCGCCTTCAACCCGGATGACCGGCGCGGTCAGGCGTTGCAGCTTGCCCTTGAGGAAGCTGGTTGGCGCCAGCGTTCCTGCAAGCGCATATTGCCCGCTTGTCACAGCCAGGCTGAGTTCGACCAGCCGGATATTGCCGACATCGAGCGTAGTCCGACCCCGCCAGGCGGACCATTTTCCGGTACCGGAGATCACCCCGTCGACCGGACGGGTCCATCCGGTGACACCCGCGATCACGCCATCGGCGGGACCAGCCAGTTTCGCATCGATATCAAACCGGTCGCGATCGGGCTCTGAATCAATCTGCAAAGTCAGCCGGTCGCTGGCATTCGAGCGCGCGTCAAGCTTAAGCAGGGCGCGTCCTTTGTGGATATCAGCGCTCGCGCGGATTGACGCGGTCAGCCGCCGTCCGGCAATTGGCGGCTCGAGACGCAACCGCATTATCTCCAGTCGTCCTACATGAAGGTCGAAGCCGGGCAGAAGCGGCCCCTTCTTCGCCGACGGCCTGAGCTTTGGCAGGCGGTGGAGAATGATCAAATCGGATTGCGCGCTTTTAATCCACAGCTTGTTGGCGAGCCATGCGGCTGGACGCCAATCGAGATCTATCTCGGACGCTTCCAGGAAAAGGCCGCGGTTGTCGTATAGGCGCAGGTCGCGGATGCGGGCCTTGTTCCAGATCGATCCGTCGATCCGCCCGATCCGGATTCTGAGCCCGGAGCTGGGCCTGAGCTCGCTGATCCGGTCGATGATCAGCCGGTGTCCGGGGCCGCTGTCGAGCATCCAGACCGCCGCTGAAAGCAGGAGCAGAACGGACAAAAGAGCTATCGCCACGCTACGCAGGATCGGATGGCGGCTACGCCAGGCGACCACCCGCTGTTCGATCATGGCGATTTCGTCGGCCATCAGAAGGCCTGCCCCAGCGAAACATATACGGCGACCCGGCTATCCCCGCGCCGCCGATTGATCGGTGTGCCGACGTCGACGCGGATGGGGCCAAAGCTGGTGTAATAGCGGACACCCAAGCCTGCTCCGTAACGCAGGTTACGGAAGGTGGGCAGCTTCGCCGAATAGAGATTGCCCGCGTCGAGAAACGGTACAACGCCGAAATCGCCGAACTGGATCCGAGCCTCGATAGAGAATTCGGCAAGGCTGCGACCGCCAGCGGGATCGCCGTTAACGTCGATCGGGCCGATTTTTTGGTATCCATAACCGCGCACCGATCCGCCGCCGCCCGCATAAAAGCGTCGAGTCGGCGCGATCCGTTGGGCCGATGCACCGATGATCGAACCAAACCGTGCCCTTCCGGCAATGACTGTACGGCCACCGACCGGCAAATAGGTACTGCCGTCGATCTGCGCCTTCACATAGCCGAAGGCACTGCCTTGCAGCGATAATTCGGGCGAAACACGTCCCGACAGGCGATAGCCTTTGGTGGGATTGAGAAGGTCATCCGAGCCGTCATAAGACAGGCTCGACGGCAGGGCGCCGGTCAGGAATTTACGGCGGCGCGGTGCGCCGGTCGCCTTGACGGTATCGTCCTCGCGCGATGCGGTGATCTCGGCACCGTAAGACCACGTCCATTTCTTCTGCCAGATGATGTTGGTTTGGCGTTCGAGCCCGGCCGCAAGCGTGACGCTGCGCGCTTCGAAGGCGTTCTCCTTGAGATGGCTGAACAACAACTGGCCGGTGAGCACCCGGTCCCGCGCCTTGTAGTTGCTGCGTCGGACGATCGTTCCGAGCGATTGTTCCTGGGTGCCGAGTACCCCGCGAAAGGTAACCGCACCTTCGGGCCTGATAAGATTGCGATGCTGCCAGCTCGCCTCGAGCCGATAGCCTTCTCCGGTACCGTAGCCGACAGCGCCAGATATGGTCCGCGGCGGCGCCGGCTCGAGCTTGACCGATATGTCGACGACATTGGGATCGGAGGTGGCGACAGGCTTGATCGATACCGATGAGACGAGACTGGTCTGAATCAATGCGCGGCGAAAATCTTCGATCTTTGCGGCATCGTAGAGATCGCCCTTATGGAAACGGGCAATCCGGCCGAGATGCCTTGCGCTGAACAGCCGCTTGCCCTCGACGATAATCTGCCCGATTTGTTGCGATCCGCCTGGATCCACCTCCATTGTCAGCGCAACCTGGTGCTCGTCATGGTCGATGACGAGCTTCGGCTCTCCAACCTTGGCGAAGACGAAGCCCTGACGCCCCAGCTCGGCCCTGAGTGCGGCCTGACCGGCAGCGATCTTGTCGGAATCGGCCGGCTGGCCTGCCTTCAAATCGAGCGACTTGCGTAACTCGCCCGCCTTATTGCTGGCCTGATCGATGCCGGCGATGTCCACGCTGGAGAGCGTATAGAGCTCGCCGGGCCGAACCAGCAGTGTGACGACCAGCCTTCCACTCGGTTCATCTTCGATCCGCGTGGTGATCTCTGCCGCATAATAGGCCGCGGCGCGCATGAGCTGCCCGAGCAGGCCTTCATCTTCGCGTGCACGTCGGTCGATCTGGGCGGTGTTGCCGGTACCCTTGCCTGCTTCGAGTGCGGACAACATTCGGAAGCGGCTGCGAATCGAAGCCTCTGCGTCGGCACTCATCCCTTCCTTTCCGTCCAGCCCGTCGATGGCTACGCGATATCGGCGGTCGCTCTGGGCGTCGGTGAGAGGTGCGATTTCGACGGGTTTGGTTGTACTGGGATCCGCTGCCTGTGTTGGAGGAGGAACATCTTCTGCGGACGGTTCGGGCCAGTCGACGCCAATCTCGGGAAGCGGCAACATGTCGCTCGCCGGATCAAATTCGGGCAGCGAACCGGCGTCGGCGCGAATCTCCGGAGGCGGCGATTGAGCCCGCGTCGGTGCCGACACGCACAATATGGCGCTCAGAAGGATCGTCGGAGCACGGAGCGGCGTGCGGGCGGCACTCATTCGGCAACCCTAGGGTTCAATCCCAATCACCGCAACGGTCGTGAAGAAGTGGATTTTGGCGCAGAGCCTCGTGAGTCGGCGTGTGGGCGTGGATGGACGCCGGCATGAGCCGCCGCGAAACGGGTTAAGTCAGTGCACGGTGCCCACGGGCACGTCCTGGCTCAGGACCATTAGAAAGCGCTCGATCTGGCGCCATTCGCAAAAGCGGATCGCATTGCCGAGGTCATGATAGTGGCGGCAGCGCGCCGCCGCTTCGTCGATCGCATGCAGTCCATATTGCTGGAAGAGTGCTTCCGCAATTTCAACGCTGTTGCGACTGGCGATGTAAAACAACTCTTCCACTGGCGGTCCTCAACGAAGGAAATACACCTCACCTCGTAGCGATGGCTCTTAAGCAGAATTTCGGAGCGAAACCTTGCGGTTGTTGGTGGACGTGGAGTTTACCAATTTCCGCTGGTCGTTTGGCGGCAAGGTGCTGGCGCGGCGGCGGCGGCCATGGCATGGGGCAGCCATGGAACAGAACAGTGGCGGGACCTCGCGCGCGGGTGGCTTCATTATCGCAGTGACGATCATGGCCGGCGCAATCGTCGGCGCCCGGTTCGGCCAGCCATCGCTAGGCCTGGTGATCGGCACCGGGATCGGCGTCGCGATGACACTTGCACTTTACATTTACGACCGACGGCGGGCCTGATCTCAAACCAGCCGACGGCCGCACCACAGCACGCGGCCGATCAGCCTGATCGATGAATCGTTGACCCTGATATCGGGATAAGCTGGATTGTCGCTGCGGATGAGGCAGTTTTTTCCGCCGTCTCGCAGCAGTCGCTTGACGACGAGCATGTCGTCAAGCCGGAGCACATGGATCGCGCCCCACTGCGGTGACGCGATGCCACGGTCGACGAGGATGTCATCGCCGTTGCGGAGTGTAGGTTCCATCGAGTCGCCAGCCACGCTGATGATCGACAGCGCTGCCGGACGGCGTATGCCCAGATCACGAAGCAATGCCGCATCGAATCCGATTGGCAGGCCACGTTCCTCGATCTCCGCCATTCCGCCTGGTCCTGCCGAGGCGCCAATCTCGATTCGGGGAATGGCGATAAGCGAGGCAGGAGATATCTGTGCCGGCCCGGGGCGTCCGCCGAGCCGGTCTTCGGCAACCCGGAAATAGTCGGCCAGCTTGAGGCGGTCCTCTTCCGCCAGTCGACGGGGCGTGCCGCGCTTAATGAACTGCTGGATATAGGCCGGGTTGCGACCAAGCAGGCGTGAGATCGAGCTGTAATCCTCGCCGCTATCGCGGATCAGGGCGTCAAGGCTGGTTCTGACGTCGTCGGCCATCGCTGTCCTATATTCCTAGGAAAAATCCTAGACAAGTAGGAATTGGGAGAGAACATATAAAGAACACATGAGTCGCAAGGAGTGAAGGGATGCATCTGCTGTCCGCCATCGAACGTTACATCCGACAGAGCGGTATCACGGCTTCTCGTTTCGGCCGCGACGTACTGGGCGATCCCGGGTTCGTTCATGCGCTCCGACGAGGCCGCGAACCGCGCGAGGCGACGGTTCTGCGCGTATCGGCCTATCTGGCCGTAGCCCGTGCCACGGAGGAGCGAGGGCGATGACGGACCCGGTGAAGGCGATCGCACGGCGAATCGGGCACCGCTGCCGCCGGTTCGCAGTAACCGAGATCCGAAGCGAACGAAGTACGCCGTGGCGGAGCCTGTTGTTCGACGGTGGCCGACACCATATTGAGCTGAGTTTGCGCGGTGACGGGGTCGATGCCGCCCTCACAGCCCTTGAGGATGAGATCGCTGCCGCGGGGCTTCGCCATATCCGGACACTTCATTGCAGAGCTTCAGATTGCCGAGGTTATACGCAGTGGCTGCGACGCGCTCGTCATGCTCGATGCGCTCACCATCGAGGCCTGCGAGCCGGAAGGCGCTTAGCGCTTCACCTTGTTACGCAGCAGCTCGAGGGTCACATGAAGAGGCTGGTCAAGCAGTTCATCGCTGCGCGGCTCGATCGGTTCAATTCGAGGTCCGGGTTCAAAAGGCTGCGAACTCGACGGCGTCGGATTATAGGTCGGCGCAACCGACATGGTCGGCAGATCATAAACGGGTGCCGTTGTAGGGGCGACCGGCTGCAGCGCGGGCGGGGGCGCGTCAAAACCAGCCGGAGGCATCATCTGCCGGGGAGGCATGGCTCCAAATGATGGTCCTGGCACTGTGGGTAGGGATGGTGCCAAAGGCCGAGGTGTCGGATAGCTGCTCGGCGCGTCGGCGAAGGTCTGTTGCGGGGCGACGAACGGTGAGGGCTCCGCAGCAATCGGAGGTTGCGGTGCAGGAACCGGCGGGACCGCGGCTACCGGCGGTCGCGGCGCTGTTGCGGGCGAGGGGACCGCACCGCCGCGGGCCGCCGTGCTCCGGCGAGCATGCAGACCGCGTTCAAGTCGTACGAGCAGGTCTTCAAGACGGGCCCTGTCAAGCCCGGCCAGTCCCGGATCCGGCGCAGGGCGTTGTGGTTTCTGCGTCGTAACCGGTCTTACAACGGGCGGAGCGGACGGCTCAAAGGCGGGAGGATGTGCGTACGTCGGGGCGGGCGGCTCAAAGGCTGGAGGTTGCGGGTACGACGGGGCAGACCGCTCAATGGCCGGCGGTTGCGCGTACCCCGCAGCGAGCGGCACATTGGAGGGAGGTTGTGCGTACAACGGTGCAGTCTGCGCGACGGCAGGTGGTTGCATCGCCGGCTGAATCTCAGGGGGCTCGAAGGCCGCTGGCGGCGCAACCCGTGCGGCGGGTAATTCGAAGACAGGAGGGGGCGCGGCCGGCGGGACAGGTGGTTCGAACGAGAGCGATGGGGGTGCCGATGGTTCGATGGTCGCCGGAACTGGTATCTGGAAGGGGGCTAAGTCCGGCGGGGGTGCAGGCGACGTGAACAGCGGTGGCGGCTCCGGCGCGCCAAGCTGCAGCTCCGACGCATGAGGTCTGCTTTGCAAGGGCTGCGGCGCCTGATCAAACGGATTGGGCTGAACCGGAGGCTGCTGCAGTGGCGGTGTGGGCGCATTGAGTAGCTCGTCGACATCTGCGGTCAGCGGCGAGGGAGTGTCGAACTGCGATGAGCTGCCATCGGGTCGGACACCTGGGGTTGGCAGCCAGGCCGGCTTCGGTAATGGTTCTGCGGCAGGAGCCACGGCGGGCGCTGGATCAACCGATGCCGGAAGGGCGGAAGCACCAAGAATATTGCCGGAAGCCGGTTCGACGCCGAGCCGCTGGAACGGATCGGACGCGAACCCGGACTGGTTCGTCGTCGCAGGTGGGACGCCGGGTTCGGCTCCAGCGAATCCTGGCAAGATGTGGTTGATCGGCGGCAGTAACTGATCGATTCCCGGCATAGCCGCGGGCTGCAGTCCCTGCGGGAGGGGCGGATTGGGTGGATCGCCGATATCGTTGCGCGCGGACAACGGACGACGCGCGTCGCCGTGCGATTGCGATGCCCAATCGCCGGTGGGCAAACTGACCGGTGCCAGAAGGTCGAGGGGGTCGGTAGGACGAAAGGCATTGCTTTCGCTGTCTTCGTAATCGTCCTCGCGCTCGCGGATCAGTGTTCGCATTCCGGCGCGCCCAAACAGCAGCCAATCGATCAGGACCCAGCCGATTCCCGCGGTCAGAGTGCCAGCCAGCACGGCCAGCACGGTCTTGTCGTAGGGCATGATGGGAGGCTCGGCCTGGGTCATCAGCTTGGACAGGCGGCTGGCGGTCGTTATTGTTTCGAGCAGGTGGGTCGGCATGCCGAGCACGACAAAACCGGCCGCAATGCCAAGCAACAGGGCCAGCATCGCGCCCATCACCAGGCTCGACCGTCGTCGTGTCTCCTTCTGAACCATCGGAACGCCCATAAGCAGCCTGTATCATCCAATATTACGGCAAAATTGGGATTCCGTTACTTTACGGTCAGATGGATCGGATTTCACGAACGAGTCTCAATTTTACCAGCCTGTACCAGCCGCTCGTAGACCGGCTTGTAGCGCGCCACATTGACGCTCCAGTTGCGCTCCCGTTCCACGAAAGCGCGCGCGGTATCACGTCGTTCGTCCCATCTGTCACGATTGTCGAGCAGTGCTATCAACGAATCGGCGATCGCCGCCGGATCGTCGGGCCGGAAAAGGGTACCGGTCACACCATCGTCGATGAGCTCGCGATGGCCGCCTACATTGGAGGCCGCCACCAGCCGTCGCTGCGCCATCGCCTCGAGCGGCTTGAGTGGCGTGACCAGATCGGTGAGCCGCATCGATTTACGCGGATATGCGAGGATATCCGCGAGGCTGTAATAGCGCTCGACCTCCTGGTGGGGTACTCGCCCGACGAAGCGGATGCGGGCCGCCGCCGATGAAGCTTTGGCTTGCGCGCGTAGCGCCGCTTCCATGGGCCCGCCGCCGACGAGCAACAGAGCTGCCCGCGGCCGTTGGGCGAGAAGCATCGGCATTGCCGCGATCAGGTCATCGAGCCCCTCGTAATCGTAAAAGGAACCAATGAAGCCGATGACATCTGCATCCTGGAGATCGAGTTCCTCCATAAGTGCTTCGTCGCGCGGAGGGGGGGCGCCGAACAATTCGAGATCGACGCCATTGGGCGAGACCATGATCTTGTCAGGAGCAATACCGCGGCTGACGAGATCGGAACGAAGCCCTTCGCAGATCACCGCTACGGCATCGGCGTGGCGGACGACGTAGGTTTCGAGCATTCGCGTGACCCGATAGATGGCCGAACCCTCGCGCCCGGTTCCGTTCCCGACCGCAGCATCCTCCCAGAAGGCACGGATTTCGTATAGAAAGGGCAGATTCAGGCGGCGCGCGGCGCGCAGGCCCGCGAGGCCGACCAGCGCCGGTGAATGGGCATGGATAATATCGGGACGCCAATCGCGGGCGATTTCGACGACGCGACGAGAAAGTGCGCGGACCTCGCGTATTTCGCCGATCGGCGTGCGAGCCGGTACGATCTGTGGAGTCCTGTGGAACATGAGTCCGTCATGCTCGTCGGGATCGGGCAAGGGCACATTATAGCGTGGTCCTGTGATGCCCAGCACGTCCCATCCCATCGCGATTTGCGCCTTGAGGATGGCCCGCGTACGAAAAGTATAGCCGCTGTGGATCGGGAGGCTATGATCAAGAATGTGGAGGATCTTCATGCGGGCTCGAAACGCGCATGAAGAGGCTTCGATTGTCAACCGGAATCGGGTCGGGATAGCGCCAATGATCGACACGCTTTCGCTGCTGCTCGCTCATTTTCTGCTCGGTTTCGTTGCGATCCGGATGTTCATGCATCCTGATCTGAACGAGGAGCCGATCGAAAGCGGCCGTCACTTCAAGAACATCCTGCCTAAGAGTCTGACTCATAATGATTTCGTTTAATTGCAGGGCCTTGCGAGTTTCCGGTTGATGAGCTGAACGGAGGCCATGAACAGCCAGGCGGTCGCGCTTTCGATGGAGTTCTCGAAGTCCTTTGCGAGGCGTCGGTTTCGGTTGAGC
>CANJRZ010000035.1 GCA_947476735.1 Sphingomonadaceae bacterium
ACAAATTGTGGGGAGCATTGCCCGCCACCTTTGTGTTCGCCCTTGCGAACATTCCGATGCTGATGCGACACGGGCTCAATGCTGAAAAGGCCGAGGACGCCGCGCTGCCGCCGCAGGGGTAAGCGCGCCAGAATTGACATAAACCGCGGAAATTAGCCGAAATTTCACGGCTCTGTCACACTGGGCTTACTTCCCGTTTACCATCTCGCATTATTCGGGTTCCTGCAGGAGCCATGACGATGCACTATTCCTTCGCGATCGCCCACCACCGGGGCGAAGACATGCTCGGTGCGGCGCTGGCGCCCGAACATGTGACCGTCAATGCCGAACTGCGCGAGGTCATCGCGGTGTTCCGCAGTCGGCCCGAGCTTGAGGCGCTGCCCATCATCGATCGAGAAGGCCGGCCGATCGGGGTCGTGCTCGAACGCGATGTACGCCGGTTGCTGCTCAATCCTTTCGGCCACGCCCTGCTTCAGAATCACAGCCTTTACCGGCAGCTCGACGGTTTCGTCAGCGACGTTCCGATCGCCGATGTCGAGGCGGGGTTCGCCCATCTCTTCGCGCTGATTTCCAACGGCGAGGGTCATGATGCGGTCATCCTGACCGAAGCAGGCAGGTTTCGCGGATCAGTCGGCGGCCGGGCGCTGCTGCGGATAGCCGCGGGACGCGAAGCGACGATTGCAGCCCAGCGCGCTGCGCGGCTGCGGACGATCGCAGAGGCTACCGGAGTCATGCGCACTGAAGCGACATTGATGTCCCGCGAGATAACCGGCGCATCATCGCAGCTTCAAGACGCCGCGCGTGATATGTCGCAGCGAGCCGGCGAAGCCGGGGCAAAGGGCCTTTCGGTGATGGCGGCAGCGGCACAGGCGGCTGAAAATGTTGGCGAGATCGCGGCTCAGGGCCATCAGCTGGCCAGCGAACTTGAGAATCTCGGTCGCGAGGTCGCCGAGGCGCGCGCGTCGACCGCTCGGGTGGGGGAACTGATCGAGGATGGCGGTCGTCGCGCGCGTCAGCTCAGCCAAACCAGCCGCGAGATCGGCGAGGTCGTCAACACAATCGACGAGATTGCGCGGCGGATCAACCTGCTGGCGCTCAATGCGACGATTGAGGCGGCACGCGCGGGTGAGGCAGGGCGTGGTTTCGCGGTGGTCGCCAGCGAGGTCAAGCAGCTCGCCCAGCAGACCCGCGACGCCGCAGGAGAAATCGCAACCCGGATCAAGGGCGTGCAGAGCGGGGTCGGTAGCGTCTCGTCCGCCCAGGCCGGCATCGAAACTGCGATCGCTGCGCTCGACGGGCTTTCCTCGTCAATCGACGAGGCGGTCGTGCGCAACGGCGCCGCTAGCCAGCGGATCAGCGCCAATGTCCGGGATGCGGCGGGCTCCAACGAGCATATCCGCGCGGAGGCCGCTGAGATCAGCGCAACCGCCAGCGACGCTGCGCGTGGCACCGATACGATGCTCGGCATCGCCCGCTCGCTGACGGCCGGCGCCGATCGGCTCCAGCAGCGGTTCAACCGCTTTCTGGAGGAGATCGGAACGGTTTGAGCGGGTCGCCCGGCCGGGCGCAGGCGCTTACGCCGCTATGGGCAGCAGGTCGCCCGCAGTGATGGCGTCGCCCTCAATATTGCGCGAGACGAAATCCCAGTTGATGAGCTTGCCGAGCACCGTGTCGGTATATTTGGGCCGTTCGTTGCGATAGTCGATATAATAGGCATGTTCCCAGACATCGATCGCGAAGAGCGGTTTGATCCCGTCTCGGCCGAGCGGTGTTTCGCCGTCATGCAGCGACATGACCTTGAGCGCATCGCCGGCGAGGACAAGCCAGGCCCAGCCGCTCGCGAAATGGGCGTCGGCCTCCTTGTCGAGCTGGCCGATCAGTTCGGCCTCCGAACCAAAGGCGGCCTCGATCAGCCGGCCGAGCTTGTCGGAGGGCCTTGTCGTCCCTTCGGGCGCGAGGCATTTCCAGAAGAAATCATGGTTCCAGATCTGGCCCGCATTGCTGGTGAGCGGTTTGTCGCCGCTATCGCTGGCCAGCCGGATTACTTCGACCAGGGATTTTCCCTCCAGGCCTTTCTCGTCGATCCAGCCATTGATCTTGTCGACATAGGCCTTGTGGTGCTTGCCATGGTGGAAGTCGAAGCTTTCGGCCGAAAGATGGGGCTCAAAGGCGGCCTTATCGAACGGCAGCGGAGGCAGGGTAAAGGGCATGGGGTTGCTCCTGGTTTGCTGGTGGGGTGTCGGCAGGATCAACGAGCGGGGCGGTGCGAAGCTCCGTCAAAGTCGGGCATTCGCCGCGATTTTCCGCTATTGCGGGGGGCATGCATCATTATGTGTGACAAATGACTCACAGATTCCTAAACTACACACCGAAGCGATCCGCAGGATAAGGGAGCGGACGCAACTGCAGGGGAACGCCATGGACAAGTTTTTCGGCAATCTTCATCTGGTGCTGCTCGCTGGCCTCGTCGCCGCGGTCGCGCTGATCTTCTGCGTGCACCAGGAGATGGTGACGCTCAACTATGTCTTCCGCTGGTTGCATGTCTTCTTCGGCATCACCTGGATCGGGCTGCTCTATTATTTCAATTTCGTGCAGATTCCGACCATGCCCAAGGTGCCGGCTGAGCTGAAGAAGGGGGTCACCGGATATATCGCTCCGCAGGCGCTGTTCTTCTTCCGGTGGGGCGCGGCCTTTACAGTGCTGACGGGTCTCATCGTTGCCCATCTGACCGGCTATCTGCATCAGGCGCTGATGCTCAGCGCTGATTATCGCCTGATCGGCATCGGCATGTGGCTTGCGCTGATCATGGCCTTCAACGTCTGGTTCGTGATCTGGCCGGCCCAGAAGAAAGCCCTCGGCCTGGTCGAGGCTGACGCCGACACCAAGGCGGCTGCCGCCAGGACCGCGATGATCTTCTCGCGGACCAACACGCTGCTGTCGATCCCGATGCTCTATGCGATGACCAACGCCAATCTCGGCTAATCGCGGGATACGCTATTGAGAAAAAGGGGCCGGAGGCGAAAGTCTCCGGCCCCTTTCTCTTTGGATGATCAGGAGCGGCGCTTCGCCCAGCGCCGCACAGCCCTCGCCAGCTTTCTCAGCGGCGCGGGAAGGCGGTCGAGTGGTCCCGGCGGTGCAATGTCTGATCTCGACGGTCGCTGGTGGCCGAGCTGCGGCCGGGCGAGGCCTGTAACGAGGTCGGGCCGGCTGGCGCGAAACCAGTTATAGGCGCCGTCGACATGCATCGGGCCGCCGTCGGGACTGCCCGGCGGGCGGGTCAGCATCGCCTCCAGATAGGAAATGAGCGGTTCAATCGCGGCCTTCCCGAAGCCGACGAAATGCGTCGTTCGGACCGGGGTTGCGCTATCGACCCGCAGCAGCGGGCTAGCCAGGTGATCGGTGGTACCGGGTCCGTCGGGCAGCCCATAGCCGCCGTAGAATATGTCGATGCCATCGGAATCGAGCTGATCGAATGCCGGTGGCAGCAAGTTTTCGATGCCGGCGCTGAAATCGCAATCATCCTCGAGGATCAGAATTCGGCTATGTCCCGCGTCGTGCGCGTCGCGCAGGATGGCCAAGTGGCTGAGAAAGCAGCCATGTGCCCCGATGTCCGGGAAACCGGCCTTCTCCGCCGGGCGGATGGCCGGAAAGAGGCTGATGCGCGGGTCGTCGAAGTCCGTGCCGATGCGGGCGAGCTCGCCGGCCATTTCGGCCCGACGGTCGGTCCGTTCGGGCAGGTTGAGAATATAGACCCGGTTGAAGCTTGCGAAAATCCGCGCGGCTGCACTCATGCTCGGCGCTTCATGCCTGCCGGTCGAGCAGATCGTGGCGGCGCAGCGCATGGCGGAGCTGGTCGTAGCTCAGCTTGAGCGCCAGCGCGGTGGCCCGCTGGTTGAAGCGGCAGCGCTTGAGCGCGTCTTCGAGCAACGTCTTCTCATAGGTAAGAACCGCAGCTCGGAAATCGTCGCAGTCGCGGGCGGGAGCGGCGGAATGCGTGGTGGGCGCCGGCGCCGGCCCGGCCGTTGCATCCTCGCTGGTATCAGCCACCCGGGCGATCGCAGACGCCGGCCGCCAGGGACTGTCGAACGGATCGAACTGGATCGCGTCGACGGGCGTTTCGGGATCATCCCAGCGATATACCGCGCGCTCGACAACATTGCGCAACTCGCGGACATTGCCTGGCCAGTCATGTGTAGCGAGTGTTTCCGAAGCGGCGGCACTGAACCCGGGCCAATGCGGCCAGCCGAGTTCGGATGCCATGCGCCGGGCGAAATGCTCGGCGAGTACCGGAACGTCGCCCTCGCGGACGCGCAGCGGCGGCAAGGTCACGACCTCGAAGGAAAGCCGGTCGAGCAGGTCGGCGCGGAACCGTCCTCTGTCGACCAGCTCGGGGAGATTCTCGTTGGTCGCCGCGACGATGCGGACATCGACCCGGATCGGGCGTGATGATCCGATACGGTTCACCTCGCCATATTCGACCGCACGGAGCAGCCTTTCCTGTGCGCCCATTGAAAGGGTCGCCAGTTCGTCGAGGAACAGCGTGCCGCCATCGGCTTCCTCGAAGCGGCCGGCGCGCATCTTGGTGGCGCCGGTGAAGGCACCGGCCTCATGGCCGAACAGCTCGGCCTCGATCAACGTCTCGGGCAGGGCTGCGCAGTTCATCGTCACCAGCGGCCCGTCCCAGCGTGGCGACAGGCGGTGGAGTCGCTCGGCGACCAGCTCCTTGCCGGTGCCACGCTCGCCGATCACGAGCACCGGGCGATTGAGTCCGGCAGCCCGACTTGCCCTTTCGACCGAATCGAGAAAGGCGTAGGATTGTCCGATGAACTGTGCTTCCCGTTCCATGCGGAGAGTTGGCAGAATTCGCCAATATTTGGCAATAGAAAAATATGCCCACCAGGTGAATCGCGGCCAGAATGCCCGGTTTTCCGCCAAATTCGGAATTGGCATGATCCCTGCTTAGTAATGGTCAACGCCGGCCTGTCCGGTCAGGATGCGAAAGCCCAAGGAGTTATTTTGATGGGAATCTTCTCCCGAACCCGTGACATCATCGCTGCCAACGTGACCGACCTGCTCGACAAGGCAGAGGACCCCGCGAAGATGATCCGCATGATCATTCTTGAGATGGAGGAGACGCTCGTTGAGGTCCGCGCCTCGGCGGCCCGCACCATCGCCGACCAGAAGGAGCTTCGCCGCCAGATCGGAAAGCTTGATGCCGTTCAGGCGAACTGGCTCGAAAAGGCTGAACTCGCCCTGTCGAAGGACCGTGAGGACCTTGCCAAGGCGGCGCTGACCGAGAAGCAGAAGGCGGCCGATCTGGCCGAGCAGCTAAACGAGGAAATCGTGCTGCTCGATGAATCCCTCAAGGCGTCGGAAGCCGACATCGGCAAGCTGCAGGCCAAGCTGCGCGAGGCACGGGTCCGTCAGAACAGCCTCGTCACCCGGCTCGAATCCGCCAACAACCGCGCGAAGATGCGTGAGATGTATGCCGGCACCAAGGTCGACGACGCCTTTTCGCGCTTCGAGCTGCTTGAGCGCCGGGTCGACTATGCCGAGGGCCGCGCCGATGCGGCGGGCATGGGCGCTGCGCCCAAGACCCTCGACGAGGAGATTGCCGAGCTGCGTTCGAGCGACAAGGTCGATGCCGAGCTCGCTGCACTGAAGGCCAAGGCGCAGACCAAGGGAGCCTGATCGATGCAAGACGCCCTCGTACCGATTTTCGTCGTCGGTATCCTGTTTCTCGGCCTGCCCTGGCTCATCTTTCACTATGTCACCCAGTGGAAGAAGAATGGCGGGCTGACGGCAGAGGATGAGAAGCTGCTCGACGACATGCATGTCCTGGCCCGACGGCTGGACGAACGGATCGCCACGCTCGAGCGCATACTGGACAACCAGGAGCCGGGCTGGCGGCCCCGCCAGGCAGCCGAACGCAGCACTGAAGAGGATTGGCGCCGCGAAAACTGATCGCAGGTCGCCTCAGGCAACAGGAAGGAAAACCGAAAATGTCCGCTCGTCGCACTAAGTTCTACCTCGACAAGCGCAATCGCAAGTGGCTCGGCGTCTGCGCCGGCCTGGCCGACTATACCGGCGTCGACGTGACGCTGATCCGGGTTGGCATGGTGCTGCTGTCTTTCGTGACCTTCCCCTGGGCGCTGGTCGCCTATCTGGTGGTCAACTGGCTCGCCAACGACAAGCCGGGCGAGTTCTATCAGACCAGCCGCGAGGACGAGAAGTTCTGGCAGACGGTCCGTGCCCGGCCCGGCTCCTCGGTCCGCGACGTCCGCGCCAAGTTTCGCGACATCGACCGGCGAATCGCCGATATCGAGACGCATGTGACCAGCCAGAATTCCGCACTGGCCCGCGAGATTGACGCTCTGAGGTAAAATGAGACCAGATATTCCAATATCTGGCATATCCCTGAATAAAAATTACGCACTTCTCGACTTTCGTCGAACGTAGCATGTGGTTTGTCGAAAAATTCGACAAACAATGGTGTAAACAATCATCGGCTCAATCTTTGGGGGTTTCCGTGATGGCTTATGTTTTCCCCTTTCTGGCGCTCTCCATCCCGATCCTCGCGATTCTCGCCTGGGTTGCGACCGACTGGATGCGTCTGCAGGAAAAGAAGGTGGTAGCGATGAGCACAGAGACTGCCGAGAAGGCCGCACAATATGCGGCGAAGACCGAGCGTCTCGAACATCGCGTCGCTGTGCTCGAGCGCATTCTGACCGACCGGTCGACCGTGCTGGCCGATGAAATCGACCGGCTGCGCGATCAGCCCATCAACTGAACGGATATAAGGGAGACAGGCAATGCCGGAGATCGGCGTCTTCACAATGGTCGTCCTGATCGTCGCGATATCGGCGGTCACCCGGATCTATCTCGCCAAACACGGCGTCGTCCGCCGCGGCAGGGGCGAGGATATCGTCCGCCCGCAGGACGACAGCGAAAACCAGCGACTCCGCGAGGAACTTCGCGCGCTGAAGGAGCGGGTTGCGGTGCTCGAACGGATCGCCACCGAGAATGACCGCGGACTGGCGCTCGATCGCGAGATCGAAGCCCTCCGCGATCGGAATTGAGGAAGGACGCCGTCACCATGCAGGATCCCCTCTTCTGGCTGACCATCAGCGGTGCCGGTCTTCTCGGGCTCGTCATCCTCGCCTGGGCCGCACTGAGTGGCTGGCGCGGATGGCTCGAACTTGAGCGGATGAAGCTCGATCGGGTCAGGCCCGATGCAACCTCCGGCGGAGCCTCGCCGGCCGCCCGAATTGAGCTCGCGGACCTTAAAGAGCGTGTGCGCAAGCTCGAGGCAATCGCCGCAGGCGTTGACCTTTGACGGCCCCCGCAGGCCGTCATCCCAGCGTAGGAGTGAATCTCGCTCAAGCTCAACCATGCCCCCAGTATGGCTTAGGATTTACCGGAGCCATTTCAACCTTGATCAGGACATCACTGATCCCGTGAAGTGCGGACGGGCTTGGAGTCGCGAATCTCTCCAGAGACCCCAGCTTCGCCGGGGTGACGAACAGGGTAAAATATTCTAGCGCTCGCGCTATGACCGAGCCGCCCAGCTTCCAAGACATCATCGAAGAATATGAATTCCTCGACAAGGATGACCGCTATCGGCTGCTGATCGACCTCGGCAAGGGGCTCGAGCCGATGCCCGACGCGCTCAAGACCGACGCAACGCTGGTGCGCGGCTGCTCGGCTGCGGTGTGGGTCTATCCAACGGCGCGCGATGGCAGGCTCCACTTCCTAGCCGACAGCAATGCGGCCATCACCAAGGGGATCATCGCGCTGGTGCTGCTGACCGTGCAGGACAGGAGCCCGGCCGAGATCCGCGACACGGACATCGCCGCCGCGCTCGAACCTTTCGATCTGCGCAACCAGCTCAGTTCGAACCGCACCCAGGGAATCCCCAATATGATCGCGCTGATCCGATCGACCGCCGAGCGCTTCACATGAGGCGACAGGTAGTTTTCGCCCTGATCGCCTGTGCCGTGATCACGAACCAGGCCTGTGACGCCCAACCTGCCCCGCCGGTGGCCCGCACCTACCAGACAGGTATGTTGACGATCGGTGGGGAAGCTTTCGCTCCCGGCGAGGTTGCCGATGCCCGTGCGATGCCGGACATCAACAAGCGGGTCGGCATCATGCTCTCGCTGACGCCAGGTGGTGCCAGGCGACTCGAGATCGTCAGCGGATCGCTGATCGGCAAGCCGATGGTTGTCGCCCTCGACGGCAAGGGGCTCTCGGCCGAACTGATCCGCAAGCCGATTAAGGAAGGGGTGATCGAGCTCCCGGGCCGATGGACGCTTGACGAGGCGGAAGCCCTCGCCCGCCGAATTTCCGGCAAGGATCCGTTGCCGGATGATCTGGGGATGTAGCTAGCTGTCGGCACTCCGCCCGCTTTGCGTCGGCGTCCCTGGCGGGGTGCCGTACCTGGGCATCAGGATCGCTGCTCACAGTGCTGACCGGACAATCTCCGGGCCCGCTTCGATCGTCAGGCTGACGCCCCGTTAATGACCCGTTGCAGCTCACGCAAGGTGCATGGCTTGCGCAACAGGGCGCCGTCGATGCCCGGAGGTATTTCGAGCACCGACCCGCTGAAATAGATTACCCGCAAGCCTGGACGAACCCGACTTGCAAGCTCAGCGAGTTCGATGCCGCCAAGCCCGCCAGGCATGTGGATGTCGGTGATCATCAGGTCGATCAGCGCGGGCATGCCCAGCGCTTCGGCGGCGGCCCGTCCGCTGCAAGCCTCCACAACCTCATGGCCCATGCCGCGGAGCAGCTCAGCGGTGAGGCCCAGCACCAGCTTGTCATCATCCACGCACAGGATTCGCATAAGCATGTTCCCGCGTGCCGCCTGCAGCCTGTTTGAAGTCCACAGCGCGACTCACCAGCAGTTTATCGTTGGCAACCGCATAGAGCTGGTGCCGCCGACGAACCCGTGATGGCGGACACGCTCCGTGATTCTGCGCTCGGGCGCAGCCGCGACCGGTTACGCGCTCAACTACCTCGGGCGTCTTTCTTCTGCTCGCCGCAAAATCTCGAATGCAGCCTGAACCGCCTGGAAGCGGACTGCGGCTTCGGCGTCATTGGGTTTGACGTCGGGATGGTTGGCCTTGGCGAGCCGGCGCCAGGCGGTCTTCACATCCTCAAAGCTGGCATCGACTTCTAAATCAAGCGTCTCGAATGCGCGCATTTCGTCGCGGGTCCAGCGGCCGTCGCCCGGGCCAGCCCAGCGCTGATGTGCTTGTTCGGCATAGCCCGCGGAAGTTCGCCGCTCGTCAGCCTCGCGCCGTGCGGCTTCTTCGGCCGAGAGGCCGGCGAAATAATCCCAGTTCCGATTATATTCGGCAGCGTGCTCTTCGCAAAAATACCAGCGCTCGGGGTTGTTGGGCGCCTTGGGGGCGGGGCGGTCGCCGGGCTGATCGCAGCCGTGCCGGTCACACATGCGCACCTGGGTCGCGCCGCGGTCGCCGCCATAGCCGCGCCAGCGGGGGAAACCCCAGTCGTTCGAACGGGATGAGGAACGGGCCATAAGAGTCGGTGCTGATAGCGCCGAAGGCCTGAACGGACCATTGATGTTTTTCAGAATTGTTCGGTGATTGAGGGGGAATCATGGTTAACGCCGTGGTTAACCGCGATTCTTTTCACTGGGTAACGCGACATTTACCGCGATCAGGCTATTACGATTCGTGTGAGCGGCGGCGTTTTCGTGGCTCGCGTGTAACCTGATGTTTTCGGGGTTTGTTGCGTATGGTGTACCATTTCAAGCCGGAGACGGCCCGCTCAGGCGTGGCCGGAACCCTTGGCGTTTTGCTCGGCGCCGATGGCGGCAAGACCCATCCCTATATAGCCAGCCACATCTTTGCCCGCGGCCGGGAGACCGGACGCGACCTGGCCGATGCGGTCCATTTCATCGCGAGCCTGCATGGCCGCCATCCCGGTGTCGTCGAACTGGCGCGCGACGGGTCGACGGACGGTGCCGCCCGCGCGTGGCTCGATGCAGCTGCGGAAGGTTTCGTCGAGGAGCGCGCCTATCTGACGCGGATCGTCGTCGCCGCCGGCCCTTTGCCCAGTACCGCCGGCCAGGCCGAATCCGAGGCAGCAGTGGTCGGCCAGCGGCACGCGCTCGAGATGCTCGCCCGATCGGAACGCGTCGGTTGTGCTCTCGGTGCTGCTATCGCGCTGGTGTTCGACTGGCGTCCGATCCGCGCGGTGCTCGATGCCGCTGCCCAGCGTTTCGGTGTCGTCCTGACGCCGCCTGCGCTACCTTCTCCCCGGCAGACGCTCGGGGTCGCGGAGGAGACCGAGTCAGCCGCTGTCGAGCGGGCCATCGTGTTCGGAGCCCAGCAGCTGCTGGTCCAGCACCGCGGCCTGTGGGATTTGCTCGAGGCCAGGGCGAGCGCGCGCATCGGAACCTGACAGCGCGTCCCTTGATGGCCAGGGGTTCCTTGGCTATCGCCGTGGTCGATTCCGAATGGGAGATGACAGCGTGCGGTTTGACGGGACGAGTGATTATGTCGCGACCGATGATCTGAAGGTCGCAGTCAATGCCGCGGTCACGCTGCGTCGACCGCTGCTGGTGAAGGGTGAGCCGGGCACCGGCAAGACCGTGCTTGCCCATGAGATCGCCAAGGCGGCCAACGCGCCGCTGATCGAGTGGCACATCAAGTCCACCACCAAGGCGCATCAGGGTCTCTACGAATATGATGCGGTTGCGCGACTTCGCGACGGCCAACTCGGCGACGAGCGGGTCCATGACATCCGCAACTATATCAAGCGCGGCAAGCTGTGGGATGCGTTTACCGCGCCCGAACTCCCCGTCCTGCTGATCGACGAGATCGACAAGGCCGACATCGAATTCCCGAACGATCTGCTCCAGGAGCTCGATCGCATGTCGTTCGACGTCTACGAGACCGGTGAGACGATTACCGCCAAGGAACGGCCCATCGTCGTCATCACTTCGAACAACGAAAAAGAGCTGCCCGACGCTTTCCTGCGGCGCTGCTTCTTCCACTATATCAAATTCCCCGACCGCGACACGATGCAGGCGATCGTCGACGTCCATTTCCCCGGCATCCAGAAGATGCTGGTCTCCAAGGCGATGGATATCTTCTATGACATTCGCGAAGTGCCGGGGCTGAAGAAGAAGCCCTCGACCAGCGAGCTGCTCGACTGGCTCAAGCTGCTCCTGCACGAGGACATGCCACTCGAAGTGCTCCAGTCGCGAGACCCGAAGAAGGCAATCCCGCCGCTCCACGGCGCGCTGCTCAAGAATGAGCAGGATATCATGCTGTTCGAGCGGCTGGCATTTCTGGCGAGACGGCAGGGGAGCTGAACCCCTCGCCTCAACTTTGCGCGGGAGACCCTCTCCGGGACCGCTGTTGTGTCGCTTCGAGCAATTCGAAATGCTGGCGCAGCATGGCGATATTGCGGTCGAAATAGCCGAGGTCGCGATAGGTCCGCGCCTGCATCACCGCGCCTTCCATCACCGTCAGCACATATTCGCCGAGTGCTGCAGTGTCGATGTCACCGAACCGGTCACCCGCGGCCTCGAGGCAATCGCGAATCGCCGTCGACCAGTTGGTGAAATTGGCGGCAAGCAGCTCGCGCACCCGTGGATCCGGCTCGTGCAGCTCGAGCGCGAGGCTGCCGATCGGACAGCCATAGGTGCAGTCGGTGACCACCAGATGGTTGCGATAGCCGGAAAGCAGCGCGAAGATCCTCTCAACCGGGTCTTCCACTCCCTGCCAGACCGGATTGAGCAGATTTTCCCAAATGCCGTCGCGATACCATTCGAGCACGCCGACCAGCACATCCTGCTTGCCCGGGAAAAAATGATAGAGGCTGCCGCTGTGCACCTGGCTGCGGCTGAGGATGTCGGAGACCGAGGTCGAACCATAGCCCTTCTCCCAGAACAGCTCCATCGCGGTCAGGAGAATGCGGTCGCGGGTGTCGGCGGTCATGATGTGGTTGATGGGTCCATCCGCTGGCCAGATCAAGGCTCCGTCCTCGCCGGGGTGACGGACCATGGGCGGACGCGCTAGACTATGCGTAACGAGAGGAGGACGGACATGCCCGACTATCGCGAGCCTTATGGCGATCTGCCCGCGCCGGTACTCGATCTGATCCGATCGGCGGGGCTCGCAGAGTTCGCGACGGTCTCGGGTGCGGGGTTGCCGATCGATACGCCGGTTGGCTGCTTCCACGAGCTGGACGGCCGGATCAGCGTCGCGACCGGGGTCTCCTATCCGGCTAAGGCCGAGCGGGTTCGGCGTAATCACCGGGTCGGGCTGCTGATGGAGGGTTTTCCCGGTGAGCCGGTTGTGCTGGTCGCGGGGATGGGGGCCGTCCACGATGCCGACCTGCAGGCCAATGTCGATCGCTACCTGCCCGAGATCGCGGCCTACTTCGACAATTTTGCCGCTGGCTATTCCTATGCCCAGACGCGCGACAGTGTCCATTATTGGGCGAAGCTGTTCATCGACGTGAGCGTGCGGACGATCTGGTGGTGGGACGACTGGTCGCAGGTTGAAAGGCTCCCGCATCGTTGGGATGCCCCGTCGAATACGGTCTGGCCGGCCTCCGACCCGGCTCCCGCCGTTCCGGCGAGCGTACCGCTCGACTGGTCGCCTCTGCCCTGGCGTGACCAGGCCGCCGAGGTGATGGCGGAGGGCCTGCCCGCGCATCTCACCCTGCTCGATGCGGACGGCTTCCCGCTCCCCTTCCGTGCACGCGCAGTGGCGCGTACCGAGGACGGCTTCGCGCTCGATCTGCCGGCCGGCGTGCCCTGGCGGGTAGAGGGCAAGGCGACGCTCTGTTTCATCGCCCGCGCGACCTTCGTCGGCACGGTGCAGGCGGCCCCCGGCGGCGCGCGTTTCACGGTTGAGCGCGCGCTCCCGGTCATGCCGATCGTCAGCGATCTGAGTGCTATCTGGTCGCCCACGTCCGAAGCGCGTCGCAAGCTCAGCGAGCGCCTTGCCGCCGAGCTCGCGCGGCGCGGCCAGCCTGTGCCTGTCATGCCGCAGGAAATGCCGGCGCCGACCGGTGGTTCGCTGCTCCGCGCCGAACGTTCGCGCAAGCTCTACGCCGAGTTGGCCAGGCAAGGCGATGGCGGCGCGCTGTATATCAAGCAGGATTGATTATTCTCCGCGCGCTCGCGCGCTGTTGCCCGGCATCGATGCCGCTCCATATTGCAAAAATGCAGACCGTTGACAGCGGGACGCAATGGGATGAATGCGAGCCCATTAAACGCCGGTCCAGTAGGAGAAGTACCATCGCCGTCGTCAAGCAAATCGCCGATACCCCCGAGGCCCGGGAAGTCGCCGAACTCATCGCCCGCAGCCGTGCGGCGCAGGAGCAGATCGAATATTACACGCAGGAGCAGGTCGATCGCCTGATCCGTGGTATGGTCTTCGCGGTCGCGCGCCCCGGTGTCGCCGAGAAGATCGCCCAGCAAACCGTCGACGAGACCCAGCTTGGCAATTACGACGGCAAATATCTTAAGATCTTCCGCAAGACCCGCGCCACCCTGATGGACATCATCGACGACAAGTCGGTGGGCGTGATCGAGGAGGATCACGAGCGCAATCTGGTCAAGATCGCCAAGCCCGTCGGCGTGATCGGTGCGCTCTCGCCTTCGACCAACCCCGAGGCAACCCCGGTGATCAAGGCGATCTCCGCGATCAAGGGCCGCAATTCGATCATCGTCTGCCCGCACCCGCGCGCGAAGATTACCAACAAGGTCATCTGCGACCTGATGCGCGACGCGCTGGTCAAGCTGGGCGCGCCGGCCGATCTCGTCATCCCGATCGAGACCCCGTCGGTCGAAAAGACCAACGAGGTGATGAAGCAGTGCGATCGCGTCCTCGCCACCGGCGGAGGCCCGATGGTCCACGCCGCCTACAGCTCGGGCACCCCGGCACTCGGCGTGGGCGTCGGCAATGCGGTGATTACCGTCGACGAAACCGCTGATCTCGAAGATGCGGCCGAGAAGATTCGCATTTCGAAGACGCTCGATCTGGCGGCGTCCTGTTCATCGGACAATTCGGTGGTGCTGCTCGACTCGATCTATGATGCGATGCTCGACAAGCTGAAGCACCAGGGCGGCTATGTCGTATCCCCCGAGGAGAAGCTGCATCTCCAGAACACGATCTGGAAGGATGGCGCGCTCAACGTGAACATCGTCGCCCAGCCGGCGGAGAAGATCGCCGCGCTGGCGGGGATTGGGCTGCCCGAAGGCAAGCGCTTCTTCATCGTTCCGGAAACCGGATTCGGTCCTGACCATCCCTTCTCGGGTGAGAAGATGTCGGTGGTGATGGCGCTCTACCGCGCCCGCGACATCGATCATGCGGTCGAGCTGACCAACGGCATCCAGGGCTACCAGGGCCGCGGCCATAGCTGCGGCATCTATTCGACCAGTGACGCCAACATCATGAAGCTCGCGATGAACACCCACACCAGCCGGGTGATGGTCAACCAGCCGCAGGCAGCCTCCAATTCGGGCAATCTGTGGAACGGCATGCGGCAGACTTTCTCGCTCGGCTGCGGCAGCTGGGGCGGCAACGCGACCAACAACAACATCACCTGGCGTGATCTGATCAACGAGACCTGGGTCTCGAAGCCGCTGGTCAAATCGAAGGAACTGCCGAGCGACGAGGAGCTGTTCGGGGCTGACATCATTGCCGCGCTAAGCTGATCGGCCTACTCCGGGCCTCTCCCGCTCGCGGGAGGGGCCACAAGATGGAAGGCCGTCGCTACTCGTCTCCCCGGTGGCTCGGATCCGGCCTTCGGGTCGACGAGCCTGCGCCGGCGATCGACGATGCGACGTCGCCGCCTCTCCCGGGCCCCATCAGAACGAGGGCGACGCCGTCGAGCATGGCCGAGGCGGCGCGACGGAGGAGTGCGTCATAGCCGTCGCGATCGACCAGCCGCAGGGCGATGCCGACCCCGGTTTGCCCGTTTTCGAGTTGGACCATCCTCGTGACGCCGCCAAAATAGCCGCCGAGTTTCGCGACCGCCGCCGCCGGGCCGATCAATGCGACGCTCAGATCTGACCGCTTATCGCCAACCTGGCTTCGTTGGCCGTCGGGGCAGCTCGGGACGATATGCTGGAACCTCGAAGAGACCATGCCTTCGCGGTCCGCAAAGTTCAACATGCGGTACATGGTGACATTTGAAGGGTTCGCGCCCAGTTCATAGCGCGAGAAAGCGACATCGCGGTCCTCGGCATGGGCGACCAGACGGACGTCGCTCTGCTTTGCGGCCAGTGCATCCAGTCGCGCAACCGCTTCGACCCGGCCGCTCACGAGCCAGTGCTGTGGCGATGGGTTGGACGAGATGAAGCAGACCAGCGCCAGCGCCGCGGACATGTCCATGATCAGCTCTTTCGCCGCTCGGCCTCGGTGACGATCGCCGCGGTCAGCTCGGGATGGCGCGCTGCGAGGTCGCGGAAATCCGCAAGGTCGAGTTCGAGCAGCTCGCAGTCGCTCTGCGCGGTCACCGTGGCGCTGCGCGGGGCGCCGCTGATCAGCGCCATCTCGCCGATGAAGTCGCCGTCACCAAGCGCCACTATCTTCGCCGCGAGCTGGATGCCGACCTGCCCCGAGACGATGAAATACATGCAGTCGCCGGGCTCGCCGCTGCGCATGATCGCGGTGCCCTCGTAGAATTTGCGAGGTTTGAGCAGCCGCGCCACCTCAGCGATCAAGCTCGCGCCGAGTCCCTCGAAGAACGGCACCCGCGAGACGAGATCCCAGGTCTTGAGGAAGTTGCGCCGTCGCGTCTCGTCCTCGAAGGTCGTCGCGAGGATACCGGCCCACATCGCCAGCACAGCGATGCCGCTCAGCATCACGAACCCGCCGAGCATCCGCCCGGCCGTGGTCTGCGGTGTCGCGTCGCCATAGCCGGTCGTGGTCAGCGTCACGATCGCCCACCACAGGCTGTGCCGGATCGTGCCGAAGGTTGCCGGCTGCGCCTCGCCCTCGAAGATATGGGCGAGCGTTGCGGACAGGATCAGCACGGTGAGGAAGCCGAGCAGCAGGCTGGTCAGCGGCCCACGCGCCGCCTTGAGCACTCGGCCTATCAGCTCGAACGCCTCTGCATAGGGTGCGAGCTTGGCGAGCCATAGCGCGCCGAACAGCATCGCCTTGTCGGGCGCCATCCCGGCCGCGACCGCCAGCACTGGCCAGCTTGCGGCGAAATCGACGATGCCGAGAAACGAGGTCGCCCAGTCCCATCGCGCTCGCCAGGGGTCGCCGCGATGAACCCGGTGCGCCCATGGGGCGAGCGCGAGGCGCACGACATATTCGAAGGTGAAGAAGATCGCGATCGTCCAGAAGCCGATGTCCATCGCCCGGCCATAGGCCGCGCGCCACAGCGGTTCGGTGCCCATCACCATGATCAGTACGCCGAGCCCGATCGCGAGCTGGTGCAGCAGCCGCGCGATCGACGCGCCTGGCCCGGTCGCCTGCGCATCGAGCAGATCGAACAGGCGGTTGACGGATAGTTTCATGGCGGCCCCCCCGGGTTTCGCGAGTGATACATAAGATCCTTTTGGCGGAAAGTCTCGCCTCCTTGTCGAGGCGCTGGCGACCGGAGACGCCCGGGATTTCAGCGTTCGCCGGAATCGCGTAACCAGGAACGCAAAGGAGAGAAACGCCATGTCACGCGACAATGAAGCCCTGCTCGATCGCTGGCTCGCTGCCGTGTTCGGCGGCGACCGGGCGGCGCTGGCGGGGATGATGGACCCGGAGTTCGAGCTCCGCCAGGCGGCGGGGCTGCCCTATGGCGGCGTGCTGAAGGGCCCGGCGGGGTTCGATCATTTCTGGCAAAGCTTTGGCGAGACGTTCGAGATCGAGGCACTCGATGCCGTCGATCGCTTCTTTTCCGCGTGCGGCGACATCGTCCTGAAATTCCGCTTCCGCGGCCGGCTCAAGGCGAGCGGCAAGGCGTTCGACACCACGATCCTCGAAAGCTTCAGCTTCCGAGATGGGAAGCTGCTGAGCATTGCCCCGCACTGGTTCGAGCTGCCCTGAGGCGGTTGCGAGGCCCACGGCGAAGGCGGGCGACCCCGTCTTCGTGCGCTTTTCGGGCCTGACAATATCGTTCCACTGTCGTAATTATCGCGGGTGAGAAAGGCGACGGAGTGGCGTTGTGGACAGGGAGATCATGTGGACCGCAGCCTTCATCCTGGGGTCGATCGTGGGCGGATATCTGCTCATCCATGGCTGGTTTGCCTGGCGCGAGCGCAAGGAGAAGAAGCTCAACCGCGGTTTCAAGGATATGAAATCGCACGCGCAGCGGCTGCGCGAGCGGGGGCATCGCGGCCGGTGGTAGGCCCGCTGGCCGGTCTGCGCCGGCCGCCTCGCCTCAGACGAAGTCGCTCACCCCGAAATCCGCGGCCGACTGGCTGAGGAAGTTGGAGACCGAGTCGATCGTCGCACCACCGGTGCCGGACCAGAAGATCAGGGTCGAGCCGCCCGAAAGGTTGATCGCCGCGACTTCCTGATTGCCGACATGGCTGTCGAACAGCGCCTGCGCCGCGCTGCGGGCCGCATCGATCGTCGCGGCGGTGCTGGTGCCGACCAGCACCGAGGCCGGCACGAAGCCGAGTGCGATCAGGTCGCTGCCCTGCTGGAAATCGGTGACGGTGTCGATCGTCGTGGCGATCGTGCTGGTGGTGGCGCCGAAGATGAAGCGATCGGCCCCGGCGTCGCCGGTCAGCCGGTCGACCCCGGCATCGCCCGACAGCTGGTCGGCACCGGCACCGCCGCTGATCGTGTCATTGTCCTGTCCGCCGCGCAGCGAGTCGTCGCCCTCGCCGCCCAGTATCTGGTCATTGCCGCGATTGCCGTTGACCGTGTCGTTGCCCGCGTCGCCCGACAGCGAGTCATTGTCTGCGCCGCCCTGGATCCGGTCCGATCCGTCGCCGCCGCTGACCGTGTCGTTGCCGGCATTCCCGTTCACATAGTCGGAACCTGCCCCGGCCGAGATTGAATCGCCGCCATCGCTGCCGCCGGTTGCCGACTGGCCATAGAGATGGTCGTTGCCGGTGCCGCTGGTCAGCGTGTCCGCGCCGGCGCCGCCGAACAGATTATTGTGCCCGATCAGATCGCTGAGGTCGTCGGCAAGATCGCCACCGAGCACGGTGTCGTTGCCGGTGAGATAGGCGGTAAACCCGGCCGCCGGACTGCCGCTCAAAATCCCCTGGAAGAGGGTGAAGAAATCGAGGTTGATGCCCAGCACGTCGAAGCTCGCGGCGCCGACGGTGACCCGCAGCGAGGTGATCGTGCTGCCCGGCGCGCCGAGCGAGAAGAGGTTGGTGCCGGTCAGCCGGTAGGAGAAGTCGCTGCCGACCTGGAAGCTGAGCACCGAGTTGCTCGCCTCGGTGATCGAGTAGTTGCTCGGATTCGACAACGCCGTCAGCGACAGGCGCGAAAGATCGAGGCTTGCGAGCCCCGTCACCGATATGATGGCCATGCTACTCTACTCCCCCTCGGACGCTCGCGCCCACATGGTAGTGAAGCGAAATGTCGGTTTCGCGTCAAGCACGCGGCCGGCGGATTTCGGCGATTTCACGATGGTTGACGATCGGGGTAGCGGTGCGCGGCGGCCGGGGGACAGCAGCTTCCTTCGCCATGCCGAACTTGATCCGGCATCCCGCTTTTCTCTTATGCTGCGCGCTTCCTACGTGGAACAGGCAGCGGGACCCCGGCTCGGGAGCCGGGGTGACGGGAGCGGAGTGGGGGTGACGGCCCCGACGCCTTATCCCTCCAGCGCTGCCTTGCGCGCCGCGACCAGCTCGGCGCCGATGTTGGAGACATTGCCCGCGGTCGCGCCTGCGTCGGCGGCGATGATCTGGCCGGTGATATAGGCCGATCGGTCGCTGCCGAGGAACAAAGCCGCCTGGGCGATGTCGCGGCCGCTGCCCTGACGCTTGAGCGGCTGGTGCGACATGCGCACTGCCTTGATGTTGATCTCGAGCTGCCTGAGCTGTTCGGGGGTCGCGCCGGGGGCGTTGTACAGGCCGATGCTGGTCGGGATATTGCCCGGCAGGATCGCATTGCAGCGGATCAGCTGCGGCCCGAGCGCGATCGCGATCGAGCGGGTGAAATTGTTCACCGCCGCCTTGGTCGCGCCATAGGCGAAGCCCGAGGGCACCGGATCGGTGCCAGCGATCGACGAGGTGTTGATGATCGAGCCGCCGCTGCCCTGCTTGACCATCTGTCGCGCCGCCGCCTGCGCGCCGAGCATCACCCCGAGCAGGTTGACGTCGATCACCCGCTGGAAGGCCGAGAAATCATAGTCGAGAAACGGCTCGCGGCCGTCGCTGATCCCGGCATTATTGAACATGATGTGGACGCCGCCAAATCGGGCGACGGCATGGTCGATCAGCGCCTGGACCTCGTCCTGCTTCGACACGTCGGTCTTCTTGAAGCTGGCGGCGCTGCCGAGCTCCTTGGCCAGCGCCTCGCCCTCGTCGGCGTGCATGTCGGCGATGACGACCTTCGCGCCTTCCTCGACGAACAGCTCGACGGTCGCCCGCCCGATCCCCCGCGCCCCGCCGGTGATGATCGCGACCTTGCCTGCCAGTTCATTCGCCATGTGATGTCCTCTCCGCTCGATCCACGTATCGTCCGGCATCTATCCCCGCCCATCCCGCGGGGCTTGATCGCGCGGGCCGCTCAGATGAAGTCGTCGGGCGAGAACAGGGTGGGAGACGGCGGGGTCGGGCCGTTGATTACCTGTATGGCGGAATCTATCGTCTGTCCGGCGCTGGCCCAGAACAGGAAGGTGCCGTTCGCGGTGCTGAGCGCGACGACTTCGTGCGTGCCGACCCGCGCGTCAATCATTTGCTGGGCGGTCGCGCCGGCGGCGGCGACGCTGGTCTGTATGGTGGTGCTCGCCAGCACGGCTTCGGGCACGAAGCCGATCGACAGATGATCGTCCGCCCGGTCGAAATCGCTCACCCGATCGGGGCGTTCGACACTGTTCGATCCCGCAGCGAAGATGAAGATGTCCTGCCCGCTGCCGCCGCTCAGCCTGTCCTGGCCGAGATCGCCGGCGAGGACGTCGTTGCCGAAGCTGCCCTCGATCGTATCGTCGCCCTGTCCTCCGCGGAGCGAATCGTTGCCCTCGCCGCCGTCGACGCTGTCATTGCCGCGATTGCCGTTCATCGTGTCGTTGCCGGTCTCGCCCCACATCCGGTCGTCATCGGCGCCGCCCTGGATCCGGTCGGAGCCGTCACCGCCGTAGATGGTATCCACGCCGGCATTGCCGTTGATGTAATCCGCGCCGCCACCGGCGAGGATCAAGTCGCCGCCGTCCGCGCCGCCGGCGGGCGAGTGGCCGTAAATATGATCATTGCCTTCCCCGGTGACCAGGACGTCGAAGCCCCCGCCGCCCATCAGGACATTGTGGCCCAACATATCTTCCAGATCGTCGCTGAGATCGCCGCCGCGCAGCTCGTCATTGCCGCCGAGGACGAGGTTCAGCGGATTATTGGGCGCAAAGGTGGCCTGGTAGAAGACGGGGGCGGAGAGCGAGAGTCCGCCGACCTGGAAGACGACGCTGCTGCCTTGCGAGATGGTGATGCCGGTGATCGTTCCATCTATCGGTTCATCGAGCGAATTGTAGCGCACGTTCGAGCCGCTGAACGCATAGCGCAGGCCGTCTACCTCGATGATCAGCGAGCTGCTGGTCTTTTGCGCAATCACCGAATCCGCGTCGGTCAGCCGATCGAAGTTGAAGGCGGTCTGCAGCGAGCTGCCGGGGGC
>CANJRZ010000036.1 GCA_947476735.1 Sphingomonadaceae bacterium
GCTTCGCGTTCGAGAAATCTGTCATGCTGAGACTGCCTATGCCGATGGCGGGGCTTGTCAATCGGGGCGGGCCGTCAGCAGCACCCGCGGGCCGGGCGTGCGGCGCTTGCCCGACTGGCGCGGGATGACGCGTTTTTCGCCGAGCTCCGGGCGGCAGCGCCTGTCGGGGACGAATATTGCGCGATCCATCCGGTTTGAAAGTGACATTGCCGTCGTCTTCACCGACACTCGCCGCAATCGGCACAGCGATCGACAGCCGGAGAGCGTTGCGTGACTCAGCCTCAGCCATTCGCGACGACCGGCCTTCGGGAGGTCGTCAGTTTCTGCCGGATCTGCTCGGGCGGCTGCGGGGTGCGGCTCACCCTCGACGGCGATCGCATCGCCGGCGTCCGTGGCGATCCCGAAAATGCGCTGAGCAAAGGCTATGCCTGCTTCAAGGGCCTCCAGGCGGCCGAGGCGCATCACGGGCCGACCCGTCTGCTGCGCCCGCTCAAGCGGATGCCCGACGGCAGCTTCGCGTCGATCCCGCTCGAGCAGGCGCTCGACGAGATCGCGGAGCGGCTGGCGGCGCTGATCGCCGACCGGGGCCCCGATTCGGTGGGCCTGTTCTGCGGCAACGGCGCGATCACCAACACCACCGCCTATGAGATCATGCCCGGCTTCCTCAGCGCGATCGGCTCGCGGCAATATTTCTCGACGCTGACGATCGATCAGTCGGGCAAGATGGTCGCGGCCGGGCGGCTTGGCAGCTGGGCCGGGGGTGCGATCGAGTTCGACGAGATGGACGTGCTGCTCCTGTTCGGCGCCAATCCGCTGGTGTCGCATTCGGCCACCGGCATCCTCTGCCACGATCCCGTCCGCACCCTGAAGGAGGCCCGGCGACGCGGCATGAAGCTGATCGTGATCGATCCGCGCCGCACCGAAACGGGGCATTTCGCCGACCTGATGGTTCAGCCGCTCCCCGGCCAGGACGCGGCCATTGCCGCCGCGCTGATCCGGACGATCCTCGCCGAGGGCTGGGAAGACGCCGCCTTCTGCGCGCGCTTCGTCGGCGCCGAGCGGATGGCGGCCCTGCGCGAAGCGGTCGCGCCGTTCACGCCGGAGCTGGTCGAGGCGCAGGCCCGGATTCCCCATGGCCAGCTTCGCGCCGTCGCGGAGATGTTCGCGCGCGACGGCCGGCGCGGCATCGCCTTCGGCAGCACCGGCGCGAGCATGAACGCCTTCTCCAATCTCGCCCTGCACCTCATCGCCGATCTCAACGTCATCTGCGGGCGCTTTCCGCGGGCCGGCGACAGCGTCGGCCGGATCGATGTCCAGGCCCCGCCGGGCCAACCGCGCGCGCAGGTGTCCCCCGCGCCCCGCCCGTGGGATCAGCTGCCGCCAAGCCGCATCCGCGGTGTCGGCGCGCTGTTCGGCGAGCGATTGACCGGGACGCTGGCCGAGGAGATCCTGACACAAGGCGACGGGCAGCTGCGCGCGCTGATCGTCGATGGCGGCAACCCCGCCCTGTCGCTGCCGGACCAGCGCAAGGCGGTCGAGGCGCTCAGGTCGCTCGACCTGCTGGTCTGCATCGAGCCGTGGGAGACGCCGACCACCAGGCTGGCCGATTATATCTTGCCGACGCTGCTGCAATATGAGCGCGAGGATCTGTCGATCTACATGGCGGGCGTGAAATTCTGGCCCGGCGCCTGGTTGCAACATACGCCGGCGATCATCCCACCGCCGGCCGGATCCGACCTGGTCGACGACTGGTACATCTTCTGGGCGCTGGCCGCCCGGCTCGGCAAGCAGATCGTCTATGCCGGCAAGGCGCCGCTGCCGCTCGATCGGGCGCCTACCACCAGCGAACTGCTCGACATCCGCCTCGACGGCGCGCGCGCATCGCGCGCCGATCTGGACGGCTTTCCGCATGGTCGCGACTTCGCGGTCGATCTCGGCACCGTCGCGGAGGCGGAGCCGGGCGCCGACGGCCGGTTCGACGTGATGCCGGCCGATGTCGCGGACGAGCTCGCGCAGTGCCTCGCTCATGGCAGGGCGGGCGGATCGCATCGCCGCGACGGCCGCGACTATGCCTATCTGATGAGCACCCGGCGGATCCGCGACACGTTCAACAGCAACGGCACCCAGCTTTCGGCGATCCGCGCCCGTAACCCGACCAATGCCGCCTATCTGCATGGCGACGAGCTCGCCAGCCTCGGGCTCGCCGAGGGCGACGGCATCGAGCTGACCTCCTCCCACGGCCGGGCCCGATTCATCGTCGCCCGCGATGACCGGTTGCGGGCCGGCGTCGTCGCCACCACCCATTGCTGGGGCGGGCTGCCCGATGCGGCGGGCGACCCTGCGCGCGACGGCACCTGCGTCAATCTGCTGGTCGATACCGATCGCCATTACGAGCCGATCAACGCCATGCCGCATCTTTCGGCCGTTCCGGTGGATATCACCCGCGTCAACGAGGAGAGTTAGGGCGTACCGCCATTCAGCCCATGCCGACACGCCTTGGCGCACTCTCGCGGACCGGGACGGGGCAAGGTAGCCGGTGAGGGGATTGATCGGAAATGGATCAGATCGGGCCGGCGGGCATGACGGGCCGCGCGTGGCTCGCTATGCTCGGGCGCGTTCGCAAGGGGAGATGCGATGGGGCTGTTCGATCTGTTCACCGGCCGCAGGCGGAAGCAGGAGATCGCGTCAGCGCTGTTTCTTGCCGTGCAGGAGCCCTATGACCGGTACCACAACGAGCTGATCTGCGATGTTGCCCTGCCCGCATATGGCGAAGCCTTCTCGGAGAACTGGGCGCGGTTCATCCGCTGCCGGATCGATACGCCGGACAAGATATTCGATTTCCCCGCCGAGCGGCTGGACATGCTGGCCGATATAGCCAGGCGCCAATCGGCGGCGGTCGGACCGGTTTTCGCCGAGATTCGCAACGCGCTGGAGCTGGTGCTGGCCAACTGGCGGCATTCCGGGCTGATTCGTGACAGCGCCCGGTTCGGCCTGGTCAAGCTCGACGGTTGGGACGAGTTGGGCGATCCCGGCGATGACGTGGACCCGATCGTCCGCACGCTGTTCTTCTTCGATATCGATCTGGCGTGCAGCGACGTGGCCGGCGAACTGGCGAAGCTGCTGGACTTCGGGCCGGAGGGACCAGGGCGGTAGAACCTGCTGAAGCGTCACGGTCACGCTATTTCCGCGACGCCGCGACCCGCCCCTGATCCGACATTGACGCAGCGCCGGAGTTCAAGCTTAACCTGCGCGCATAAACATCCCGGAGAGGCGTCAGATGACCAACAAGGAACTTGTTTTCGCCCTGTTCGAAGCCTGGCACGCGCGGGATCTCGACAAGGTGACCTCCTATCTCACCCCCGATTTCGAATATTTCACCGAAGGCAGCCACAATAACTCGCCGCAGGCACTGTGCGGCTTCGCCCGGACGATCTGGCGCGGGACGCCCGACGAGAAGGTCGAATTTCTGAGCCTCGTCGATGACGGGCAGACGATCGCGATCGAGGCGCGGACGACGGGGACGCATAGCGGCGACCTGGCGTTTGACGGGGTGGTCCTGCCGCCGAGCGGCCGCAAGCTCGACATCAACACCGCCTATTTCTTCACGTTCAAGGATGGCCTGATCCATCGCTGGAACGAATATGGCAGCTTCATGCACTGGGCGCAGCAGATGGGCGCGAAGGTCGCGATCACGGCCGGCGACGCCGCCTGATCGGGTTGCAGCCGTCAAGCGGGGCGATGCCGGCGATGGGGAGAGACGGAGAGATGGGCAGGCTGGCAGGGCGTGTGGCGCTGATCACCGGCGCGGGCCGCGGGCTGGGGCGGGCGATGGCGCTCCATTTCGCGCAGGAGGGCGCCCGCGTCGTGCTCGCCTCGCGCAGCCCCGGGCCGCTCGAAAACACGCGGCGCGAGATCATCGACGGCGGCGGGACGGCGGTCTCGGTGCAGTGCGATGTGCTCGATCTCGACGCGGTCGAACCCACCGTCGACAGGGCGGTCGAGGCGTTCGGGACGGTGGATATCCTGGTCAACAATGCCTGGGACCAGGACACGGCGCTCGGCTCGGTGCTGGAGACGAGCCTCGCGACCTTGCGGCGTCAGTTCGACTCCGGACCCATCTCCTATCTGCGTTTCATGCAGGCCTGCTTCCCGTATATGGACGGGCGCGACGGCCGGGTGATCAACCTGGCGTCCTGCATCGGGATAGCGGGCTTCGCCGATCGCCTGCCCTATGCCATGGCCAAGGAGGCGATCCGCGCCCTGACGCGCACGGCAGCGAAGGAGTGGGGCGCGCGGCGGGTCACGGTGAACAATCTTCTGCCGGTGGCGGACACCGATGCCTATCGCGAAGATGTCGGCGATGGCCCGGGGCCGGTCCCGCCGATCCCGCGCATCGGCGACCCGCGGAAGGACATCGCCCCGCTCGCGGCCTTTCTCGCAAGCCCTGAGGCGGCGTATATCACCGGCTACAGCTTCTTTGCCGATGGCGGCCTGTCGATCGATACGGCGCGGTGATTGGCGGGCCTGCTGCGGGCGAAGGCGGGGATTGTTGAACATCGAACCGTAGCTCCCGTTATTCCAGGTGGGGGCCGGGAATTTCGGAGCGCGCGTCGAACCCCGCAGAGATTAAGGGATTCAGTGAACTGGTACCGTAATTCCTTTATTTACCCCGATTTTCGAGTCGTCCGCTGATTCCACCCGACTTCAAATCGGTTCAGAGGATGATGAAATCGCTGAGCGAATGGCTGCCGGTGTTGCTCACGTCGATCACCGAGTCGATCGATCCGTTGCCGTCGCTGTCCCAGAAGAAGTAGGTCTGGCTGATGACCCTGATCATCGCCACCTCATGGCCGCCGGCGCGTTGGTCGATCAGGAGCTGGGCGAGGCTCTGGCCGGCGCTGATGAAGCTGCCGGTGGCGCCGGCAAAGGGATCGGCATTACCCTCCAGCAGCGCCTCCGGCAGAAAGCCGACCGACAGATGGTCCTCGCCCGACTGGAAATCCACGATGCGGTCGGGCCTGACGTTGATCGGGCTGACCCCCGCGCTGAAGAGGAAGAGATCATTGCCGGCACCGCCGCGCAGCTCATCGAGGCCGGTGTCGCCCAACACGGTGTCATTGCCCGCGCCACCATCGATCGTGTCATTGCCCTGGCCGCCGCGGAGTGAGTCATTGCCGTCGCCGCCGCTGATCGAATCCGCGCCGAGATTGCCGTTGACGGTGTCGTTGCCGGTATCGCCCGAGATGTTATCGGCGTCGGCTCCGCCCTGGATCCGGTCCGATCCCGCGCCGCCGCTGATCGTGTCGTTCCCGGCATTGCCGTTGATATAGTCGGAGCCGCCGCCGGCCGAGATCGAATCGCCACCGTCCGCGCCGCCATTGGGCGACTGGCCGTAAATATGATCGTTGCCGTCCCCCGCGACGATAGTGTCCGCGCCCGCGCCGCCACGCAGGACATTGTGGCCGGCAAGATCGCTGAAATTGTCGTCGCGGTCGCCGCCGCGCAGCTCGTCATCGCCTGCGAGCACGAGGGCGGTCAGCACGTTCGCGGAGGCGTGGCTCGCCTGGTAGACGCTGGTGGCCGACACGCTGAAGCCGTCGGCCTGGAAGATCAGGTTGCCGTCGCTCAATATGTTGAGGCCGGTGAACGTTCCCGCGGTCGCCTCGCCATTGCCGCCATAGAGAAGGCCCGATCCGTTGAAGGCATAGCGCAAGCCGCCGACGTCGATGATGAGCGACGTGCCGCGCTGCTCGACGACTGCCGCATCGGCGCCGGTCAACCGGCCGAAATCGAAGTTTGTCCGCAGCGCGCTGGCGTTGGTGGCGGTGATCAGGACCATGCTAGCCTCTCCTCGACGAAGCCGCTAGCTGACCGGCCCGGGCGGGCAGCGTCAAGGCCGGCGGGGGCGTAAGATTGATCGGAATTGGATCAGATCGGGCGGCGCGGTCGCGCCCTGTTGGTCGGCGCCGGTCGCCTGCCCTACGCCATGGCCATGGAGGCGATCTGCGCCCTGACGCGCACGGCGGCGAAGGAATGGCGCGCGCGGCGGGTCACGGTGAACAATCTTCTGCCGGTGGCGGGACACAGATGCCTATCGCGAAGATGTCGGCGATGGCCCCGGGGCCGGTCCCTCCGATTCCGCGCATTGGCGATCCGCTGAAAGAGATCGCCTCGATCGCGACATTCTTCGCAAGTCCTGAGGCCGGCTATATCACCGGCTACAGCTTTTTTGCCGATGGCGGCCTGTCGATCGATACGGCGCGGTGATTGGCGGGCTCTTGCTGCGAAATTGCGTGGTCTGCTGGTCATGGCAGCGCAACTTCAGATGGGTTGGGCGTGACAAGCCCATCAGCAGCGCAATTTAGGGGTTATTGCACGTGGCACCGTAACTCAGATTTAGCTGGCAGGCGGCCTCGCGGCCCGTTTGGGGGATTTTGCACCTGACACCGTAATCGCCGAAGTTAGTAAACTGTCATCAAACTTCATTTTTAAGGGCTGACGTATAAGGCTCTGTCGAGCTCCATCAAAGTCAAAAGCGGGGCTCGATCTCTTAAATATTCAATAAAATAGGTAGTAGATAATGACAGAGCGGACGGAAGTTCTACCTCTTTGATCCATTGATCGGGGAAATATCGAGCATAATTTCCGAGAATGAACAGGGATAAATATATCAGACCAAATTCATTGAGCCTATCATTTTGAAGCAGAAAAATATCTCATCTCTCTTTTTCTGGAAAGCAATTGGATATCTTCCACCACGAATATGCCACCCCTCTTGTGCTGTGGTACGAATGGCACAACCGAACGGCATTTCGACAATGTTGATGAGTTCAAAATCGCAAGGAGAGAAGAAAAAATTATCGAACCCAGCATGCTGCCCGAAATGAATGCTCGGATGGAGAGTTAATATATTAGTGTGAATCTTGCTTGTATCGTTAACATAACGCGAATTTGTTCCTCTAACTAACTCCGAATTCAGACCATACATCGCAAGCGCATGCGACATATCGGGAATGGATGACCAACACTCTAAGAGTGAAAAGCCCTTCTCCGGTATTTTCTCAAATGGATGGGGGCTAGGAAATGCTAAAAGGCTCGTACGTGACTGCTTTGAAGTTCCCATATCGATCTCTTCTAAACCTGCCAAAGCAGACTCACGACTTGATCGATGCCAAAGTTCAAAAGTGCCCATTCTACAATTGTTCTTCAGCATTGGTATAGCTCGCAGTAACGAGGCGCTGTTAGCTAATTTATCCTCACTCGAAGGGTCGCCCCGAGGTTTAAACAGTAGCCCGTGATGAGCATGCTGTTGGCGAGCTCTGTCTAGACTCGAATCGCCGGTCTGCTTAAAAAGTATTTCTGCCAAGGCTAAGCTCATGGTTCCATAATAATAAAGAACCGGCTGTGTAGCCAAGGACACAGTTTTTGCTGCATCAAAATATTCTTCAGCTTGTATCAACGCATACCTAATTTGTGCCGATTGCTTCTTAACGTCGGCGCGAAATTTAAGCGGGAGGCTGTGAAGTTGCGAAATAAGATCTGAGGTAAAAGAGATATTTTTATAATTCTTCAATCTAGTCCATGTAAATTTTTCAACATCGGGTGTAGTAAGCTCGACCATCGAAGAGATATGCATAGTGACGAGCCCCTCCTTCTGGCAGTGCAGTGATTAGGGCGAAAACCCGACACCCGATATTGACGCGCCCCTGTCACAATGGACGCAGAAGCGACCGCAATCTACAAATATGGCTACTCAGCAGCCTGAGCGTTGCGGGCTCCCGGTTGGAGTAACGGCTTGAGATACTGCCCCGTATAACTCCGAGGCTCCTCCGCCACTTCCTCCGGCGTCCCTTCGGCCACAATCTCTCCACCCCGCACGCCCCCCTCGGGGCCCAGATCGATGATCCAGTCCGCCGTCTTGATGACCTCAAGATTATGCTCGATCACAACGACGGTATTCCCCTGCGCCACCAGCGCGTGGAGCACTTCGAGCAGTTTCCGCACATCCTCGAAATGCAGCCCGGTGGTCGGTTCGTCGAGGATGTAGAGGGTGTTGCCGGTTGCGCGGCGGCACAGTTCCTTGGCGAGCTTGACCCGCTGGGCCTCGCCGCCGCTCAGGGTGGTCGCCTGCTGGCCGACCTTGACATAGCCGAGGCCGACCTCGGCGAGCATCGCCATCTTGTCGCGGATCGGGGGGACCGCCTTGAAGAACTCGACCGCGTCTTCGACGGTCATGTCGAGCACGTCGGCGATGCTCTTGTCGCGGAACTTCACCTCGAGCGTCTCGCGGTTGTAGCGTTTGCCCTGGCAGACGTCGCACGTGACATAGACGTCGGGCAGGAAGTGCATCTCGATCTTGATCAGCCCGTCGCCGGTGCACGCCTCGCAGCGGCCGCCCTTGACGTTGAAGCTGAAGCGGCCCGGCTTGTAGCCGCGCGCCTCGCTCTCGGGCAGGCCGGCGAACCAGTCGCGGATGTTGGTGAAGGCGCCGGTATAGGTCGCCGGGTTCGATCGCGGGGTGCGGCCGATCGGCGACTGATCGATGTCGATCACCTTGTCGCAATATTGGAAGCCGGTGACCTTGTCGTGCGCGCCCGCGATCACCCGCGCGCCGTTGAGCTGACGCGCCGCCGCCGCATAGAGCGTATCGACGGTGAAGCTCGACTTGCCCGATCCCGAGACCCCGGTGATGCAGGTGAAAGTACCGAGCGGGATCGACGCGGTGACATTCTTCAGGTTGTTCGCCCGCGCATTGTGGACGGTGACCTTCTTGCCATTGCCCTTGCGCCGCTTCGTCGGGATGTCGACCATGCGGCGGCCCGAGAGATAGTCCCCGGTCAGGCTGTTCTCGTTGCTCAATATGTCAGCGAGCACCCCCTGCGCGACCACCGCGCCGCCATGGACGCCCGCGCCCGGCCCCATGTCGACAATATAGTCGGCAGTGCGGATCGCGTCCTCGTCATGCTCGACGACGATCACCGTATTGCCGAGATCGCGCAGCCGGCGGAGCGTTACCAGCAGGCGCTCATTGTCCTTTTGGTGAAGGCCGATCGAGGGCTCGTCGAGGACGTAGAGCACGCCCGAGAGGCCCGAGCCGATCTGTGAGGCGAGGCGGATGCGCTGGCTCTCGCCGCCCGAGAGGGTCCCGCTGGTGCGATCGAGGTTGAGATAGTCGAGCCCGACATTGTTGAGGAAGCCGAGCCGCTCGACAATCTCTTTGAGGATGCGTTCGGCGATCGCATTCTGCTGGGCATTGAGATGGTTCGGCATGTCGCGGAAGAAGGCGAGCGCGGGGCCGACCGCGCGGCGGGTCGACATGCTGATGTCCTCGCCGGCGATCTTGACCGCGCGCGCCTCGGGCTTGAGGCGCGCGCCGCCGCACACCTCGCACGGCGCCGAGCTCTGATATTTGCCGAGCTCCTCGCGCATCCAGGCGCTCTCGGTCGCCAGCATCCGCCGGTCGAGATTGTGGATCACCCCCTCGAACGGCTTGTTGACGTCATAGCTTTTGCGGCCGTCGATGAAGGTGAGGGTGATCACCCGCCCTTTCGTGCCGTAGAGGATGACGTCGCAAATCTCGTCGGACAGCTCGTTCCACGGCGTATCGAGCCGGAAATCATAGGCGCGCGCGACCGAACTCAGCACCTGCATATAATAAGGGCTGGGCGGGTTGGACTTGGCCCAGGGCACGATCGCGCCTTGCTTGATCGACAGCGCCTCGTTGGGGACGACCAGCTGCGGATCAAAATAAAGCTTCTCGCCGAGCCCGTCGCAGGCCGGGCAGGCACCCTGCGGCGCGTTGAACGAGAACAGCCGCGGCTCGATCTCGGCGATGGTGAAGCCCGAGACGGGGCAGGCGAATTTCTCGGAGAAGGTGATGCGGTTGGGCGGGACGCCGGCGCCCTTCATCGCGCCGCCGATGTCGGCCGCTTCGGCGAACTGGAAGCTGGCGGGTGCCTCGGCGACAGAGCTCGCGACTGCGTCGCTCGCACCCACCCCTGGACCCTCCCTGGGAAGGGAGGGGGATTCTCTCATCGCCTCCGCCACCGTGATATCCACAAGATCCGCATAGGCCAGCCCGTCGGCGAGCCGCAGCGCGGTCTCGAAGCTTTGCGCCAGCCGGGTCTCGATCCCTTCGCGGACGACGAGGCGGTCGACCACCACCTCGATGTCGTGCTTGTATTTCTTGTCGAGCGCGGGGGCGGCCTCGATCTCGTGCATCTCGCCGTCAATGCGCACCCGGGTGAAGCCGTTGCGCTGCCATTCGGCGAGCTCCTTGCGATATTCGCCCTTGCGGCCGCGCACCACCGGGGCGAGCAGCAGCAGGCGGGTGCCCTCGGGCAGCAGCATGATCCGGTCGACCATCTGGCTGACCGTCTGCGCGGCGATCGGCAGGCCGGTGGCGGGCGAATAGGGGACGCCGACCCGCGCCCAGAGCAGGCGCATATAGTCGTAAATCTCGGTGACCGTCGCGACCGTCGAGCGCGGGTTGCGGCTGGTCGTCTTCTGCTCGATCGAGATCGCCGGGCTCAGCCCCTCGATATGATCGACATCGGGCTTCTGCATCAGCTCGAGGAACTGGCGCGCATAGGCCGAGAGGCTCTCGACGTAGCGGCGTTGCCCTTCGGCATAGATGGTGTCGAAGGCGAGGCTCGACTTGCCCGATCCGGACAGGCCGGTGATGACGATCAGCTTCTCGCGCGGCAGATCGACATCGACATTTTTGAGGTTGTGCTCGCGCGCGCCGCGAACGGAGATATGGGTCAGCATTCAGCAAATGTTCCAGATTTGTTCGCAGGGCGCAAGCCGTGAGTCGGGCATCCGCAGTCAAGGGCGCAATCTGGGACGTGGTTAACCAATTCTCAACCCCACCCCCCTAGCTTCGGTGGTCTTGCTATGATGGAGAAGGGTGTCGTCATGTCTCCCGAACAGCGCAGCGTGGCGCATTCGATCATGCTCATCGGCAGCTTCGTGATGCTGGGGCTGGTCTTCGTCCAGCACCTGATCGGCAATCCTGCCGCGATCACCTGACCCGCGCGGCGACGGGCCGCCTCCGGGAAAATACCGATAGGGACGGGTGCGTCCGCCGCTATGCTTGATGTCTGCTTGGCGGAGATTTCATGATCCTGACTGAAGGCTGCATCGGAGTGGAGCACTGATGGACCGGCGTCCTGCCCGCTGGCAACGCCCTCCTGCGGGCGGCGGCGGTTGGCGCGGCGGCGGCGGTCCGATGCGCACCGGCCACCTTGTCGTGTTGCTCCTCATCGTCGCCGGTGTGCTGATGGTCGGCTTCAGCGCGCCCCTGATCCGCCTGGAGAGTGTGCTCGCCTGGTTCGGTTACCGGTAAAGATCAGGCGCCCACGCGCCCGTTTCGGCCCCGTACATAATTTACAATGCCTCCGGGATCCCCTGTGGTAGGAGGCTGCGGTGCGGTGCGGTGCGGTGCGGTGCTTTGCGTGGTGGGGGGAAACATGGACGGCGGGGAGACGAAGGACTTAGTCCGGACAGTGATCATGGCCGCCTTCTTCCTGGTCATCGCCTTCGTTCTGCTGAACTATGTGATCGGCAACGCGATGGACCCGCTGCCGCCGCGGCGTTAGAGCGTGATCCGCTTAACTCGAACCACATCACGCTCTAACTATCATTTGTTTTCCGCATTTTGCGAGTCGTCAGGTGGTTCCACCTGACTGCAAAATGCTCTGGCGAGCGCCCGTCTTACCGCGTCGCCCCGGGCTGCCAGAGTAAATCCCCCGTCCCGACCCGGTTGATCGCGCGCGCCAGCACGAACAGGTGATCCGACAGCCGGTTGATATAGGTCAGGCCGAGCGGGTTGAGTCCGCCGATCGCGCCGGGATCGCGGTGCGCCGCGACTGCCGAGCGCTCGGCGCGGCGGCAGATCGCGCGGGCGAGGTGGATCGCCGCCGCCGCCGGACTGCCGCCGGGCAGGATGAAACTGCGCAGGGCTTCCAGTTCCGAATTCATCGCATCGATTTCGCGTTCGAGCCGCTCGATCTGCGAGGCGGCGATGCGCAGCACCATGTCGGACGGCGCATAATCGGGGCCGGGGGTGGCGAAATCAGCGCCGAGATCGAACAGCTCGTTCTGGATGCGGTCGAGCATGTCGCGGAAGCCGGGCAGCATTGGGTGGGTCAGGGCGACGCCGATCGCCGAGTTGAGCTCGTCGACATCGCCGATCGCGGCCATGCGCGGCGCGCTTTTGGGCAGGCGCGAGCCGTCGACCAGCCCGGTCTCGCCCGCATCGCCGGTGCGGGTGTAGATCTTGTTGAGGCGGACCATCAGACCCTGTTTGCTGCCGATTTGCCTAGCTGCCGCGGTTCATCATCAGCAGCAATATGACGAGGATGATCGCGAGCGCCTGAAAGGCGATCCGCATCCGCATCATCTTGTTCTGCTTGAGCCCGGACTGGTTCATGGCGCCCGCCTTCAGATCGTCCTCGGTGGTCTTCAGGAAGGCGATGATCCCGCGCACCAGCACCACCACGGTGGCGATCATCGCGGCGAGGATCAGGAAGAAGAATATCGTGTTTCCCATGCAGGCGATGTAGCGCGGCTTGCGACCGAGGTGAACTAAATAAGGACTGCCCGAAAGGGCAGGGCGCCATCTCGCTGAGAAATCCCCCAATCTGTCATCCCGGCGAAGGCCAGGATTTCAGGAGGTGGGGAGAGGAGGTCGCGGCAGGAGGCGCCCGGGATGCCGGCCTGCGCTGGCATGACGACTAGGGGAAAGCGAGGGGGCGTTGCGCCCGCAGCCGCTCCACCAGCCCGGCCGGATCCACGCCTTCCGCTCGCATCGATGCAAGGGTCGGCGAGCCGGCGCGCTTGGCTAGGCGTTCGCCCTTGTCGTCGAGCAGCAGCGCATGGTGATGATAGCGCGGCACCGGCAGGCCGAGCAGCGCCTGGAGCAGGCGGTGGACATGGGTCGCCGCGAACAGGTCCTGCCCGCGCACCACGTCGGTCACGCCCTGCGCCGCATCGTCGACGGTGACCGCGAGATGATAGCTGGTCGGCGCGTCCTTGCGGGCGAGGACGACGTCGCCATGGGCGGCGGGATCGGCGGCGACCGGGCCGGCTGCCGCGTCGTGCCACGGGAGCGGTCCCGCCAGCGCGACGGCCTTCGCGCTGTCGAGCCGCCAGGCATGGGCCTCGCCGGCCGCGATCCGCCGTGCGCGCTCCTCTTCGCCCAGCGTACGGCAGATGCCCGGATATAATGGCCCATCGGGTCCGTGTGGCGCGGCGATACTCGCGGTGATCTCGGCGGCAATCCGGGCGCGGGTGCAGAAGCAGGGATAGGCGAACCCCCGCGCCTTCAGCCGTTCGAGCGCCTGAGCATAAAGCGGCAGGCGCTGCGACTGGAAGACCGGCTCCTCGTCCCAGTCGAGGCCCAGCCAGCGCAGATCTTCGATGATGCCAGTGACATGTTCGGGCCGGCAGCGGCCGGGGTCGATATCCTCGATGCGCAGCAGAAAACGGCCGCCAAGCGCTCGGGCGAGATCATGCGCGAGCAGCGCCGAGAAGGCGTGGCCGAGGTGCAGCCGCCCGGTCGGGCTCGGAGCAAAGCGGGAAATTACGTGCATGGCCATTCGGACTCTTGACGCGGAGTCAAAGGAAATGCTGTCATGCCCATGTCACGCTTTCCAGCGAAAGGGTGGCCACGAGAGCGCGGCCGGTTCGGCCATAGGCGTTCCGGTGTGCGAACGGAAGGTCAGGGCTGGTGCGGGTGGGCTCTCCGTCATGCGCGGGAGGCCCGGTTCGTTCATGTACCATAGCGATCTCATGCGACATCCGGACAGTTGTCCGGCGCTTGTGCTCAACGCCGATTACACGCCGTTGAGCTATTATCCCTTATCGTTGTGGAACTGGCAGACCGCTATCAAGGCGGTCTTTTTGCAACGGGTCGACATCATCGCCGAATATGAGCGCGAGGTGCGCAGCCCGAACTTCGCGATGCGCCTGCCCTCGGTGATTGCGCTGCGCCAGTTCGTGAAGCAGTCCGAGCATCCGGCCTTCACCCGCTTCAATCTGTTCCTGCGCGATCGTTTCTCCTGCCAATATTGCGGTTCGCAAAGCGACCTTACCTTCGACCATGTCATCCCGCGCGCGCAGGGCGGCCGCACCACCTGGGAAAATGTCTCGACCGCCTGCGCGCCGTGCAACCTGCGCAAGGGCGGCCGCACCCCGGCACAGGCGAGGATGAGGTTGTTCGAGGCACCGATCCGTCCGACGAGCTGGCAGCTCCAGGAACATGGCCGCAGCTTCCCACCGCACTATCTCCACCAGAGCTGGCGCGACTGGCTCTACTGGGACATCGAACTCGAGGCCTGAGGCGCGCGCTGCGAGGCCCGCCTCCGCCGAAAAGGCCGTTGGTGCGGCTCCTATCATTCGGTTGCCCTGTCACCGCATCCCGATTAAGTAAATTTACTGTAGCCGGGGAAATCCGACTGTTCGTCCGGGGGGACGGGGGAGCCGTTTGGCGATAGGGGTTTGCGTATGTTTTCGTCAGAAGTGCTGGTGCGTGGGGGGCGAAGTCGCCGCGAGGCGCCGCGAAGCCTGACCGCCTTCGATACCAGCCTGCGCCACAATGGTGCCGCTTCGCGATCGCCCTGCCGAATTATCGACATTTCGAGCAGCGGCGCCCGGTTGCGCCTGTACCAGGATCTCGATCCCGAAACCTCGATCCAGATCGTCCTGCCGTTGAAGGGGCTGGTCGACGCGCATGTCGTCTGGGCGAATGGGCATGAGGCGGGCTGTCGCTTCGATCGACCGCTCGACGACGCGACGGTGGCGAAGCTTCAGATTACCGCGACCGAGCGCGGCGGAGGCTGATCCCGCAACCTCTTCCCCGGCTGCGCTTGGGAGGGACTAAGAGGTCGCCCCTGACCGCGAGGCAGGCAACTGATCGAGCACCTCGTGCAGCGCGCCGAGGCATTCCGCCCCAAGCCGTTTCGACCGTTCGGGTGACCAGCCGCGCCGCGGGTCGGGCAGGTCGTTATTGTCCTTGAACGGCATTTCAAGCGTGGTGGCGACGCAGCCGAAGCGGTTGGCGAGCTGGTTGGTCGACATCGACAGATTGGCCTTGCCTTTGCCCGCGGTCGGATAGCCGTGCCTGGTCTGAAAATCGGGGGTGCGCCGCGCAAGGGTGTCGCGGAACAGGTGATAAGCCTGGCCCTGCGCCTCGGTCCAGGTCGGGATGCCCTCGAACCCGGCAATAAACACATGCGGGATCGCCTCATCACCATGGACGTCCATCGCGAAATCGACGCCGGTCGCGTCCATCCGCCGGAGCACATGCCAGACCTCGGGGCTGCGTTCGAGCGTGGGCTCGTGCCATTCGCGGTTGAGGTTCACCCCGACAGCATTGGTGCGCAAATGGCCGCGGCGCGACCCGTCGGGGTTCATGTTGGGCACGATATGGAAGGTTGCGCGGCGGCGCAGGTCGACCGCGACCGGATCATGCGGATCGGTCAGCCGTTCGAGCGCCCCTTCGATCCACCATTCGGCCATCGATTCGCCTGGATGCTGGCGTGCGTAGAACCAGATCTGCTTCGGTCCCTCGCCGATCGTCAGCAGGTCGAGGTCCTGGCCGTCGAGCGTGGCGCCGAGCCGTTCGTGGATGACGCCGGGCGCAGCGGCGATCCGCGCGACAAGATCATGGTGCCGCTCGATCGAATAAGGCGCGAAATAGGCAATCCAGACGCTGTCTGCCTCAGGGGTGAAGGCGATCGTCAGCGTCCCGTTCGCATAGCTGGTCGGCACGCGATACCAGTCCTGCCGATCATGCGAGGCGCAGGCGCGATAGTCCTTCCAGCCGTCGGGATAGGCCGAGCCGCCGGCATTGCCGATCCGGAGCGTGACCGGCACGCCCTTCGCGCCGTTGAGCCGGAAGTGGAACCACTGGTAGAAGTCGGATTGATGGTCACGGGCGATGGCGAGGTCGAAGCTCGCGCCCTTCCTGCCATCAACGATGATATTGCCGCTGTCGAAGCCGCTAGAGATGCTGAGGCCATCAAACTGGCCGATCGCCTGGTCGTTCATTTGACCGTGATAAACTCACCCGACTTCCCGGGGAAGCCCCGGAACAAGGCTTCCGCCAGTCGCGTCACCGCTGCCTCGGGATTGGCATAGGGGGTGCCGTCGTGCGCCACGCTCTCGGCGCGGCCTTCCCAGACAACCGACGAGTCCGAACGGCGCTTGAGCTGGACCGAGAGCTGGGTCAACACGTCCATTCGCTCGGTCTGCTTGCCGAGCGGAAAGCTGATCGACCCGCCGACGCCTACGCTGGTGCCGCCATGCCAGCCACCGCCGCTCGACGTCCCCAGGCCGATCGACATCGACGAGCCGGTGGTCTGGCCGGTTGGCCGCCAGCTTCGACGTACGTCGGTCACCGCAACCAGCTCAGACCGAGGCGCATTCGCTGCCACCTTGAAGCCGAGCCGTGAAAGTTCATCCTGGACGATCCGGGCGTAGGTTCGGAATTCCAGCTCGTCCGCGAGCGACGGATCGCGCGGCTCCACCGCGATCTCGCCCGGTGCGATCGGCTGGCCCAGATGGAACCGGGTGACGCGCGCTTCGGGGATTTGCGCGGCGCAGCCGGCAAGCGCCAGCGCGGCAGCGGACAGCAGAAGCTTTGGCAGCAGGATTTTGGCGACTATCTTCATCTCGACCTCCGAGAGGATGCTCCGCATCGAAACGCGTCGGTTATGATTTGGGTGCAATATCATTCATGGCTCAACGATGAATGACGTTTATTGAGGGAATCTGCGGGCGACCGCCGACGCCGGAGGCAAAACAATATTGACTCCTGACAGCTGGGCACATAGGGGAGCGCCTCGTTTTGCAACCCAAAAGCTTAGAAAGCAGGCGCGTTCAGCCATGAAGATCCGCAACTCGCTCAAGTCCCTGAAGGGTCGTCATCGCGATAACCGCGTGATCCGTCGTCGTGGCCGCACCTATGTGATCAACAAGACCAACCGCCGCTTCAAGGCGCGTCAGGGCTAATCGATCCACTGGTTGAGCGTCGCATACGCGCCGTCATCTTCGATGTCGGCAATGTGCTCTACGACTGGAATCTCCGGCAGTTCTTCACTCCGCTCGTGCCCGCGCACGAGCTTGAGCTGTTTCTGCGCGATGTCGTCACTCTTGAATGGCATAGCCAGCATGATCGCGGCCGGCCTTTTGCCGAAACGAGTGTTGAGCTGATCGCGCTCTGGCCGCGATTCGCCGAAGCTATCGCCGCCTTCGGCCCGCGCTTCTCGGAAACCGTCACCGGCCTGTTGCCTGGCATGGCGGACGTCGTAAGGGCGCTCCATGCGCGCGGTGTGCCGCTCTACGCGATCACCAATTTCAGCCATGAATTCTGGCCACCTTTCCGCGCCCGAGAGGCGGCGATCTTCGACCTGTTCGACGACATCGTGGTCTCGGGGGAGGAGCAGCTGCTTAAGCCCGACCGCGCCATTTATGAGCTGGCGTTGAAGCGCTTCGGCCTCGCGGGCGAGGAGGCGATCTTTATCGACGACCGAGAGGACAATGTCCGCGGCGGCGAAGTACTCGGGATTAGAGGCCACGTCTTCCGCGGCGCTGAGCCGCTCGTCGCTGACCTGCGCGCGCTCGGCCTGCTTTAGTCAAGCCGCGCCTCAAGCGCCTGGCGGTCGAGGATCGTAACTGCGCGACCTCCCGGCAGACTGATGATCCCCGCGGTCTTCATGGCCGTCATCTGCCGGCTCACCGTTTCGATTGTAAGGCCGAGCACATCGGCCATCTCACCGCGGGACAGCGGCAGATCGAAGGTCAATGGCCCGCCGGGCATCGCACGGCAGCCGCTCGTGCCGGCCCGATCGGCAAGGTCGAGCAGGAAGCCCGCAACCTTGCCTGACGCCGAACCGCGCCCGAGGCTGACGATCCGTCCGCGCGCATCGCCCAGCGCCGCCAGGACCCGCTGGAGCAGCAGCCGCTCCATCTGGACATGATCTGCCAGCGCCCGTTCGAACGGCTCGCGCGGAAAGACGCAGAGCTCGGCGTCGGTCAGCGCCGTGCAATCATAATCCACCTGGTCGGCGAACGGCCGACCGACGAAATCGGCCGGGTACAGCAGCCCGACAATCTGTTCGCGACCATCGGTGGTGGCCGAGCTCAGCTTGAGTACGCCTGACAGCAGATTGCCGCAGACGAGATTATCGTCTCCGGCCCAGGCGAGCGTTTCGCCCTTTGCTACATGCCGGCGCCGGCCTAGCCGGTTGAGCGATTCCAGCTCATGGTTGGTAAGGCTGCCGCACAGTGCCTGATCGCGCACGCTGCAATCGGAACAGGATTCGCTTGTGGTCATGTTCCCTCCATAAGCGGTCTTTGCGCGAATTCGAACCGCTTTTGATTGGGATCAAATGCACTTCCATCCGGTGGGGACATAATGGCTTCAACGAACAAGGAGTTTCATCATGGGAACGCTCAGCGCCAACCTCCACATCCTCATCCCGCTGGCTGCGGCAGGTTTTTTCATGGCCGTCGTCGCATTCGTCAGCATTGAGGATGCGCTTCGCGGACATTGATACGAGTTCGGCCTGTGGCCGAATGCGGCGGCGTCTTTCCCTCCTCCTGGCGCCGCCGCAATCATTTTCGCCGCCTCCTGATCGGGGCGGCGCTTCCCCGAAGCTCTCGGGCCACGTGCGAACCGACGCATCATCGCCTTGGGGAGAATGATGCGCCGCGCGGGCCCGGAGCTTCGGGGCTTACCATTTCCCCCGTACCGCCTGTCCTCGCAGGATATTGCTCCCTCTTCTCCGCCTGCTAAGGCTGGTCGGAATCATATGAGGGGAGAGCCACCATGTCCGATATCCCGACCCATGGGCTGCAGATCGTCTCGACGCTGAGCCCCGATGGGACGCTGGTGATCGAGCTTGCCAACAATCCCGTTCCGGCGCCCGGTCCCGACGAGGTGCTCGTCCGCATCGAGGGTGCGCCGATCAACCCTTCCGATCTGCTGACCCTGATGCCCGAAGTTGATCCGGCCCATGCAAGGTTCGAAGGCTCGCCGGACAATCTGCCAAGGGTGATTGCCAAAATTCCCGAGGCCGCGGCACAGGCGCGCTATGGCCGCTTCAACGAGCCGCTGACCGTCGGCCTCGAGGGCGCCGGCGTCGTCATTGCGGCGGGGGCCAATGCCCGGGCGCTGATGGGAAAGAAGGTCGCCGCGCTTTCGCTCGGTCGTGCGCTCTACGGCCAGTACCGGGTCTTCGCTGCCGCCGAATGTACTCTCCTTCCCGACGATGTCTCGACCCAGGAGGGCGCCGCCTTGTTCACCAACCCGCTGACCGCGCTGGCGATAGCCGAGGCGGCGCGGATCGAGGGGCACAAGGCGCTGATCCACACCGCCGCAGCCTCCAATCTTGGCCAGATGCTCGTCAAGATTTGCGCCGAGGACAATTTCCCGCTGATCAATATCGTGCGGCGACAAGAGCATGTCGATCTGCTCAAGAGCATCGGCGCGACCCATGTCTGCAATTCAAGCCTGCCCAGCTTCCGGGACGATCTGCTCCAGGCCTGCAAGGAAACCGGCGCCACCATCGCCTTTGATGCGGTCGGCGGCGGGCGGACGGCCGATCATTGTCTGTGGGCAATGGAGGCAGCCGCGATCTCGCGGATGAACTTCTACAGCCCCTATGGCTCGTACGAATTTACCAAATGCTACAGCTATGGGCTGCTCGACCCATCGCCCACCGAGATCCACCACATGGACTATGGCGTGCTCTGGGCGCTCGAGCGCTTTCTGATGCCGGCGATCCTCGAGAAGGTCGGCCCCGAGCGCAGTGCCGAGCTCCGCAAGCGGGTGCTCGACAACGTCAAGACCACTTTCAAAAGCGATTATGTGCGCCATATCTCGCTGGCAGAGGTGCTCGATCGCGACGTGATGATCGGCTACCACCGTCAGGCGACCGGCGAGAAATATCTGATCAATCCGACATTGTGAGAGGGTGGCGGCAGCCTATTCCTTCTTCGCCTCGCCGAAATATTCCGTGTCGCCCTCGATGATGAAGGTCTGATAGTCCGCTCCCTTGAACAGGTGCTGGACCGCTTCCTGATATTCCGGGCTGTCATACCAGGCCTGAGCTTCTTCGAAGCTCGGAAACTCCAGGATCGATGCTCCATCGGGGATCGCGCCCGCGGTCGAACGGATCCGGTTGGTCGCGGTGGCGAGCCGCTTGAGGTTGCGTCCGTTGGCCGAAGCCGGGGATTTTTCGGCGTAGAGCTTGAGCTCGGCCGGGTCCTTGATACGGCTGCGGATCGCGACGAAATAGGCGGGCATCGATATCTTCTCCTCAGGGATGGGCGGCATCGAACAGGCGGACGCCGCGCATATCGCGGGCATGGGCCGTCAGGTCCCACGGCGTTGCACGGTGGATCATGCAGCGATTGTCCCACAGCAGCAGATCACCGAC
>CANJRZ010000037.1 GCA_947476735.1 Sphingomonadaceae bacterium
AGCCGCGCCGACATCCGCTTCGTCATCGCCAACCCGGTCCATGCGCCGCTGTTCGATCCGGGCAACTGGACCGGCCTGCTCGTCGGCGGCGGTGTCGAGGGCTGGCATAGCTGGGAGGACTGGCGCTCGGCGCCGCGCAACTTCGTACCCGATGGCCCGACGCCGGCGAACGATCCGGTGCTGCTCTATTTCACCTCGGGCACCACCGCGAAGCCCAAGCTCGTGCTCCACAGCAACATCTCCTACCCGGTCGGGCTGCTCTCGACGATGTACTGGATCGGGTTGCAGCCGGGTGACGTCCATCTCAACATCTCCTCGCCGGGCTGGGCCAAGCATGCCTGGAGCTGCGTCTTCGCGCCCTGGCTGGCCGAGGGCGCGGTGCTCGCGCTCGGCCCCGGCCGGTTCGATCCGGTGCGGACGCTCAACATCCTGGTCGAGCAGAAGATCACGAGTTTCTGCGCGCCGCCGACCGTCTGGCGCCACCTGATCCAGCATGACCTGACACGGTGGCAGACCGGCCTGCGCGAGTGCTGCGCCGCGGGCGAGCCGCTCAACCCCGAGATCATCGCCCAGGTCGAGGCGCAATGGGGCCTGACGGTGCGCGACGGCTTCGGCCAGACCGAATGCGCCGCGATGATCGGCAACTCTCCCGGGCAGCCGGTGACGCCGGGCGCGGTCGGCCGGGCGCTGCCCGGCTATGAGCTGACCCTGCTCGACGATGACGACAATGAGGTCGACGAGGGCGAATTGGCGGTAAAGCTCGGCGAGCACCGCCCGATGGGCCTGATGCAGGGCTACCGGTCCGAGACGGGCATGGTGCCGCTCGACGGGCCCTGGTACCGCACCGGCGACCGGGTGATGCGCGACGCGAACGGCATCTTCACCTATGTCGGCCGGGCCGACGACGTGTTCAAGGCGTCGGACTATCGGATCAGCCCGTTCGAACTGGAGAGCATCCTGATCGAGCATCCGGCGGTGATGGAGGCGGCGGTGATCCCCTCGCCCGACCCGATCCGCCTCGCCGTCCCCAAATGTTTCGTCAGCGTCGCCGAGGGCCATGCGCCGAGCGCCGAGCTGGCCGCCGACATCCTCGCCCATGCCCGCGAGCTACTGGGCCCGCACAAGCGCATCCGCCGCCTCCAGTTCGACCAGGACCTGCCCAAGACGATCTCGGGCAAGATCCGCCGGGTCGAGCTGCGCCAGCGCGAGGTCGAGCTGCGTGAGCACGACGGGCGAGCGGAGCATGAATGGTTCGAAGAGGATTTCGGGAAGGAATAGCGTGCCCCATTTCCACCATCGTCATCCCGGCGGAGGCCGGGATCTCTGGAGGTGATGGCGCGCGTCAGTCTCCTGAGATCCCGGCCTCCGCCGGGATGACGATTCGTGGAAAGGCCGATTGATGACGAGCGAAACCCAACTTCCCTACACGCCTTCGGGCCCGGTCGATCCGGTCGCGGCGCAGATCTGCGCCTTCTTCGACGCTGATCCGATGTGGCAGGGCCTGACCAGCCGCCCCGCCGCCGAGACCCGAGCGCTCGCCGAGGCGGCACCGCTGCCGCCCGAGATCGAACCGGTCGAACAGGTCGGCGAGTTCGACATCCCGGTCGGTGACGCCGAGATCGGCGCGCGCATCTATCGCCCCGCCGCCTGGACCAAGGGGCTGATCGTCTGGGTGCATGGTGGCGGCTTCGTGCTCGGCAACCCGGCGGGCAGCGACAATTTCTGCCGGCTGCTCGCCAATCGCAGCGGCTGTACCGTGGTGTCGCTCGATTATCGGCTGGCTCCCGAACATTCCTTCCCGGTGCCGGTCAACGACGTCCTAGCCGCGACCAGGTGGATCGCGCGGCGGCGCAAGCCGCTGGCGGGTGGCGACGTGCCGATCTTCCTCGGCGGCGACAGCGCCGGCGGCAATTTGACCGCGGTGGTCGCCCGCAAGCTCGCCGAGGAAGGCGACAGCCCGCTGGCCGGCCAGATCCTCGTCTATCCGAGCGTCGAGGATCGCACCGCAGGATCGCTGACCCGGTTCGAGCCGCCCTTCCTCACCATGACCGAGATCGTCTGGTTCCTCGACCAGTACGACCCCGGCCGCGTCCACCGCGACCATGTCGATTTCGCGCCGATGCTGGCGACGGACCTAGCCGGTCTGCCGCCAGCGATCCTGATCACCGCCGAGCACGACATCCTCACCGAGCAGGGCATCGCCTATGGCCGCAAGCTCCAGGCGGCGGGTGTCGACGTCCGCTTCAGCCACCACCCCGGCATGATCCACGGCTTCGCCACGATGGATGTGTTCTTCGAGGGCGAGGCGGGCAAGGCGATTGATGCTATGGTGGGGTTTGTGGGGGATTTCGGGAAATAACGCATTCCCGTCATGCCTGCGGAGGCAGGCATCCATGTCTGTGGCCTGCTCAGATGCCATCTCATGTGGAGAGAGACATGGATCCCAGCCTGCGCTGGGATGACGATCAGGGTCGCTGATGCCGCAACTTGTGCCCGGCGATATCGAGGTCCGCATAAGCGAAGTGATCCGCCTCCATATTGGCGATGTAGAGCCGCTTCATGTCGGGGCCCCCGAAGGCGCAGTTGCTCGGGTGTTCGATCTTGCCGCTGTGATCCTCGATCAGCGGTTCCCATTGGCCGTTCGGATCGACCTTGATGATCTGGTTGCAGGCCACCAGCGAGATCTTGCCGTCGGCATCGCGTGAATGGTTGAAGATGCAGGTGACATAGCAATTGCCCTTGACGTCGAAGGCCATGCCGTCGGGGATGCCGGGGAAGTCCTTCGCGAAAATCTCGGGCTTGCCGAAGCCGCCATCCTTGCGGATCGGCACGCGGACGAGGTCCTTCGTCCCCGACTGGAGGACGTAGACCGCCTCTTCCTTCGGGTCGATCGCGGTGCCGTTTGCGAGCCACAGGCCGGCGGTTACCAGCTCGCCGCGCCCGTCGGGGCGGATACGGACCAGCGCGCCGTTCGGTTCGGGGTTCATCACCTCCTCGAACACCCGGCTGAAATCGCGCTTCGTGCTGGTCACCGAGACATAGAGATTGCCCTCGGCGTCATGGGTGCAGAAATTGGGGATCAGCAGCGGCACCCCGGCGACCTGGTCGACCCACAGCGAGGCCTTGCCTGCCGGGGTCAACCGCATCATCGCCTTCCGGCCGAGGCAGCAATAGATATAGTCGCCATTGTCGTCGATCACGGTGCCGTTGGGGATGGTGCCCTCGGGCAATTCGGCGAAGCGCTCGGTGACGCCGTCGGGGCTGACCCGACAGGCGCCGCGATCACGGCCGAAGCCGATGACAAAGCCCGCCCTGTCGACGAGAACGGCTTCGCTGTGGTGGATGCCGGAGCCGAGCCGGTGGACGCGGTCATTGCCGATGATCGCCATGGTCCTCTCCTGTCAGGACTTTGATACGGGTATCGGCCCGCGTGCCGCGCGCCGTCAACCTTGCCAGTGAACAGATCGCTCGCTGGGACATTTACCTATTGGCGGTTCCGCGCGCGAAGGAGCAGAGCAATCCCATGATCCGAACCAATGTTACCGTGTGCCTGTTTGCCGCCGGCCTCGCGCTGTCCGCCTGCAAGAGCGTACCACCCCCTCCACAGACCTGGAAATATAGCGGCCACGAGCTGGTAGAGCGCAAGTGCGGCGGTTGCCACGCGGTGGACATGTCCGATATCGGCCCCAATCCCGATTCCCCGCCGCTGCGCGACTTGTTCAAACGTTATCCTATCGACGGACTGGACGAGGCTTTCACCAAGGGCCTTTCGGTTGGCCATTATGACATGCCGCGCTTCACACTCGCTCCCGAGGAGCGCGCCGAAATACTCTCCTATCTCAAGAGCCTGAACCCCTGCGCAAAGCCGTCGTCGGACGACATTGCGATGCGCCGCTGCTTCGCGCCATTGCCGGATGCTCCGGCCAGCCCTGCGCAATGATCAGCACCCGCGCAGCGATCGCCGCGCTTGGCATTGCGGCCGCCACGCTGTCCCATCCCGCCATTGCCGAACCCGACCGGCGGATCGCCGAAGGTCACGACCTTGCCGTCCAGCGCTGCAGCCGCTGCCACGCTGTCGAAAAGACTGGCCGAAGCCCGAATCCCGCCAGTCCGCCCTTCCGGACTCTGGGCCGCGACTATCCGGTTGAAAGCCTGGACGAGGCGCTGGCCGAAGGTATCCTGGTCGGCCATGCCGGCATGCCTGACGATCCGTGGGAGACAGCCGACATCGATCGCTTCATCACCTATCTAAAGTCGATCAGCGAACCCGCGAGGGCAATGAAAGGCCCGCCGAAGGACTCAAAGCGGTTGCCGGCGAAGTCTCAGCGCATTGGTAACCACGCTGACCGATGAGAGCGCCATCGCTGCAGCGGCGATGACCGGCGACAGGAGGATGCCGAACAACGGGTAGAGCAGGCCCGCCGCGATCGGCACGCCAGCCGCATTGTAGATGAAAGCAAAGACCAGATTCTGCCGGATGTTCGACATCGTCGCCTGCGACAGGCGGCGCGCGCGGACGATGCCGGTGAGATCGCCCCCGAGCAGCGTGATACCCGAGCTTTCGATCGCGACATCGGTACCCGATCCCATCGCGATACCGACATCGGCGGCGGCCAGGGCCGGCGCGTCGTTGACGCCATCGCCTGCCATCGCGACCACGCGGCCTTCACTCCGGAGCCGCGCTACCACTGCGCTCTTCTGGTCCGGCAGGACCTCAGCCTCGATCTCGTCGATGCCGAGCTGAGCTGCAACGGCCTCAGCGGTCGTCCGGTTGTCGCCGGTCAGCATCACGACACGGACACCCTCCTTGCGCAGTGCTGCCAGCGCTTCGGGCGTTGTCGCCTTGACCGGATCGGCGATCGCGATCGCACCCGCAAGCCGCCCGTCGATACCGATGAAGATCGCGGTGGCGCCGCTGCGACGCAGCTCGTCGGCCGCAGCCTCAAGCGAGCTTGTGTCGATCCCCTCTGATTGCAGGAAGGCGGCATTGCCCAGCAGGATGCGCTTTCCCTCGACCAGCCCCACTGCGCCACGCCCGGTGGGGGAATCGAAATCCTCGACAGTGGGCAGCTCGAGTCCGCGAGCACCGGCGGCTTCGACGATCGCCAGCGCCAGCGGGTGCTCGGATGCGCGTTCAACAGCCGCAGCGAACCGCAGCAATTCACTCTCTTCGAAACCCGCGGTCGGCACGATGTGCGTCACGGCGGGTCGGCCTTCGGTCAGCGTGCCGGTCTTGTCCACCACCAGCGTGTCGACCTTCTCCAGATGCTCGAGAGCCTCGGCGTTCCTGATCAGCACGCCGAGTGTCGCGCCGCGCCCGATTCCGACCATGATCGACATCGGTGTTGCGAGGCCGAGTGCGCAGGGGCAGGCAATGATCAGCACCGCCACGGCATTGACCAGCCCATAAGCGAGGCGGGGCTCTGGGCCCCAGATGCTCCAGCCCGCGAACGAAAGGATGGCGACAAATATCACGGCGGGCACAAACCACCCCGCAACCTGATCAGCCATGCGCTGGATCGGCGCGCGCGAACGCTGCGCCTCCGCCACCATCTGCACGATGCGGGCGAGCATGGTATCGCGACCGACCTTCTCCGCCACGATGATGAGCGCCCCGCTCCGGTTCATCGTCCCGCCAATCACCTTGTTGCCCTTCTGCCGGGTGACCGGCATCGACTCCCCGGTGACCATCGACCCGTCGAGCGACGAACGGCCATCCTCCACCATGCCGTCGACCGGCACCTTCTCGCCAGGACGCACCCGCAGCCGATCTCCGACGACGATCTGGTCGAGCCCAACCTCCTCGTCGGCACCATCGGCTGCGATCCGTCGCGCCGTCCTGGGGGCGAGGTCGAGTAGCGCCCTGATCGCACCCGAGGTCCGCTCCCTCGCCCGCAATTCGAGCACCTGCCCCAACAGCACGAGCACGGTAATCACCGCCGCCGCCTCAAAGTAGACCGCGACGCGGCCGTCGGATTGGCGGAATGCTGGAGGGAAAAGGCCGGGGGCAAGCGCCGCGACCATGCTGTAGACCCAGGCGACACCGGTCCCGATCGCGATCAGGGTGAACATGTTGAGCTTGCGGGTGCGCAGCGACGTCCAGCCGCGGACAAAGAACGGCCAGCCGGCCCAGAGCACCACCGGCGTCGCCAATGTCATCTGGATCCAGGTGGAGAGCGCCATCGGCACGAGATGGTGGAGGCCGGGCAGGACATGGCCGCCCATCTCCAGCACGAAGACCGGCAGCGCGAGCGCGAGCGCGACCCGGAACCGCCGCGACATATCGACAAGTTCGGGGTTCGGGCCGCTGTCCGCGCTCACCATCGCCGGCTCGAGCGCCATCCCGCAAAGCGGGCACGGGCCGAAATGGTCCTGACGGACCTCGGGGTGCATCGGGCAGGTCCAGACCGCCCCTTCGGGCGCTTCGGGCGGCGCGGGACGATCGCCGAGATAGCGGGCCGGATCGGCGATGAACTTCTTCCGGCAGCCGGCGCCGCAGAAATACCAGGTCGCGCCGGCCTCAACCGCGTGGTGCGGCGTGGTATCGGGATCGACCGACATGCCACACACCGGATCCTTCACCCGGTGAGCAGGCTGGTCATCGGCCTTGTGGTGGTGATGTTCGTTGTCCATCGTGGCTCCGGGTCCGACGCAAGGCGTGCGGCATCAATCGTCGGCTGGCTTTGCGACGCCTTCGCGGCAGTCATAGCATGTAAGAATAGAGCCGCCGATCCCAGGACGCGCTCATAGCTCTGCCCATGGAAGGACAAGTCGCACGGTTCGACCGAGCCCTTTGTGAGATCCTCCCTGTCCGAAGGACGGGGAGGTGGCGCGCGCAGCGTGACGGAGGGGTAATCGGCATTCTGTCGGTCGGCGGCTTCGGGTAGCGGATGGCCCCTCCACCATCCGCTTCGCGGACGGTCCCCCTCCCCATGCTTCGCACAGAGAGGATCTTACCGGCGGGCCGCGATGAGTCTAAACCCGGCCTCTCCGGCCGGTAGCGCCAACCGGTCAGGCCTGGCTCGCCGGCATTTCCTCGAAGATCATCGTCTTGGTCTCGAGGAAGCTGTGGATACCCTCGACATAGCCCTCGCGGCCGATGCCCGATTGCTTGAAGCCGCCGAAGGAGAGGCTGAAGTCGGACTTGAAGCCGTTATGGCCGACCGTTCCCGCGCGGATGCGGCGGCCGATCGCGTAAACCTTCTCCGGATCGTTGGTGAACACGCTGGAGTTGAGGCCGTAGTTCGTGTCGTTGGCGATCGCGATCGCCTGCTCCTCGTCGCGCGCGGGGATGACGCTCAGCACCGGGCCGAAAATCTCCTCGCGGGCGATCGTATAGCTGTTGTCGACATTGGCGAAGACCGTCGGCTCGACATAATAGCCACGGTTGAGATGGGCCGGGCGGCCGCCGCCGAGCGCCAAGCGGGCGCCGTCAGCCTTGCCCTTTTCGATATAGCCGAGCACGCGATCGCGCTGCGCCGCCGAGGCGAGCGGGCCGAGCTGGGTGTCGGCCTTGAACGGATCGTCAGTCCTGATCCTGCCGAAGGTGCTGCTGAGTGCATCGACGAAATCGTCATGCCGTTTCTCGCTGATGATGATCCGGGTCAGCGACGAACAGACCTGGCCGCTCATCAACGGGGCCCATTTCACGATCTTGTCGGCCGCATCCTGCAGGTCCATGTCGTCGAGGACGATGCCGGGCGACTTGCCGCCCAACTCGAGCGTGCACCGCGCGATTCGCTCGCCGCAGATCGAGGCAATCTTCTTGCCCGCCGCGGTCGAGCCGGTGAAGCTCACCTTGTCGACACCAGGATGGCGGACGAGCAGCTCGGAGACTTCGCGATCTGCGGTGATGATGTTGAACACGCCGTCGGGCAGACCGATCTCCTTGCAGATTTCGGCGAGCAGATAGGCGCAGCTCGGCGCCTCGGGCGAGGCCTTGAGGACGACGGTGCAGCCGGCCATCAGCGCCGGGGCGACCTTGTGCCCCATCAGCATCGCGGGCGCGTTCCACGGGATGATCGCGGCGACGACGCCCACCGCTTCCTTGACGATCAGGGAGGGCAATCCGTCCTCGGAGACATGCTGGGTCTGCCAGCCGAACGTTTCGGCAAGCTCGGCATATTTGTTGAAGATGCCCGCCAGCATGTAGCTGTTATACTGGGTCATCGAGCGCAGCACGCCGGCCTCGGCGGTCCAGCTGTCGGCGGCGGCATCGGTGCGCGACGCCCAGGCGTCGGCGATCCTGCGCAGCCATTTGGCGCGTTCTGGCGGAGGCAGCAGCGACCAGTCGGTGGTGTCGAACGCCTTGCGCGCGGCGGCGACGGCGCGCTCGACGTCGGCCTGGGCAGCGGCCGCGACGGTGAGGAACGTCTCCTCGGTCGAGCTATCCTTGACCTCGATCACCGCACTGGTCGAGGGATCGACCCAGTCGCCGCCAATGAAGAATTTGTCGGGATGACGGATGGCTTCGGTAACGGAGGTAGTGCTCATCTTCGGATCCTCTTGGGGCAGCGGTGGCAATATGACTCCGCAGTCAGGTTCAAGGGAGGTAGGAACGCGGTATGAAGGCGTCAATCGCACAGCCGGGAGACGGTTGAAATGCGTGTCCCGCTATAGGTTGATAGTCCTTTGATAATTGCGCGCTTCGCCTACTCGTGGAAGGCGAAGCAACCGAACGGGAGTGGCAGATGACGGGTGTGGTCAGGTGAACTTCGAATTCTCCGCCGAGCAGGTCCAGCTGCGTGAACAGGTGCGCCGTTTTCTCGACCAGCACAGCTCCTCTGCTGCGGTGCGCGCGGTCCTCGATGGCCCGCCTCCCTATGATGCCGGCCTCTGGTCAGGGCTCGCCGACATGGGACTGCTCGGCATCGTCATTCCCGAGGCCTTTGGCGGGCTCGGGCTCAGCTATCTTGAGCTCTGCGTTGTTGCCGAGGAACTGGGACGGGCGCTGGCGCCGGTACCTTTCTCCTCTTCGGTCTATCTGGCGACCGAGTTCCTGCTGGCGACCGGGAGCGAAAGCCAGAAGCGCGCATGGCTGCCCAGAATGGCAAGCGGCGATGCGATCGGCTGCCTTGCGCTGGTCGAAGGCCCCGGTCCGATTCGGGCCCGCTTGGTCAAGGCACAAGTACGGAATGGCAGGCTCAGCGGCACCAAGATCCCGGTCGCCGATGGCGATGTCGCCGATTTCGCGATCGTCGCCGCACAGGCGAGTGAGGGCCTGTCGCTGTTCCTCGTCGATCTCGCCGCGCCCGGCACAACCAGAGAAACGGTGAGCACGATCGATCCCTCGCGCAGCCACGCCCGCATCACCTTCGACGGGGCTGTGGCCGAGCCACTGGGGCCCGCGGGCCATGGCTGGCCGATCATTGAGGACGTGTTCGACAAGGCGGCGGTATTGATCGCGTTCGAACAGCTTGGCGGCGCGGACAAGGCGCTCGAAATGGCCGTCGCCTATGCCAGGGAGCGGATGGCGTTCGGGCGGCCGATCGGCTCCTTCCAGGCGATCAAGCATATGCTTGCCGACATGTATGTCTCGGCGGCGCTCGCCCGGGCGAATTGTTATTATGGCGCCTGGGCGCTGTCGACCGGCGCGGCTGAGCTGTCTCAGGCGGCCGCGACCGCGCGGGTCTCGGCCACGCAGGCCTATCAGCACTGCGCGAAAAACGACATCCAGGTCCATGGCGGGATGGGGTTCACCTGGGATCTCGACTGCCATCTTCACTATCGACGCTCGAACCTGCTCGCGCTCAGCCTCGGCAGCCTCTCGCAATGGGAGGATCGGCTGGTCGACTGCCTCAAGGGAGCCGTGGCATGAACTTCGACGACACCCCCGAGGAAGCCGCGTTCCGCGCGAAAGCCCGCGCGTGGATCGACGCCAACGCACCCAGGCAGTTCGAGGATGAATTGCGCAGTGCCTATTATGCCTCGCTCGGGATCACCAGCGAGGATCCGATTCCCCACGCCAAGGCCTGGCAGGCGAAGAAGGCCGAGGCCGGCTATGCCTGCCCGAGCTGGCCCAAAGAATATGGCGGCGGCGGCATGTCACCGATCGAGCGGGTGATCTGGGAACAGGAAGAAGGTCCCTATTGGCTGCTCAGTGCCTTGTTCATGATCGGCCACGGAATGTGCGGCCCGACGATCATCAGCTGGGGCGATGAGGCCCAGAAACAGCACTATCTGCCGCCCATGATCACCGGCGAAAAGGTCTGGTGCCAGCTCTTCTCCGAACCGGTGGCGGGCTCTGACCTCGCAGGCCTTCGGACCCGCGCCGAGCCTGCCCCGGACGGATCAGGGGACTGGATCGTTAACGGCCAGAAAGTGTGGACCAGCAACGCCCATCTGTCCGACTACGGCCTGTTGATCGCGCGGACCGATCCGACCGTCGCCAAGCATAAGGGGCTCACCGCCTTCCTCGTCGACATGCGCAGCCCCGGCGTCGAGGTTCGCCCGATCCGCCAGGCCAACAACAATCGCGACTTCAACGAAGTCTATTTTACCGACGTCCGTATCACAGACGCAAACCGGCTCGGACCAGTCGGCAAGGGGTGGGAGGTCGCGCTTACGACGTTGATGAACGAGCGACTGTCGATCGGCAGCATGATCCCGACCGGCTTCCCCGAGCTGTTTGCATTCGCGGCCGGGCTTGAGACGATCGATGGACCGGCGATCGAGGATCGCGCGGTACGCTCGAAGCTGGCGCAATGGGCGGTGAAGGCGAGCGGCCTCAAATATACCGCACTGCGCGGCATCTCCGCCTTGTCGCGTGGTGAAAATCCGGGTCCCGAGAATTCGATCGGCAAGCTCGTGGCCGGGACGATGATGCAGGAGATCGCGACCTTCGCTCTCGACCTTCAAGGCCCGGCCGGTATCCTCACCGACAAGGCAGTGTCGCCTGCCGACGGCTGGTTCCAGGTGCTGCTGCTGCGCTCGCCGGGCAGCCGCATCGAGGGCGGCACCGACGAAATATTGCGCAACGTCATCGCCGAGCGCGTGCTTGGGCTGCCCGGCGACATCCGCGCCGACAAAGGTATGGCCTTCAACCAGATTCCAACCAGGGCCAGCTGACATGACTCATCCCACGGTGTTCGCACAGACGATGCCCGACCGGGCAGCGGTCATCATGGCCGAGAGCGGGAAGACCCTGACCTACGCCGAGCTCGAGGCGCGCTCCAACCAGACCGCGCATCTGCTGCGCTCACTCGGTCTGAAGCGTGGCGATTGCGTCGCGGCGATGCTCGACAACACGCCTGAGATGTTCGACCTGGCCTGGGCGGCGCAGCGGGCGGGACTCTATTTCACCGCCATCTCGACCCGGCTGACCGTGGGCGAAGCCGATTACATCATCCGCGATTCGAACGCCCGCGCCTTCTTCGCCTCGGCGAAGGTGGGCCCCGTGGTCGATGCGCTGGCGACGGGCCTCGGCGATCTGCCGATGTTCATGACATCGCCGGCGCACGGCCCCTTCGCGAGCTGGGAGGAGGCCATATCGGGATTGCCCACGACGCCGATCGCCGATCAGTCCTCGGGCGAACTGATGCTCTATTCGTCGGGCACCACCGGCCGCCCGAAGGGGGTTAAGCGCGCGCTCACCGACGACGACATCCTCAAGCTGCCGGTGATGGTGATGCTGCTCACCGATATCTACGGCGCGACATCGGACTCGGTCTATCTCTGCCCGGCGCCGCTCTACCACGCCGCCCCGCTCGGCTGGACGATGATGTGTCATCGGCTGGGCATGACGGTGGTGGTGATGGAGAAGTTCGACGCCGAGACGGTGCTGCACTTGGTCGAGCGCTATGGCGTCACCCATGGCCAGTTCGTTCCGACCCATTTCACCCGGATGCTCAAGCTCCCCGACGCGGTGCGCTCGCGTTATGACCTCTCCAGCCTGAAGGCGGTGGTTCACGCCGCCGCGCCTTGCCCAATCCCGGTCAAGGTGGCGATGATGGAATGGTGGGGACCCATCCTGCACGAATATTATGCTGCGACCGAGGGCAACGGCTTCACCGCGATCGGGCCCGAGGAGTGGATGCGCAAAAAGGGTTCGGTCGGCCGCGCGATGGGCTGCCAGATCCACGCCTGCGACGAGGAGGGCGATCCGCTCCCCGCCAACCAGACCGGCAAGATCTTCTTCGCGGGCGGCGCGACCTTCGAATATCATAACGACCCGGTGAAGACCGCCGAGACCTTCAACAAGCATGGCTGGTCGACGCTCGGCGATGTCGGCCATCTCGACGAGGACGGCTATATCTTCCTCACCGACCGGGCGACCTTCATGATCATCACCGGCGGGGTGAACGTCTATCCGCAGGAGATCGAGAATCTGCTCGTCACCCATCCCAGGGTGATGGACGTCGCGGTGATCGGCGCCCCCGACGAGGAGATGGGCGAGAAGGTCGTCGCGGTGATCCAGCCGGTCGACATGGCCGAAGCCGGCCCGGCGCTCGCCGAGGAGCTCCGCGCCTTCTGCCGCGCGAGTCTGAGCGGGGTGAAGGTGCCGCGCCAGTTCGATTTCACCGAGGAGCTGCCGCGCCATCCGACCGGCAAGCTCTACAAGCGCCTGCTGCGCGACCGCTACTGGGGCAAGGCCCCCGCCTGACAAAGAGGGAACTGCACATATGAAACTCGACAACACGGTATCCGCGGTCGTCACCGGCGGCGCATCGGGCCTCGGCGAGGCGACCGTCCGCGCGCTCGCCGCGAGGGGCGTCAAGATCGCGATCTTCGACCTCCAGGCCGACAAGGGCGAGGCCGTCGCCGCCGAAGTGGGCGGCATCTTCTGCCAGGCCGACGTCACCAGCGACGACAGCATCGACGCCGCCTTCGCCAAGGCGCGCGCGGCGATCGGCCAGGAACGGATCCTCGTCAACTGCGCCGGCACCGGCAATGCGATCAAGACCGCGAGCCGCGACAAGACCACCGGCGCGATCAAGCATTTCCCGATCGCCGCCTTCGACAAGATCATCCAGATCAACCTCGTCGGCACCTTCCGCTGCATCGCCAAGTCGGCGGCGGGGATGATGACCCTCGACCCGCAGGGGCCGGGCGAGGATCGTGGCGCGATCGTCAACACCGCCTCGGTCGCGGCGGTCGACGGGCAGATGGGCCAGGCCGCCTATTCGGCATCGAAGGGCGGCGTCGTCGGCATGACCCTGCCGATCGCCCGCGATCTCATGGCCGAAGGCATAAGGGTCAACACCATCCTCCCCGGAATCTTCGCGACGCCGCTGATGCTCGGCGCGCCACAGAATGTGCTCGACTCGCTCGGCGCCTCGGTCCCCTTCCCCAAGCGGCTCGGCAATCCGCCCGAATATGCGGTGCTCGCGCTGATGATGATCGAGAACGGCTATATGAACGGCGAACATGTCCGCCTCGACGGCGGCATCCGGATGGCGCCGCGGTAAGCCAAACCTCCTTCTTCTGAAGCATTCTCCCGCCTGCGGGAGAGGGGAAAATTGTGGTGATAGGAGAAACCACCGTGAGCAACATGCCGACGACGACCGGCGAGGCCTTCGCGAGGATCGGCGCCTTCAAGGACGGCGGCGTGACAGTCGACGATCTCAAGCTGCTGGCCTTGGCCGAGGCGATCGGCAAGGCGCTCTACGATGATATGGCGACCCGCGCGCCGAACGCCAAGGTGAAGGCGCTGCTCGAACGGCATGGCGACGAGGAGCTGCGCCATGGCCATCGGCTCAGCGAGGCGATCGAGATCCTCACCGGCGAGCCCTTCCCGATCCCGCCGGTCGAGCAGATCCCCTTCTATACGCCGCTCGACCCGATGCCGGTGACGCGGGAGGCGCTGCGCGGCCTCGCCCAGGGCGAGTTCAGCGGCAAGGACCTCTACAATGGCGTGGCCAGCAGCTTTACCGATCCGAAGGCGATCGCGATCTTCAACCTGAACGGCGACGAGGAGGCCGAGCACGGACGCGCGATCCTCGCGATCCTCGATCAGCTTCCGGAATAGCTACAGCGGCTCGAAGACTGCTACCGGCGGGAAGTGCGGGGCGGCGACGGGGAAGACATAGTCGAGTTCGATCGTCTGGCCGAGGCACAGCAGGCCGCCGGCGGCGATGTCGGTCTGGATGAAGACCTGCACGGCGTTCTCGACGAAGGCGTCGCGGTCGTCGGGGCGGAAGACGGGCGAGGCGGCCATCCGCTCGGCGACGGCGGGATCGAGGCTCGAATGCGCCTTGAAGCGGGCGATCGTCACCCGATTCGCCATCGCATTATCCTCGGCGAGCGCGGCCTCGAGCGTCTCGATCGCGTGCTCGACCTGCTCGAGAGACTCGTAGCGGATGCCGATGTGGAAACTCGCCTCGGGATCGACCGCGCGGGCCTTCCGATAGTCTTCGAGCGCGGCGGGCGGCGCGGCGATCAGCGCATCCTCGAGCGCAAGCTGGGCGCTGGTCGCGGTGACCGCGAAGAAGAAGCCGTCCTGGCCCTCGCTGTTGATGAAGACGCGATAGCCGCGATCGACCAGCGGCGAGGGCTCGGGGTCCTGCACCAGCAACCCTTCGAGCGACGCGCCGAAATCCTCGACCCTGAGACCGAGGCTGCGGAACAGCCGGACGACGAGCGCACTGTCGCCCGGCCGGTAATGGAGCGCGAGATGGCCGAGCGCCTTGGGCTTGCCGCGGCTGCTCTCCTTCGCGCCCATCGCCTCTACTCCACCACGGTGGAGCCGGCGAGGCCCCTCATCATCCCCTCGATCCGCTTCTGACGGCGGATATTGCCGGGGGTGGGATCGGGCTTGACCGCGGGGATGTTGGGCACGCCCTGGCCACGGCGGGCGACCTCATGCTTGAGCCGCTCGATCAGCCCCTCCTTGCCCTCGGGGAGCAGCACCTGCTGGGCGTCGATCACCATCGGCATATAGGGGAGCATCCGCTCGATCCTGAACCGATAGCTCGATCCATCCTTGCTGACCTGGCCGACGAAGGTCGCACGGCCCTCATAGGTGAAGCCGGCGGTGCCGCTCTCCTGGGTCCAGGGCAGACCCTTGGGCATGTCGAGCACCAGCGTGTCACCGTCGAGCGCCACGCTGCGCGCGGTGAAGGGCAGAGCGAAGCCGTCATCGGCGAACAACGAGAGCTGCCCGGCCGCATTCCTGTCGAGATAGGACTGGATATGCTCCTGCCACGCGCTCTTGGGCCAGTCGACCGAGCCGCTGAGCTTGCCGGCCGGCGCCGGATCGGACGCCGGAAAGACGGTGCCCGCGGGCTGCTCGAGAACATTGGGCGGGCCATCCATCGCGGCGCGGTTCTCCCACCAGAAAACCCGCTTCGGCATGATCTCCATGATGATCCGCGACCAATACCAGACCGCCTTGTGAGCGACCTCCCAGGGCTGCATCAGCGACGGGCCGTAATGGCCGACCTCGGAAATATAACGGATCGCATTGGCCTCGATGTTCGAATCGCGGACCGCTGCCATGCCGGCGATCGAGATGACCGGCTCGTCCTTGCCGCCCTCGATCAGCAGCCCGACCCTGGGGTTCTTGCGCGCGCGCTCGGCCTTGGCGGGATAGGCGATGCCGGTGGCGAGGTCGATCGTCTTGAGATCCTCGGCGTAGAAGATCAGCAGGGGAGTATCGATCGGCACCCCGGCCGAGCTGATCGAGGTAAAGCTCGTGTTGATCCCCGACTTGATCAAATTCTGCGCCGCCTCCGGCAGCCGCTGCAGCAAATTCATGTGTCCCGCCCTCTCCCTGGTCTTTGTCCGACTCCTAGGCGGGCGGAAGCACTTGTCCAGTCCGCTTGATGGAACAGCGGCCCCCGAGCATCCATCAATGCTCGCCGGGCATCGCCCCCATCACCACCGAATAATCGCGCTGGGTGACGATCCTGCCGTCCCTGTCGAAGGTGAACACCCAGATCACCGGGGTGCGCGGCAGCGCGGCGCCGGTGGCGCGGTCGAAGCCCGACCAGACGCTCTCGAGCACCGCGCTGTCCTCGCCGACATGGATCGAGACGATGTCGAGGTGGCAGTCGCGGATCTTTTCGCGCGCCTCGCGGCAGGCGGCGAAATAGACCTCGCGGTCACCGTTCCGGCCGAACGGGCTCTCGGTCCAGCTCAGCGCCTCGCCATAGAGCGGGTAAATCCAGGATGTCGGGCCGTTATAGGCCTCGACGAAGGCGAGGACGGATTCATGGGGGGTCATTGGTCACTCCTCACACCGTCACCCCAGCGGAGGCTGGGGTCCATATCTCTCAAGTCCCAGACGGCCTCTGAGAAGGAAACAGACATGGATGCCAGCCTGCGCTGGCATGACGAACTTTGTTTATCCCGGCAGCTTGGCCCTAAGCAATTTACCCGGCAAATTCCCCGTTGGTGCACCATTGCGGATCATCGTCTGACCGTTGACTACCGTCGCAAGGATGCCCTCGGCGCCCTGGAACAGGCGCGGCGCGCCCGACGGGAGGTCGTGCCGTGCCTCGGGCATCTTCGCGCCGATCATGTCCGCGTTGAAGATGCAGAGATCGGCGGCGAGGCCCTCGCGGAGCAGGCCGCGATCGGAGAAGCCCCAGTGCGAGGCGGTGTCGTAAGTGATCTTGCGGACCGCTTCCTCGAGGGTGAAGGCCTGTTTCTCTCGCACCCAATGGCTGAGCAGATGGGTCTGGATCGAGCTGTCCATGATTTGCGAGACATGCGCGCCCGAATCAGAGAAGGTCACCACCGCGCGGGGATGCTTCATCATCTTGAGCACTTCGTCCTGGTCGCCGTTCACTGCGACGTCGCGGAAGAACAGCTTGAGGTCGTGCTTGAGCGACTCGTCGATGAACACGTCGACCGGATTCTTGCCCTGCTCCTTCGCCATATGCGCGATCGACTTCGCCCGGCCGCCTTTGGTCGAATAGAAGGGGAAGATCCACTCCCAGGTCGGCGGACGACCGGCGGCGCCATAGACCGGCGGGCCGTCATAGGGCGCACTCGCGATCTCGACGAGCTTCGCCCGGATCGAGGGGTCGCCGAGATCGGCCTTCTGCTTTTCGAGCGGCTGCTTGCGCCACTCGCGCCACATCGTCCAGTGATCCCAGGGCAGGTTGGTCTCGAACGAGATCAGGATCGCGATCTCGCGGGCATGGACCTGGGCGAACATCCGACCACCATCGTGCGACGCGGCTTCCATACCAGCCAGCGCCGACTCCCATTCGGTCGGATTGCTGAGCGTGCAAGTCACGCCCATCGTGACCGTCCGGCCGCTCCTGATCGCGAGATCCTTGAGCGGCTCGATATATTCGGGGCCGATCTCACGCTGCGGCGCGATCTGGAAAATGCCGGCGTTGATGTCGGACATGGTGCCGACGATCGCCTCGATCTCGCGCCAGTCGGCAAGCCGGCTCGCGACCGGGCGGTTGTCCGAGGTCTCATGGGTGCGGCTGCGGGTGGTCGAGACGCCGATCGCGCCGGCCTTGAGCGCCGCCCTCACCTCGGCGGTGATCTTCACCAGATCGTCGTCGGTCGCGGCCTCGCTGAAGGCGCGCTCGCCCATCACATAGGTGCGCAGCGCCGAATGGCCGACATAGCCCGAATAGTTGATGCCCTTGGGCAGGCTGTCGAGCACATCGAGATATTCGGGGAAAGTCTCCCAGCGCCACTTGATGCCGGCGCGCATCGCCGCCGGGCTGAGATCCTCGGCGCGCTCGAGATTGCGGAAGACGAGATCGGCCTCGGCCTCGCGGCATGGCGCGAGGGTGAAGCCGCAATTGCCCATCACCACGGTGGTGACGCCATGATAGCAGGAGCAGCTGCCGATCGGATCCCAGAAGATCTGCGCGTCCATATGGGTGTGGCCGTCGACGAAACCCGGCGAGACGATATGCCCGTCGGCATCGATCTCCTCTTTTGCAGCGACCCCCTTCATCCGGCCGATCGCGGCGATCTTGCCGTCCTGCACCGCGACGTCGGCGCGGTAGCGCGCGAGGCCGGAGCCGTCGACGACGGTCCCGTTCTTGATCAGCAGATCATAGGCCATGGATCATCCTTCCCATTTCATCTTGTACACCCGCCGAGCGGTCTCACTGAAGATCGCAGATCGCTCGTCGGCGGAGAAGCCGCTTGTCAGCAGCTTGAGCGCATTCCAATAGGCAGCATAGGAGAAACCGTTCCGGTCGGGCAGGAAATTGCTCTCGCCCATGCAGCGCATCGGCTCGAACGCGTCGAAGGCGACGTCGAAATAGTCGCGCCACAGATCGGCGAGCTTCTGCGCGCCAGGACGGCGACCGTCGTCCATATAAGGGAAGCCATAATGGTGCATCCCGAAGCCACCGACCTTCAGTGAGATGTTCGGCCGCTTGCCGAGCTCCGCCATGTGGACCCGCCAGCGATCGAACACCGCGCGGCGCCCTGCGGGGCTGTGATCGATCGCGACCGGGCCACCCATATGGCACAGGATGATCGACAGGTCGGGAAAGGCCTCGGCGGTCTCGATCAGATCGGGGAGCTGATCCGAATAGAGATAGCAGTCATAGGTCAGCCCGCGCTTTTCGACCTCCCTGAGGCCGGCGCGAAAGTCCGGATCAAGCAGCAAATGGCGCGGAAAGGTGCGTGGCCCGGTGGTGATCTTGTCGCCCTGCTCGGGATGCCAGTAGACATTGTGGCGGACGCCGCTGAACCGCCCCTGCCCCGCCTCGATATGCGCGTCGAGCGTACGAGCGGCGAACGGCTTGCGCAGGTCGGCGAACCCGAAGATCGCTGCCGCGACCGCGGGACGGCCGGGCAGGATCGGGCAATGCTTCACCACGAACTCGGTCTCGCCGACCGGCCGCAGCGCCTCATCGCCGTCCTGATGATATTCGGCCATGCATTCGGCAAAGACCGTCGCGATGACGTTATGCCCGGTCAGCACATCTTTTTCGAGAAAGGTCTCGATCGGATAATCGGCGATCGGCGAGCCGTTCGGCCAGAGATGGTGGTGCGCATCGATGATCGGAATTTCGGGATCGAGAATCGGCTCTGCGGGCCCCTCTTCACCATCGAAGACCTGCAGAATCTTCGCCACACGCCTCTCCCTGTCCTTTGCGGATTTCGCGGGAGCTTAGGCGGGGTTGCACAAAACGCCTAGATGTTACGTGCCACCCAAAATCGTCATCCCGGTAGAGGCTAGAATCTCAGGAGTGGGGATGCGAGCCAGCGGCAGGAGACGCCTTAGACCCAGGCCTCCGCCGGGGTGACCACGGGGGGAGATCACCGCCCCTTGAAGACCGGCGCCCGCTTTTCCCGGAACGACGCCAGTCCTTCGCGGACATCCTCGGAGCGCACGCATTCGCGCTGATATTCGACCTCGAGCGCCAGCGCCTCGTCGAAGCCCTGCTCGGCGCCGAGCCATGCCATGCGCCTTATCCGCCGCAGCGCGACGGTTGGACCCTTCGCCAGTTCGGTGGCCAGCTTCTCGGTCGCCTCAGTGAGCGCATCGCCCTGATAGACACGGGTCACCAGACCCCATTGGAGCGCCTTCGACGCGGGGAGCCGGTCGCCGAGCAGCATCATCTCCATTGCCCGCACCCGGCCGACCGCCTTCGCCAGCAGCCACGCGGCCCCGCCATCGGGTACGATGCCGAGCGCGCGGAAGGTCAGCGCGAAAAAGGCCTTCTCCTCGCAGAGGATCAGGTCGCCCCCCAGCGCCAGCGAAGCGCCGAAGCCGGCCGCGGCGCCACGAACGCAAGTGATCACCGGCACCGGACATAAGGCGATCCGTCGCATCAGCGGGCCATAGGCGGCGAGCAGCGCCGCGCCGCCATCGACCTGGTTGATATCGACGCCGGGATCGAAGGAGAGGTTCGCCCCCGAGCAGAAATGGTCGCCGGCACCCGCGATCACCAGCACCCGCGCCTCGGGCAGGATGGCATCGAGCATCGCCATTGCCTGATGCGCCATTGCTTCGCTGAGCGCGTTTCGGCGCGCCGGATCGTTGATCGTGAGACGGGCGATGCCGTCCTTTACCGTTCCGGTGACCTTGCCTTCGCTCATTATCCTTCTCCGCCAGCCCATGGCCAGACATCGGCTCCATGTCGATCGTAGTGGCCGCCGCCCGTCTCAGACAAGCTGATAGCGGATCGGCAAATGCTTGAGTCCGTTCACGAACCAGGATCGCGACAGTTCGGCGGTACCGCCGAGTTCAACCGATTTGAGCGCTGGCACCAGCCTCGCGAACAACGCCGTCATCTCGCGCCGGGCGAGATGCTGACCGAGACAGACATGGGGGCCATAGCCGAAAGCGACATGGTCGAACGGCGGCCGATCGATGTCGAACGCCTCGCCGTTCCTCACCTTGGTCTCGTCACGATTGCCCGAGGCGTAGCAGAGCATCAGCCAGTCGTTCCGCTCAAACCGGCGCCCCGCAAACTCGGTCGGTTCGGCCGAGGAGCGCATGAACACCTTGAC
>CANJRZ010000038.1 GCA_947476735.1 Sphingomonadaceae bacterium
AAGCATCGTCACACTGCTGATCATGGCCACCATTGCGGCAACCTCGACATTCTGGCCGACCAGTAACAGGGCGATCCCGGCGAAGAGCAGGTCCTTGTTGGGAAGGAACGGCAGGCGGGAAAGCAGCTGTCGTGCCGTAGCCAGCAGGCACCACCATTGGAGCGCGACACCGGGCAGCAAGAGGTGCCACAGCCAGGCCATCAACAGCGTGTTAGCCGCGATGCGCAGAAGGTGGACGAGAAGTACGAAGCGACGGTCGTCGTCGGGCAGACTGAACAATCGTTTGCGCAAAATGATGGGCACGGCAGTGATCAGCAGCAGGGCGGCGATCGATCCGATCAGTTCGCGATGGTCCAGGTTGAGGTGCCGCGACAGGAAGATCGGGACGGTAGCGACCAGCATCACAAAGGTCACGCCGTTCCCTGCGAGCGCAGACAATATCGCCACATCCTTGATCGCACCAAATGGCGCAGCCGTCAGCGTGGCGCGCTTGCGTGCCCAGGCGTAGAACTGAACTTCGCCGAGATATCCCAGCAGCAGCTCGTTGCTCACGCGCTTGCGCATCAGCGCTGCAAACCCTTCAACCGGGATCGACCAGAGCCGACGGAAAATCAGCCACTCGGACAGGGGCGTCACGCAATAAGAGATCGCCATTACGGCCCAGAAGTAGCCATTGCGCGGCAACAATGACCAGATCGACTGAATGCCCTGCCGGCGGAACTCCAGGACGACGGCGCCGAGGATTGCACAGGAGATCGCCATTCCCAGCCAGGGCCACCAGCGCATCCCCGTCGTCAAACCCGGAGGCCCCGACAAGGGGAACACATCGGCACTCCGGCTGACCGCTTGGGCTTCCGTCGTCATTTGGCAAAATCTTCCATGCGTGTGGGCGGAATCGACAGCGGAGCGGCAACGCGTCGCCTGCGATTGATGACCTGTTCAAAACAGTCGTGGTAGCGACCGGCAGCCGCTTCGATGCAAAAGCGTTGCGCCTGCGCGAGGCTTTCCTCGAGAAGCTGCATTTCCGGACGGCATTCCGCAATCGCCGCAGCGAACGCGGCGTCATCGCGCGGCGGAACGATCCTGCCGAGCGCACCATCCAGTAGCAGCGGCCGAATGGAATCCGTGCAATCGGTGGCGACTATCCCAATTCCGGCCGCCAGAGCTTCGATTAATACGGCGGGAACACCCTCGTAGATCGACGACAGCAACAATGCATCGAAATGGGGCAATTGGCGGCCGACATCAGCGACGTGACCGGCGAGCTGCACCCGCCCGGTCAGATCGAGCCTGGCGATGTCCCGCTCCAGTGACCGACGGGATGGGCCCGTGCCAAATATTTCCAGCCGGTCTTCGGCCCGCGCTCCCGCCGCGAATGCGCGCAGCATCGTGCCATAGTCCTTCTGGGGGACAAGCCGCCCCACAGCGACAAACTTTCGACCCGACGGGATGCGGCGGCGTTCCGTTCGTGCGGCTCGCATGTGCACTATTTGATCACGCGATAGTGCCGGGTCGGCGATCGCCGTTACCCGTTCGGCACCGACGCCCAGCGCCCTGGCCGTCGATCGGGACAGGCCATCCTCCATCACGACGAAATGATCGATCCACCGGCCCTGCAGGCGAAGCCAGGCATGATAGAGAGCGCGGACCGGCCGCACGAGATCACGTCGATCGAGATCGTTGCTAATCTTTGCGACGATCGGCGGGCAACTCCTGCCCAGCATTAGTTTCATGACGACGGCGACGACAGTGTAACTGTTGCCGGCACAGAAAAGGAGGTCCGGGCACCATCTGAAAATCCGGGAGGGAAGAACGAGGATCATCCACAGCGTTTCGCACCAGCCGGAGCCAAACCAGGGCTGCTTCGGCGCGGTCCAGCGCGGCATAAACGGAACATTCCGCCCGGCACCGCTTCCCCGACCCATCAGCAGCGGGGCGTCGATGCCGTCCTCTTGCCAAGCGTGAACTAGGCGGAGCGCGATACGCTCGACGCCGCCTGGCTCGAAACTGTGGAGGAAGGTCAGGACGCGCATCTAGTTCAGAGTGGGCCTTCTAGCAGTTCGGCGTAACGGCCGGCTCGTCGCGATCGCAGGAGCGTAGCCAAGGTAAGATCGATGCTGCGCACGAGTTCGGGCCGCGACAGATCCCCAGGATGAACCGCCATCCGCACCGTGCGAAGAAAACCGAGACAATGGCGCGCGGCCAGCGCCACTACCTGCGAACTCGCGGCGCGGATGGCCGACCTGCTGGCCCAGGTGACCACCGGCCCGGCGCTCAACGTCCGGCCCGTCCGTGGTTCCCAGACTCTTGCGTGATTCTCCGCCAGGTCAAAACCCGCGCTTGCCAGCGCACGGAGCGCACCATCCCCATAAAGCCAGGCTGGCGCGACGAAACCGGCCACCCGCCGGCCTATGATGTCCTCAACGAGGGCCCGGCCATCGGCCATCCGACGAGCCGCTTCGGCCTCCGTCAGGCCAAGAAATTCGCCTTCGCTGGCAGTCATTTTCCGGGCGCGGAGCGAGTCCCTCCAACTTGAGTGCAGAGTGTCATCGCGGTGAAACCAGCCATGGACGAACATCTCGATTCCCTGATCGGACCAACGCCTCAACTGGGTCGCGAAGGCGGTCCCCGGCCCTATCGGTGCCGTGTTCCAGTGATTGGGGACAACGAGCATCGCCATACAAGCTTCACCCGACCGTGCAGCCAGCAGCGCATGTAGTCGCTGCACCTCGGACTCGAAGCGCGGAGACACGTCATGGATCGATGCGAGCAATCGCACCTAATCGGCGTTCATAAGCAATGGGCGACCCTATCCTCGATATCCGCCAGACGCCGCGACGGGGTCATGTCCGCAGTTACCCACGGCCGGAGCCTGAATTTTCTGGGCGTGCGCATGAACGGCAGCATTACCAACGCCTATGCGTCGGCATCATGAAATGCCGATGACGCAACGCCGCCCCCATGGACAGGCGCACCATCCCCGCCACTCAGACCAAAGCGGGGTGGTTACTGGCGCAGGCTTCGACAGACAGTGGTCGGGGAGTTATTTCGCCCGGGGCTTGGCCGCAGATTTTTTCGCGCCCGCCTTTTTCGGTGCCGCCGCCTTCCGCACCGGTTTCTTCCCCTTGGCCGGAGGCCCCTTCGCCGCCCGCGCAGCAAGCAGCTCCAGCGCCCCCTCCGCCGTCATCTCGTCGGGATTCGCCGTTTTCGGCAGGGTCGCGTTGGTTACACCGTCAGTGACATAGGGGCCGAAGCGGCCCGCCATAAGCTTGACTTCCTTGCCGGTCACCGGGCTGTCACCGAAGCGATTGAGTGGCTCGGTCGAACCGCGCTGCCGGCCGGCGCCGTTCGCCGCATCGGCCAGCTTGGAAACGGCGGCGTTCATGCCGGTCTCGAACACCTCGGCGGTCGATGCGAGTCGCGCATATTTGCCATCATGCGCGAGATAGGGCCCATAGCGGCCGATCGAAGCGGTGATCGGGTTGCTGGTTTCGGGATGCGGGCCTATCAGGCGCGGCAGCGACAGCAGCCGGAGCGCCCAGTCCATATCGAGATCGTCGCCGGGCACGTCCTTGGGGATCGACGAACGCTTGGCATCCTTGCCGTCGCCGAGCTGGATATAGGGTCCGAACCGGCCCGCCCGCTTGGAGATCTGAAGCCCGCTTTCCGGATCGGTGCCGATCACCACCGGACCGCTGTCAGCGCCGTCATTGGCGGCGCCCGCCTGCGCGAAACGGCGGGTATATTTGCACTCAGGATAATTCGAACAGGCGATAAAAGCGCCGAAGCGGCCACCGCGTAGCGATAAACTGCCCTGGGTACAGACCGGGCATAGCCGTGCATCGCTGCCGTCGCCTTTGTCCGGGAAGAGATAGGGAGCGAGAAACTCATCAAGCGCCTTGGTGACCTCCGATGGCTTCTGCTCCATCACTTCAACGGTCTTGGGCTTGAAGTCCTTCCAGAAAGCCTCCAGCACAGCCTGCCAGCCGGCGCGGCCGCCGGAAACGTCGTCCAGGCTCTCCTCGAGTCCGGCGGTATAATCATAGCTTACATAGCGCTCGAAAAAGCGCTCAAGAAAGCTCGTCACCAGTCGCCCGCTCTCGGCCGGAATGAAACGGTTCTTCTCCACCGTGACATAGTCGCGGTCCTTGAGCGTCTGGAGTATCGAAGCGTAGGTCGACGGCCTGCCGATGCCCAGCTCCTCCATCTTCTTAACCAGGCTCGCCTCCGAATAACGCGGCGGCGGCTGGGTGAAGTGTTGCTCGGCGGTCACCGCCTTCCTGGCGGGCGCATCGCCCTCGCGCATCCGAGGAAGGCGTCGCGAATCTTCATCGCCTTCATCGTCTCGGCCTTCCTCGTAAAGCGCGAGATAACCGGGAAATAGGACGACTTGGCCGGTCGCGCGCAAGCCATGTTGCCCGGTACCATCGATTAGTTCCACAGTAGTCCGCTCAAGCCGTGCCGATGCCATCTGGCTGGCCAGCGCGCGCTTGAAGATCAGATCGTAAAGCCGTGCATGGTCGCCGCTGCCGGCACGATCCTTGGAGAAATCGGTCGGTCGGATCGCCTCATGCGCTTCCTGCGCATTCTTAGCCTTGGCAACGTACTGGCGCGGCTTGTCGGGGACGAACGAGGCGTCATACCGTTTCGCGATCGCGCCGCGAGCCGCATCGATCGCCGAACCGTCCATCTGGACGCCGTCGGTCCGCATATAGGTGATCGAGCCATCCTCATAGAGATTCTGCGCGATACGCATCGTGTGGCTGGCCGAGAAGCCGAGCTTGCGCGCAGCCTCTTGCTGGAGGGTCGAAGTCGTGAAGGGTGCCGGCGGATTGCGTGTCTGCGGCTTGGTCTCGACACTCGCGACCGAAAAGCGGCCCGCCTCGACATCGGCCCTGGCGGCTTCGGCATCTTTGCCGTTGCCGATCGTCAGCCGGTCGATCTTCTGCCCCTTCCAGCGCACGAGCCGCGCGGCGAAGGGAATGCCGTCGTGCTCCATATCGGCCGCCACCGACCAATATTCCTGCTCCTTGAACAGCTCGATCTCGCGCTCGCGATCCACCACGAGCCGCAGCGTCACCGACTGGACGCGGCCCGCAGACTTCGCGCCGGGCAGTTTGCGCCACAATACCGGCGACAGGGTGAAGCCGACCAGATAATCGAGCGCGCGGCGGGCACGATAGGCGTCGATCAAATCTTCATCGAGCTCACGCGGATTTGCCATCGCTTCGAGCACGGCCGCCTTCGTGATCGCATTGAAGGTAACGCGCTGGACGTGCTTGGGCAGCGCTCGGCGTTTCTTCAGCACCTCCTGGACATGCCAGCTGATCGCCTCGCCCTCGCGATCGGGGTCGGTGGCGAGGATCAGCGTATCCGCGTCCTTCGCTTCGTCCGCGATCGCTTTGAGCTGGCGGCTCTTGTCCGCATAGGCCTCCCACTCCATCTCGAAGCCATTTTCAGGGTCGACTGAGCCGTCCTTTGCCGGCAGGTCACGGACATGGCCGTAGGACGCGAGCACGCGATGGCCAGGTCCCAGATATTTTTCGATGGTTTTGGCCTTGGCCGGAGATTCGACGACGACGAGCTTCATAGGCTTCCGGCTATCCTCTTACGTACGCGTACACGTACGATGGTGGAGACCGGTTTCGAGAGTCGTCAAGTGCCAGCCGTTGGTCGATGTCAGCCCACGAGGCTCACCCGCCCACCGGCATGCCGTTCGAGCCGCCCGGCCAGCTCGAGTTCGAGCAAAGCCATCTGGACCGCTCCGGCTGCGATTCCGGTCTGACGGATAAGCTCGTCAACTGGCAGCGGCACCGGTCCGAGAAGGGCAGCGATTGATTCGCCAGCTGCGACCTCGGATTCGGCCGGCGACGCAGCGGCGGAGAAACCTCCGGTTGCTGGCACAGATACACCCCCGATTGGGCTCAACGCCTCTACAATGTCCGCGGCCGATTGGATCAGCGTGGCGCCCTCACGAATCAGCAGGTTGCAGCCCTGCGCGCGCGGGTCGAGCGGGGAGCCGGGCACTGCCATCACCTCCCGCCCGAATTCAGCGGCGAGCCGGGCGGTAATCAGCGAGCCCGATTTGGGCGCCGCCTCAACGACCACCGTGCCAAGGCTGAGGCCCGCGATGATCCGGTTGCGATATGGGAAATGCCGTGCCCTCGGTTCGATCCCCGGCGGCTGCTCGGCAATCAGCAGGCCGCGCCCGGCAATGTCATCCTGGAGCACAGCATTCTCAGGAGGGTACGCCACGTCGATGCCGCCCGCGATCACCGCCGCCGTACCCGCATGGATTGAGCCGATATGCGCCGCCGTGTCGATCCCGCGCGCCAGACCTGAGACCACGAGATATCCGGCCTCGGCGAGGTCATGCGCGAGCATCCGGGCGAAGCGGACCGCCGCCGCGCTGGAATTGCGCGCGCCGACAATCGCCACCGTAGGCCGGTCGAGCAACCTGACATCGCCTTTAATCATCAACATCGGCGGTGCCGCCTCGATCTGATCGAGCAGCATCGGATAGCCGGCCATACCGCGAAACAGGCACGTTGCGCCAAGCCGCTCGACACGATCCAGCTCGGCCTGAGCACTCCCCTCCGTCGGAACCTCGGGCAGCGCCGCCCCGCCGCGGCGGGCGAGGTCCGGCAGGGCTGCAAGCGCGGCCTGTCCGGTGCCGAACCGGTGGATGAGGTGAAGATAAGCGACTGGACCGATCCTGGGGGTGCGGATCAGCCGCAATCGGGCAAGGCGCTCGTCCTGAGACAGAGGGTCAGTGCTCGCCGACTTTAGGTTCGGTCCCATCGAGCAGGCGGGCGATGTTGTCGCGATGCTTCCAAAAGACGAACAAGGTCATACCCAACAGCACCAGCGCGGCATCGAACTGACCGCCCGCCGCCGCCGCCGCCGGCGCTGCGACCGCGCCCGACAACCCGCCGACCGAAGACCTTCGGCTGAGTGCCAGCATTGCCAGCCAGACGAGAGCAAAAGCCAGGCCGGCCGGCCAGTAGAACGCCAGCGAGACGCCGAGCATCGTCGCCACCCCCTTGCCGCCGCGGAAATTGAGCCAGACCGGATAGAGATGGCCGAGGAAGGCGACGGCGCCCGCCCATAAGGCCATGCCCGGCTGCAGCCAGGCGACGAACAGCACTGCCGCCGTACCCTTTCCGCCATCGAGCAGCACGGTGGCCGCGGCCAGACCCTTGCGGCCCGTCCTGAGTACATTGGTCGCCCCGATGTTGCCCGAGCCGATCTTGCGCAGATCACCGGCACCGCCAAGACGGGTCAGGACGATACCGAACGGGATCGAGCCAAGCAGATAGGCGCCGACCAACGTCGCGATTACAGGCAGTGAGATCATTGGTCGCAACCAGTCCCCAGAGGCGTGCACACCATAATCCAAGTGCGCTTCTTGGCAACACGCACTACTGTACAAAAGGTTACGGAAGCAGCGTGATTCCAATTGCGGCTGCGAAATCCCGGGGGGCGTTGCGATCCCCGATCCGGCGCCCTAATTGAAGATCGATGGCAGACGAACGCCCAATCCTGATGTTCGATTCCGGGGTGGGTGGCCTTTCAGTCCTTGCCCCCACACGGGCGCTATTGCCACAGGCCTCCTACATCTACGTCGCCGACAACGGCGGCTTCCCCTATGGTATCCGAAGCGAAGGCGAGATTGCGGCGCGGGTCCCAGCGCTCCTCGGCCGACTCGTGGAACGCCACCACCCTCGGCTCGTCGTCATCGCCTGCAACACCGCCTCGACGATCGCGCTCGCGGCGGTGCGCGCCGCGCTCGACCTGCCGGTTGTCGGTACGGTGCCTGCGATCAAGCCTGCAGCCGAGCAGTCACATAGCCGCGCGATCGGAGTGCTCGGTACCGACGCCACCGTTCGTCAACCCTATGTCGACGATCTTTCGGCCCGCTTCGCAGCCGATTGCATCGTGCTGCGCCATGGTTCGGCCCGACTCGTCGAACTGGCGGAAGCCAAGCTGCGCGGCGAGGCGGCTGGGCTGGACGCCTATCGCGAAGTCCTGTCTGGCCTGCTCGATCAGCCCGAAGGCAATCGAATCGATACGGTCGTACTTGCCTGCACTCATTTTCCGCTTGTCGCCGACGAACTTGCCGCGGCCGCTCCCAGACAACTCAGCTTTGTCGACGGTGGCCCGGGGATTGCCCGCCGCGTCGCCCACCTTACCGATGGCCAGGATTGGCCCGAAACAGCGAGTGGGGAAGCGGTTTTCACCGCGCCGGTCGAGATTGGCGACGCGCTTCGCGCTGCGCTGATCGAACGCGGCCTCGGTCGAATCTCGATTCTCTGACCGGGACCCGACGCGAGTCTTTCGTGCTGGAATTTGGCGGGATCCCGGCTTAAAAGACGGGCGATTCTAGCCCTTTGGCAGAGCGGGGCAGTGGGGAGCAGTCTTTTGGATTACAATCGCGTTTTCACCCAGGCGATCGATCGTCTCCACGCTGAAGGCCGTTACCGGGTATTCATCGACATCCTCCGCAACAAGGGGATGTTCCCCAACGCACGTTGTTTCGCCGGCCACAACGGCCCTAAGCCAGTCACCGTCTGGTGCTCCAACGACTATCTGGCGATGGGCCAGCACCCCAAGGTGATCGCGGCGATGGAGGAAGCGCTCCATGACGTGGGCGCCGGCTCGGGCGGCACCCGCAATATCGGCGGCAACACCCATTATCATGTCGATCTTGAGGCAGAGTTGGCCGATCTGCATGGCAAGGAAGGTGCGCTGCTCTTCACCTCGGGCTATGTCTCGAACGAGGCGACACTCTCGACGCTGGCGAAGGTCCTGCCCGGCTGCATCATCTTCTCGGACGAGCTCAACCACGCGTCGATGATCGCCGGCATCCGCAATTCGGGCTGCGAGAAGCGCGTCTGGCGTCACAATGACCTCGAGCATCTCGAGGAGCTGCTGCTCGCCGAAGACCCCGAGGCACCCAAGCTGATCGCCTTTGAAAGCGTCTATTCGATGGATGGCGACGTAGCTCCGCTCCACGCAATCTGTGATCTCGCCGACAAATATAATGCACTGACCTATCTTGACGAGGTCCACGCCGTCGGCATGTACGGCCCGCGCGGAGGCGGCATCTCCGACCGCGACGGCGCGGCAAGCCGCATCACCGTGATCGAGGGCACCCTCGGCAAGGCTTTCGGCGTGATGGGCGGCTATATCGCGGCCGATCAGGTGATCGTGGATGTGATCCGTTCCTACGCCCCGGGTTTCATCTTCACGACTTCGCTGTCGCCGGTACTGGTCGCGGGCGCTCTCGCCAGCGTGCGGCACCTGAAGCAGTCATCTGAAGAACGCAAAGGGCAGCAGGCCGCCGCCGCGATGCTGAAGAAGCTGTTCGCCGACGCGGGCCTGCCGGTGATGAACACCGATACGCATATCGTACCGCTTATGGTCGGCGATCCGATCAAGGCCAAAAAGGTTTCGGACATCCTGCTCGCCGAATATGGCGTCTACGTCCAGCCGATCAATTATCCGACCGTGCCGCGCGGCACCGAGCGGCTCCGCTTTACTCCGGGGCCCGCACACAGTGAAGAAATGATGCGGGAACTCACCCAGGCGCTCATCGAGATCTGGAGCCGGATGGAAATGAAGCGGGCCGCGTGAACACGTCTGCCCATCTGCCCGAACAATCAGAGCAGTCTGAGATGTCGCGAGACCAGCTGATACGGCGGGCCTGACCGTGTCCGGCCCGCCCACAGCGCAAGACGTTCTCGTCGAACGTCGCGCGGACGGCATCGCCATCGTAACGCTCAACCGACCCGCACGGCTCAATGCCGTGACGCGCGAGTCGCTGACACTGCTGAACCTCACCCTCGACTGTCTGGCACAGGATAGGGAATGCCGTGCCGTCATCATCACCGGAGCGGGCCGGGGCTTCTGTTCAGGACTCGATCTCGACGCTGCCAATAAGCGCAACGCCGAAGGCTCGACCGGCGCAATCGACAAGCTTTACTGGCAAGAGCATTTTGCCGGACTCGGCGGCCGCCTGCGCGCGATGCCCAAGTTGGTCGTCGCCGCGGTCAATGGTCCGGCTGTCGGCGTCGGCATGGCGCTGGCGCTGAGCGCGGATGTGCGCATCGCAGCGCCGAGTGCACGCTTCCTTGTGGCCTCGGTCCGCCTCGGCATATCGGCAGGGGAAAGTGGGATCAGCTATCTGCTGCCGCGCCTGATCGGTGCCGGCCGGGCCTTCGACATATTGCTCACCGGGCGACCTGTCGAAGCCCAAGAGGCCGAACGCATCGGCCTAGTGCTGCGGGTGACCGAAGCAGACAACCTTGTCGCCGATGCGCTGGGCTATGCCACCACGGTGCTTGGCAATAGCCCCTTTTCGGTCGCCCAGACAAAGAAGCTGATGTGGGAAAATCTTGATGCCGGCTACAGTTCCGCGGTCGGCGCCGAGAACCTCACCCAAATCCTGGGCACGATGACGCGCGACTATGCCGAGGCTGCCGCCGCATTCGTAGAAAAGCGCCCACCGCGTTTCGAAGGCCGATAGAAATTCGTCGCGCCACGACGAACCAATCTCATATTGCCCTGCCGTACCTCTTCCCCTATAGCGCCGCTACTTCTCGACATTGGAAACTTTGCCGGGCTCGGGGGCGGAAGCCTCCGGGGCACGAACTGCTGTGTTGTGAACTGGAGTGCGGATGGCGGATATCGCCGCGATTACGAAGCTGATCGAACCCGAGGCCGGAGCCTTGGGTCTGCAGCTCGTGCGCGTCGCCTTTTTTGGCGGCAAGAGCGATCCGACCCTGCAGGTGATGGCCGAGCGGCCCGACACGCGCCAGCTTCTCATCAGTGATTGCGAAGCGCTGTCGCGGCGCATCTCGGAGAAGTTCGACGAACTCGACCCGATCGAGGAGGCGTACCGGCTCGAAGTCAGTTCGCCCGGCATCGACCGGCCGCTGACCCGGGCCAGCGACTGGACCGACTGGGCCGGCTTTGACGCGCGGGTGAAGGTCGACCCGCCGCTCGGCGGACGCAAGCAATTCGACGGGCGCATCATCTCCAGCAATGGCGACTCGGTGACGCTCAATGTAAACAAGCTCGGTAAGGTGGCGGTACCGCTGGTGCAGATTGCCAGCGCGAAGCTGATCCTGACCGATGCTCTCATCAAGGCGACCGCGCCGCTCTCCACCGAGGGCGTCGACCAGATCATCGAAGATGCGCCGCTCAGCAGCGCCGGCAAGATTCAAGTAGAAGGATAGACCCGCATGGCCAGCGCCATTACTGCCAACCGCGCCGAACTGCTCGCGATCGCCGATGCCGTCGCCCGCGAGAAGCTGATCGACCGCGAAATCGTGATCGAGGCGATGGAGGACGCTATCCAGCGCGCCGCCCGCGCACGCTATGGTGCCGAGAACGACATCCGCGCCAAGATCGACGGAAAGACCGGCGATATGCGGCTGTGGCGCGTTGTCGAGGTCGTCGAGGCCGTCGACGATTATTTCAAGCAGGTTTCGGTCGCAGACGCACAGAAGCTGCAGAAGGGCGCCGTAGTAGGCGACTTTATCGTCGATCCGCTGCCGCCGATCGAGTTCGGCCGCATCGCCGCGCAGGCCGCAAAGCAGGTGATCTTTCAGAAGGTCCGCGACGCTGAGCGCGAGCGGCAATACGAAGAATTCAAGGACCGCGCGAGCGAGATCATCACCGGTGTCGTCAAGCGGGTTGAGTTCGGCCATGTCGTCGTTGACCTCGGCCGCGCCGAAGGCGTCATCCGCCGTGACCAGCAGATCCCACGCGAGGTAGTCCGCGTCGGTGATCGCGTCCGCAGCCTGATTCTCAGCGTGCGCCGTGAGAACCGGGGGCCACAGATCTTCCTGAGCCGCGCGCATCCCGATTTCATGAAGAAGCTGTTCGCGCAAGAAGTACCCGAGATCTACGATGGCATCATCGAGATCAAGGCTGCCGCCCGCGATCCGGGCAGCCGCGCCAAAATTGGCGTGATCAGCCACGATAGCTCGATCGATCCGGTCGGTGCCTGCGTCGGCATGAAGGGCAGCCGCGTCCAGGCGGTCGTCCAGGAGATGCAGGGTGAGAAGATCGACATCATCCCCTGGTCGCCTGACACCGCTACCTTCGTGGTCAACGCGCTTCAGCCGGCGCAGGTTGCACGCGTCGTCATCGATGAGGAGGAGGAGCGCATCGAGGTGGTCGTTCCGGACGATCAGCTCAGCCTCGCGATCGGTCGTCGCGGCCAGAATGTCCGTCTCGCCAGCCAGCTTACCGGCAAGGCGATCGACATTTTGACGGAGGCCGACGCCAGCGAAAAGCGCCAGAGGGAATTCCTCCAGAACTCAGAGCTGTTCCAAAACGAGCTGGACGTCGACGAGACGCTCGCCCAGCTACTCGTCGCCGAAGGCTTCGGAGCGTTGGAAGAAGTCGCCTATGTCGAGCTCAACGAGCTCGCCTCGATCGAGGGCTTCGACGAGGAGCTCGGCGCCGAACTGCAGAGCCGTGCCCAGGAAGCACTTGAGCGCCGCGAGGCCGCCGCGCGCGAGGAGCGCCGCACCCTCGGCGTCGAAGATGCGCTGGCCGAGCTGCCCTATCTGACCGAGGCGATGCTGGTCACGCTCGGCAAGGCGGGCATCAAGACGCTCGACGATCTCGCCGATCTCGCCACCGACGAACTGATCCAGAAAAAGCGTGCCGAACAGCGCCGCCGCCCGAGCAGCGACCGTCCCGAGCGCGAGCGCGACCGCGACCAGCGCGAGGAAAACAAGGGTGGCGTGCTGGCCGAATATGGGCTTAGCGAGGATCAAGGCAACGAGATCATCATGGCCGCCCGTGCCCATTGGTTCGAAGACGAGGCCTGATCCCCAATGCGCACCATGACCCCTTTCTCTGTCGCCCCGTGGGAGGTCGCTTCCGCGAATGGCGAACAATGAGAAACTTGCTGTAACGACAGTCAGGCCGTCGTCCCGAGCACAAGCCCGGGACGAGCGCGGAGCGGTGCGCGCGGAGCATGGCCCCGAGCGCAAATGCATCCTGTCAGGCAGGCATGGCGCGCGCGCGGATCTGATCCGCCTCGCCCTTGCCCCGGACGGCACCGTGTTGCCGGATCTGCGAGCCAAGGCACCGGGGCGCGGGGCGTGGATCGGCGTCGACCGGACAGAGCTCGAGCTGGCAATCGCGAAGGGTAAGCTCAAGAGCGCACTGTCCCGGACGTTCAAGACCGGCGACATCAACATCTCTGCGGACCTGCCTGAGCGGATCGAGGAAGGGTTGCGCCGCGCCGCGCTCGACCGGCTCGGCCTCGAAATGCGCGCCGGATCGGTCATGACCGGATCGGACCGGATCGCCGACGCCGCGCGACGCGGCAAGCTCGCCTTGCTGCTCCACGCCGCCGATGCCGCGGAAGACGGCAACCGCAAGCTCGACCAGGCCTGGCGGGTCGGGTCGGATGCCGAGGGGGAAGCTCTCCGAGGGGTGGTAATCCCGGCAGAACGCGCCATATTGTCGATGGCACTTGGGCGCGACAATGTGGTACATATAGGCCTGACCGTGCCGGCAGCTGCCGCGCGCGTGGCTGACGCTCTGGGCCGCTGGTGCGGCTTCATAGGACGTTCGGAAAGCGCTTCAGCCTTGCGGAACCAGTCCGCAGGGTCCATCGGCGCTACAAATTTGTGAAGTGAAGGGTTCGGTTACCAGATGAGTGACAACGACAAGCCGAAACTGGGTATGCGGGCGCCGTTGGGCCTGAAACGCACGGTGGAGACCGGCCAGGTGAAGCAGAGCTTCAGCCATGGCCGCTCGAACACCGTCGTGGTCGAGGTCAAGCGCCGGCGCGTGCTCGGTCGGCCAGGTGAAGCCGAACCGCAAGTGGCCGACGAGCCGACGCCCGCACCGGTCGCAGTCCAGCCGGTCCCGGCCGCACCTGCCGTCGCCCCAGCCAAGCCGGTCACGCAGCGCCCGATGACGCCGCTTGAGCGCCGCGAACAACAGGAACGGCTGCTGCGCGAGGCCGACGAAGCGCGTATGACCGCGCTCGAGGAGAACCGCCGCCGCGAGGACCGTGCACGAGCCGAGGCGAGTGACGAAGAGAAGCGCCGCGCCGACGACAATCGCCGTGCGGAAGAAGAAGCCGGGCGCACTGCCGCTGAAGCGGCCGTGGTACAGATTAACGTGGCGGGTCAGGAGACGCCGCCGGCCGTAGAGCCTGCCAAGGTCGGTGATGAGAGCGAGGTTCGCGGCGAAGGCGCGCCACCACCGCGCCGCTTTACGCCTGTTCAGACTCCCAAACGCCCCGAGCCGGCGCGTCCGCAGCACCGCGACCGCAAGGGCGACGACCGCCGCCAGTCGGGCAAGCTCACCGTCACCCGTGCCCTTGACGACGACAGCGGTGCCCGTGCTCGCTCGCTCGCTGCGCTCAAGCGCTCGCGCGAGAAGGATCGCCGCGCACATCAATCGGGCGCAGTCCAGCAGAAGCAGGTGCGCGACGTTGCGGTGCCTGAGACAATCACCGTCGCCGAACTGGCCAATCGCATGGCGGAGCGCGGCGCCGACCTGGTGAAGGCGCTGTTCAAGATGGGCATGCCCGTCACCGTCAACCAGTCCATCGACCAGGACACCGCTGAACTGCTCGTCACCGAGTTCGGCCACAACATCAACCGCGTCTCCGACAGCGACGTCGACCTGGTGACGACGCACGATGTCGACGCGGACGAGACGCTCCAGCCGCGCGCGCCGGTGGTCACGATCATGGGCCATGTCGACCACGGCAAGACCAGCCTGCTCGATGCGCTGCGGGGCACCGACGTCGTGTCGGGCGAAGCCGGCGGCATCACCCAGCATATCGGCGCATATCAGGTGCAGGTGAAGAGCGGGGCCAAGGTCACCTTCCTCGACACGCCCGGCCATGAAGCGTTCAGTGACATGCGCGCACGCGGCGCCAACATCACCGACATCGTCGTGATCGTGGTCGCTGGCGACGATGGCCTGCGCCCGCAGACGATTGAGGCGATCAGCCATACCAAGGCCGCGGGCGTCCCGATGATCATCGCGATCAACAAGATGGACAAGCCCGGTTCGAATGCACAGAAGGTGCGCGAGGCGCTGCTCCAGCACGACGTCCAGGTCGAGAGCATGGGTGGCGAGGTCCAGGAGGTCGAGGTTTCGGCGCTCAAGAAGACCGGTCTCGACGAGTTGATCGACAAGATCGAGCTCCAGGCTGAATTGCTCGAGCTCAAGGCCAATCCGGATCGCGATGCCGAGGGCACCGTGGTCGAAGCCACGCTCGATAAGGGCCGCGGCGCGGTTGCGACCGTCCTGGTAAATCGCGGCACGCTCAAGGTCGGCGACATCTTCGTGGTCGGCGCCGAGAGCGGCAAGGTCCGCGCACTGATCGACGACAAGGGGCGCAACATCAAGGAAGCGGGCCCGTCGCTGCCCGTCGAGATCCTCGGCCTGTCCGGCGTTCCAAGCGCCGGCGACCAGCTTTCGGTAGTCGAGAGCGAGGCGCGCGCCCGTGAGGTCGCGGCTTATCGCGCCGGCGTCATCCAGGCGAAGCGGACCACATCGGCCCCCGCGAGCCTCGAGTCGATGTTCTCGGCGCTGCGCGAGCAGCAGGCCCAGCAATATCCGGTTGTGGTCAAGGCCGATGCGCAAGGTTCGGTCGAGGCGATCGTGGGCTCGCTCAACAAGATCTCGACCGATCTCATCCAGGTCCGCATCCTGCACTCGGGCGTGGGCGGCATTACGGAGAGCGACGTCAGCCTGGCGGCGGCCTCGAAGGCGCCGATCATCGGCTTCAACGTGCGGGCCAATGCCAAAGCGCGCGAGATCGCCACGCGCGACGGCGTCGCTCTCAAATATTATGACGTGATCTATGATCTCCTCGACGAAATCCGCGCGGCGATGGCGGGGCAGCTTGGCCCCGAATATCTCGAGCATGTCGTCGGCCGCGCGGAAATCCGCGAGGTCTTCTCGGCGGGCAAGCATGGCAAGGCCGCCGGCCTGCTCGTGGTCGAAGGTTATATCCGCCAGAAGTTGCGTGCCCGCATCCTGCGTGACGACGTCATAATCTACAATGGCTCGATCGCGTCGCTGCGCCGCTTCAAGGACGATGTGCCCGAGGTCCGCGCCGGCCTCGAGTGCGGCATCACGCTCGAATCGACGACCGACATCAAGCCCGGTGACATCGTCGAGACCTTTGAGGTTGAGGAGCGCGAACGCACGCTGTGACCTTGTCCTCTCCCGTCATGGCGGGAGAGGAGGGGCCTGCGAAGCGGGAGGTGAGGGTCTTCTTCCTCCTCCTTCGCAACAAGAAGAAAGAAGAAGACCCTCACCCTACCCTCTTCCACATGTGGAAGAGGGAGAAACCAGGCGGGGCCATTGCGCCGTAACGAAACCCCCGAAGGCAAATCAGTCCGCTTGCTCCGCGTCGGAGAACAGGTGCGTCACGCATTGTCCGACATATTGATGCGCGGCGAAGTCCATGACGAGACGCTTGCCAGTCATATGGTCTCGGTAACAGAAGTGCGGATGTCGCCGGATCTCAAACATGCCACCGTCTTTGTAAAGCCACTACTCGGCGCCGAGGAAGAGGCGGTGATCAAGGCGCTGCGGACGAACACAGCGTACCTCCAGAGCGAGGTGGCGCGGCGGGTGAACACCAAATATGCGGCGAAACTCAAGTTCCTCGCCGACGAGAGCTTCGATGAAGGTAGCCATATCGACGCATTGCTTCGCAAGCCTGACATCGCGCGCGATCTGGTCGGGCGCGAGGACGAGTAAATTCCTGGCGAGCGACGACAAGAAGCTTTTTTGCCGGACGACAAATCCGATTACTGTCAGCCGATTGGGTTGGGGAAATTGCGATGGGACTGGAAGCGATCTGCGCCTGCCGTGTCGACGGCGAAACGGCCGAGGCGAAGGCGTTGCTCGAAAGTCGCGAACTGATTCTGCGCTCCCCCTTTCGCCGCAATATCGCGGTCACCGAGATAGCCGATGTGCGCGTCGAAGGCGATGAGTTGCTACTCCGTGCACAAGGGAGCGAGATCGCGCTCAGCCTTGGCGCAATGGCTGCTACGAAGTGGGCAAAGAAAATTGTCACCCCTGCGCCTAGCCTCGCGAGCAAGCTCGGTATCGGCCATGCAAGCATGGCGTTTGTGATCGGCAACGTCACTGACGATGCACTGGCAGAGGCGCTCGACGGGCACAGCGCTCCGATCGAGTCCGCCAAGCTCAGCGTCGCAGTCGTGCGCAACACCGCCGAACTCGACGAAGCCCTTGTGAGGCACGCGGACCTGCCGAAGGGCAGCCACATCTGGGTAATCCACGGCAAAGGGCCCAAGGCGCAATTCGGCGACAACGCCGTCCGTGCCCATATGCGTGCACTCGGATATCGCGACAGCAAGAGCTCCGCCGTGTCTGACACTTTGTCGGCGACCCGCTATTCGCTAGGATAGGGCGATGGCGAAGTTCTATTTCTATTATGCGGCTATGAATGCCGGCAAATCGACCACATTGCTCCAGGCCGATTTCAATTATCGCGAACGCGGCATGCGCACCCTGCTGTTTACCGCCGCCTTCGACGATCGATTCGAACCGGGCAAGATCACCTCTCGGATCGGCCTGGCATCGCATGCCACGGCGATTGACCCGGAAACCGATCTCTACGAGGAGATCGCGATCGAGAGTGCAGAGGCAACAGTCGATTGCGTGCTTGTCGACGAGGCACAATGGCTCACCCGAGCGCAGGTCTTCCAGCTGGCGGCTGTCTGCGATGAACTCGGCATTCCTGTTCTGGCTTATGGCCTGCGGACTGACTTTCAGGCCAAGCTCTTTCCGGGCAGTGCGGCTTTACTCGGGATCGCCGACAACCTGATCGAGTTGAAGGCAATCTGCGCTTGCGGGCGCAAGGCGACGATGAACCTGCGCATCAATGATGACGGTTTCGCGGTGAAGGAGGGTGCGCAGATTGAGGTGGGCGGAAACGAACGATACGTAGCGCTGTGCCGCCGCCATTATGCCGAACAGATGGGACTGCGCCGCGGAGCCAGCGCATGAACTGCTCAGACTCCGTTCAGCCAGGTCATGAAAAAAGAATATCCATGAGCCATGCAATCCTCGTCGGTCTGGCGGGCGCGCTGCTGTCGGGCGCAGCCCTTGCCAAGCCTGACTCGAACAGGGAGCCGCCTCAGGCACGCATTCCCTTCGCCAATAGCGGCGGCATCTCGGGCTGGCAGTCGGCCGGCCGCTCAGCCATCCTTCTCGAGGGAATCGGTCGCAAATGGTATCGTGCCGAAGTGATGGGCTATTGCCCCGACCTCGACACTGTGACCGGGATCGGCTTCGAGACCAACACGAATGGCGATTTCGACAGCTTCTCGAATCTTATTGTCCGGGGCAGGCGCTGTCCTCTCAGGAGCCTCGTGCAGACCGACCCGCCTGCCAGAAAGGCGAAGAAGGTGAAAGGCTAAGCGAGCGGCAGCGTGAGGCGTGCGATCGTTCCCACATCACTGCTCAGTCCGAACTCGCCGGAAAGCTGTAGGGCCAGCATCCGCGCCAACTTGAGGCCGAGACTGTCGGAACGCTCAATAGTGAAGTCCGGCGGCAGGCCATTACCATTGTCGGCCACGACGATCTCCAGCGTTTCTCCGGTAGCAAGAGCACGAACCAGAATCTGACCGCTCTCCCGACCTGCAAAGCCATGCTCGATCGCGTTGGTCACCGCCTCGGCTACGATTAGCGCCACCGGTACCGCCGCCTCGGCAGGCAGTTCAACCTCTTCATCGACAACGACATGCAGTGCGATCCCCGGCTTGCCACCTGAATCGATCAGATCGGCTCCCAGCTGCTCGAGGAAGGCCGACAGCTGGAGTTGGTCGCCATGCGGACTGTAGAGTTGGCGATGGATGCGTCCGATCAGACCGAGTCGTCGGGCGGATTCATCAATTGCGAGGCGTGCTTTCTCATCGGATATGTCACGCATCTGCAGCGCGAGCAGACCGCTTACCACCTGGAGGTTATTCGACACCCGATGCTGCAGCTCTCGGAACAGCAACTCGCCGCGCTCGGCGAGTTGCCGGTTGCGCTCGCGCTCCGCGATCAAACGATGATTCATCCGCTGGAGACTGCTGATGAGCACGATGTTCACCACAACCACCAGCACGTAGAAGCTTACCGCAAACAGGACCGAGTGTGAGAACTTCAGCTCGAACGCCGGGGGAAGGAAACAATACCAGGCGACGACGCCGCACAGCATGCCAGCGAAGATTCCCGGTCCAATTCCAAAAATGAAAGTCGCCGCCATCACTGTCGGAAAGAAGGCGATATAAGGGTAACCTACCGGCAACGCTGACACCAACAGCATGCGCACAGCAAAGGAAATGAGACAGATCAGCAGGGTGCAGCCATAAGCTAGCCACGGCCTGTCACGGCCGAGCGGCAACCGCTCCAGCACGGAGGCGCCTCCGCTTCCCACTAATTCCCCCGAATTTTGCCCTGAATCACTCTTAGTTGCAGGGGCAGGAGAACGGCAAGGGCGTAAATCCCCTGCACTGGAATTTGATCAACCAGCGTTCAACAGACGCCGGGCCCGTAGATAAAGCACTAGCCGATAGGCCGAGATCGCTCCAACTGCGATAGCGATGAATATGTCACTGATAAGCATGGCACCAAAATGCCAGCGCGCGTCGCCCAGCGTCACCGCCCATCGCAACAGCCACCGGACCAACATCAGGACGACAAGGAACAGCATAGCGCCGGCCGAAACGCGCTGATGGAGTCGCCCTGTCATCCGGTCGACACTGATATCGACAAGCAGCGCTCGCCACCATCCGATCACGCCACCGGCGGCCAGACCCATTGCCACCCACAGCCAGCCAATCCCAGACGGCGGATACTTCCGGAAGATCACCGCTGCGAGCAGGATGAAAATGGCGGGTATAATCCACAGCGTCCCCGGCCGCAGCCGCCAGCTTTTGCCGATGCGGCGGATCCGGATGAGCAGCGCCAGAGCGAAACAGCCGCCGAGCAGGGCAAAATAGGTCCAGTCATGCTGTTCCATGGCGACAGCTCAATCCTTGAACCCCA
>CANJRZ010000039.1 GCA_947476735.1 Sphingomonadaceae bacterium
AGTTCGGGGGCCTCAAGGGCATAGGTGATCATCCGTTCGGATGTCGGCGGCATTCGCCCGCCATAAAATCCGCCGGGATCGACCGGCGTTGAGTCCGGACGCGGGCGGCGGAGGACGGTGAAGCGGTGATCGATGCCGGAGCGCCCGGCCATGCGGATGAACACAGCCCGATCGCGCCCTGTCAGCCTCTCCGCCGCCCAGTCGATGAAGACCCGGTGAATGTCGAACTCGGGCACCGCGGTACCGATGGCATGGATATGGGCTGTCATGGGGCGGCAACGCGCGGCATGGCCGTTATGTCCCACGCGAAACGAGGGGGAGCAACGAGTTTGTGAGCGGTGGAAATTATCCGGCTTGTTCGATCCCCAGTTCGCCCAGCTTGCGGTAGAGGGTCGAGCGGCCGATCTGGAGACGTCGCGCGACCTCGGTCATGCGGCCGCGATAATGGCCGATGGCAAGGCGGATCAGCTCGGCTTCGATCTCCTCCATCGGTCGGACATGGCCGTCGGGGCCGAACAGTGGCACGCTGCGGATCTGGCTGGCGGTAGGCAATGTCGGCAGATCGTCGTTGGCGGCCGCCTTGGTGTCGCGCCGCGTCAGTGCTTCCGCAATCTGTGGAAAGTCGGCGGCGGTCAACTGGTCGCCGCGGCAGTGGATCGCGGCACGGAACAGGACATTGTGGAGCTGGCGCATATTGCCTGGCCATTCATAGGATTTCAGCAAGGTCAGTGCTGCATCTTCGATCCCGAATGGCGGGACGCCGAGCTGGTCACCGATCCGGCGGAGCAAATGATCCGACAGCGCCTCCAGGTCGGCGGACCGCTGGCGCAGCGGGGGCAGGGCGACCGGGACCACGGCAAGTCGATAGAAGAGATCCTCGCGGAATCGACCTCGGGCAACTTCATCCGACAATCGCCGGTTGGTCGCGGCGATGATTCGCACCGAGATGCGGCGCGCGGCGACGGCCCCGATGGGCCATATCTCGCCGGTCTGGAGGACTCGCAGGAGCTTTGCCTGCGTGTCGGCCGACAGATTCCCGATCTCGTCAAGAAAGAGCGTGCCGCCATCGGCGTGCGCGAACATGCCCAACCTCCGTTCGAAGGCGCCGGCAAAGGCTCCCTGTTCATGACCGAACAGCTCCGATTCGACGAGATTGGCGGGAATGGCGCCGCAGTTGACCGTGATCAACGGGCCATTGGCCTGTTGCGAAGCGCGGTGGATGGCATGGGCCAGCACGTCCTTGCCGACGCCGCTTTCGCCCTCAATCAGAATCGTCGCGGTCGTGGCGGCGGCGCGCATGGCGGTATCGACGGCGCGACGGAAGTTCGGGGCTGATCCGACGAGGTCGGCGAAGTCGAGTTCTACCGCCCATTTTTCCGCGAGCGGGCGCAGCTCGCCCGACATTCCGGGCGCGGCGCCGGCATTGTCGAGTGCAGCAAGCAGCCGGCTGGCCGCGACCGGCTTGATGACGACATCGCGCGCGCCGGCACGGATTGCCCGGACGGCAAGATCGACCGAATCCTGAGCCGTGACGACGACGATCGGCAGTTCGGTAAAGCGTTTTCTGAGATCGGCGACCGAGCGGACGGCCTCGTCCCCGGGCGACCAGATGTCGATGAGGGCGACATCAAGACGATGTTCGCAGCTGCAGATCAGGGCGGCTGCGCTGTCGATATCGGGCGCCTTCAGCACGCGCCATCCGGCGCGCTGCGCGAGCGCGCTGATCAGCCCGGCCTGCGCCGGTTCGCTGTCAATGAGCAAAAGCCCGCGAGGGCTGTCGCGACGCATGCGCTACTTCCTTTCGGATATTCCTTTAGCATTCAAATGCTAAGCAAGTTTAAACCCGGAAAATCCGCGAATTCGGCTCCGTTCAGCCGGCGACCATTTGCCCTTGAGGCGTGCAAATGCAGCGTCTAGAAGGGCGCCGAAACTGGCCATTCTGCCCGAGGGGAAATCATGTCCGACGATCATGGCGCGCCAATGGATTACAAGCAGCACTACAAGACCTGGGACGGGGTCAAGAATCTGCTGACCTTGGGCACGGTCCTCAGTGCACTCACCGGGATCCTGGTCATCTTCCTGATCGCGCCCAAGGGCTGATCCGTTGAAGATTGCCGTGTTGAAAGAGGCCGCGGCCGATGAATGCCGCGTGTCTGCCACGCCTGAGACCGTGAAGAAGTTCGTCGCCCTCGGCGCCGAGATGGCGGTCGAGCGCGGTGCGGGCGAGGGCGCATCGATCGGCGACGGGGATTATGAAGCGGCGGGCGCGACGCTTGGCGACCGCGCGGCGACGGTTAAGGATGCCGACATCCTGTTCGGCGTGCAGGGCCCCGACCCGGCTTCGGTAGGCGGCGCAAAGCCCGGGGCCTGGCTTGTTGCGGGCATGAACCCGTTCGGGGAGCGCGCCCGCGTCGATGCCTATGCCACGGCCGGGTTTGAGGCGCTGGCGATGGAGTTCATGCCCCGCATCACCCGCGCCCAGTCGATGGACATATTGTCGTCGCAGTCGAACCTGGCGGGGTACAAGTCGGTGCTGGTTGCCGCAGCCGAATATGGCCGCGCTTTTCCGATGATGATGACCGCGGCGGGCACTGTATCGGCGGCACGCTGCTTCGTGATGGGTGTAGGCGTCGCGGGCCTCCAGGCGATAGCGACGGCGCGGCGGCTCGGTGCGCAGGTTTCGGCGACCGACGTTCGTTCGGCGACGAAAGAGCAGATCCAGTCGCTCGGCGCCAAGCCGATCTTCGTCGAGGCGGTGGCCGGTATCGAGGGCGAAGGCAGCGGCGGCTATGCCACCGAGATGTCCGAGGAATATCAGAAGGCGCAGGCCGAACTGGTCTCGAGCCATATCGCGAAGCAGGACATCGTCATCACTACCGCCCTGATCCCGGGGCGACCCGCGCCGCGGCTGATCAGCGATGCGCAGGTTGCGACGATGCGGCGTGGCTCGGTGATCGTCGATCTGGCGGCCGAGAGCGGTGGCAATGTCGAGGGCGCGATCTCGGGTCAGACGGTGGTGCGACACGGCGTCCGGATCATCGGCGCGAAGAATATGGCGAGCACGCTGGCGGCCGACGCATCGGCGCTCTTTTCGCGCAACCTCTACAATTTCCTCAGCGCCTTCTGGGACAAGGAAGCAGGCAAGCCGATCCTCGACGAGGAAATCGGCAACGCGATCCGGCTGACCCAGGGCGGCAAGGTCGTCAACGAGCGGCTGCTGGCGTGATCGCAAGGCAAGGATAGATACATGGATTTCATCTCGATCCTGTCGATCTTCGTGATGGCCTGTTTCGTCGGCTATTATGTCGTCTGGTCGGTGACGCCGGCGCTGCACACGCCGCTGATGGCGGTGACCAACGCGATCTCGTCGGTGATCATCGTCGGTGCGCTGATCGCCAGTGCGGCGGCCGGTAGCGACATTGCCAAATATCTCGGGCTGACCGCGGTGGTCTTCGCCAGCGTCAACATTTTCGGAGGCTTCGCGGTCACCGAACGGATGCTTGCGATGTACAAGAAGAAAGAGAAAAAAGGGTGAGGCGGGTCTACCACGATGCATGAAACACCCGCTTGGGCCTCGCTGGCTTACCTGATCTCCGGGGTCCTCTTCATCCTCGCGCTGCGCGGCCTGTCGAGTCCGACGAGCTCGCGTAGTGGCAACCGTTTCGGCATGCTGGGCATGCTGATCGCAGTGGCGACCACGCTCGCGCTGCACGGAACGGGACTCGTCGAAATCGGTATCGCAATCGCGATCGGCGGGGTGATCGGTTTCGTCACCGCGCGGCGAATCGCGATGACCGATATGCCGCAGCTCGTCGCCGCCTTTCACTCGCTGGTCGGACTCGCTGCGGTGCTGGTGGCGGCGGCGGCCTTCCTCAACCCCGACGCCTTCGGCATCTTCGATACGGCAACCGGCCACATCAATCCGGTCAGCCGGGTAGAAATGGGGCTCGGCGTGGCGATCGGCGCGATCACCTTCTCGGGCTCGGTTATCGCCTTCCTCAAGCTCAACGGCAATATGTCGGGCGCGCCGATCATGCTGCCGGGGCGCCATGTCATCAACCTCGGTACGATCGCAGCGATCCTCGGGCTGATCGGCTATTTCGTCACTGACGACGCACAATGGGTGTTTTTCACGATCACCGCGCTGAGCTTCCTGATCGGTTTCCTGCTGATCATCCCGATCGGTGGCGCGGACATGCCGGTCGTCGTATCGATGCTCAACAGCTATTCGGGCTGGGCCGCCGCGGCGATGGGCTTCACCCTGCACAACACGGCGATGATCATCACCGGCGCTTTGGTGGGCAGTTCGGGGGCGATCCTGAGCTACATCATGTGCAAGGCGATGAACCGCAGCTTCATCAGCGTGATCGCCGGAGGATTCGGCGCTGCGGAGGGCGCGACCGCGGTGGGCGGCAAGACCGACCGGCCGTGGAAACGCGGATCGGCCGAGGATGCGGCCTTCCTGATGGGGCAAGCCGAGCAGGTGATCATCGTCCCCGGCTACGGCATGGCGGTAAGCCAGGCGCAGCACGCGTTGCGCGAGATGGCCGATCTGCTCAAGGCCGAAGGTGTCCGCGTCAAATATGCGATCCACCCGGTCGCCGGCCGCATGCCCGGCCATATGAACGTGCTGCTCGCCGAGGCGCATGTGCCCTATGACGAGGTGTTCGAGCTCGAGGACATCAACAGCGAGTTCGCGCAGACCGACATCGCCTTCGTGATCGGCGCCAACGACGTCACCAATCCGGCCGCCAAGACCGACAAGAGCTCGCCGATCTACGGCATGCCGATCCTCGATGTCGAGAAGGCCAAGACCGTGCTGTTCCTGAAGCGTTCGATGGGCGGGGTCGGCTATGCCGGCGTCGACAATGACGTCTTCTACATGGATAACACGATGATGCTCCTCGGCGACGCCAAGAAGATGGTGGAAGAGATCGTCAAGTCGATGAACCACTGACGATTCTTGCCGGCGGGCAAGAGTAGGGGCAGGTAATGTCTGGTGGGTGAGAACGCCGGTTCTTACCCGCCGTAGAAGACCTTCTCGCCGAGATCTTTCATGTGCAGCACGGCTTCGTCGGGGCGGCCTTCGATCGCGCGGTTGAGGCGGGCGTCGGTGACTTCGGCGACGAAGATGTGGTGATCGCCCTGTTCGACGACCTGGACCAGCTTCAGTTCGAGGGTTGCGGGGGCGCTGGTTAGGATCGGGGCGCCGTTGGTGGCCCATTCCACCGCTTCGCCGGACAGCTTGCCGTCCTCGAACTGTGCGGGCTTGAAGAAGGTGAAGGCTGGGCCCTGCTGGCCCTGTCCGAGGATGTTGAGGACCATCTGCCCGGTTTCGCGCGCGATCGCGTAGACGCCTGAATCGCTCTTGACGCCGAGCGCGACGAGCGGCGGGGAAAAGCTGGTTTGGGTCACCCAGTTGACGGTGGCGGCGGCGACGGCGCCGTCCTTGCCGCCCGCAGTCAGCACATAAATGCCGTAGGGGATCATCCGTAGCGCGGTCTTCTTGCTCTGGTCGTCCATAGTTCAGGCTCCTTTGACGCATTTTTCGCGAAGATGGCGTAGCGGAGCAGGGCCTGTCCAGAGGAACCGGCGCGATGCGCGCGGCCGGTTGTGCGATCGGCCCGGGGCGGCTTATGATCGATACCTCATCGGCGGGGAATCGCGATGGCGGGGGTTCGAAGCAGAGGGCTGTTTCTTGCTGTGGTGGCGCTGGCCTGCCTGCGCCCCGCCGCCACCGACGCGCAGCCGTCGTCGGGCAGCGGGGATGCGTCTGTCGCGGCGCTGAGCGATGCCGGGGCCGGTCGGTTGTGGGACGCGCAGGCGGGGCTGGTCGGGAAGGCGGTGGAGGCGCTGAAGCCGCGGGTGCCGGGTCGACCGAACATCTACGCCCTGGCGATCGCGGCCGGGGGATCGCAGCAGCTTTTTTCTCGCGAAGCGCATCTCGCGCTCGATGTCGCGGCGGCACGGTTCGGCGCTGATTATCGCGGCGGCCTGCTCCTTTCAAACGGGCGCGCAGACATTCTCGAGAGCCCGTTGGCAACGCCGCGCAACATGATCGCGGCGGCGCGGGGCATGGTTGACCGTCTCGATCCGGCGAACGATGTCGTGCTGATCTACCTGGCGGCGCATGGATCGGCCGACGCGACTTTGCAGACCGACCTGCCGAACAAGAAATATCTTGCCTCGATCTCGTCGGCACTGCTTGCGGACGCGCTGTTGAGCGCAGGGATCAGGCGCAGCATCATCGTGATTTCAGCCTGCTATTCGGGCACATGGATACCCGCGCTGGCAACCCCCGACAGCATCGTGATCACCGCCGCACGCAAGGACCGGACTTCGTTCGGCTGCGACGACAAGCGCGAACTGACCTTTTTCGGCGAGGCTTTCCTGCACGGCCCACTGGCGCAGGGGGCATCGCTGCGCGAGGCGTTCGACCATGCAAAGAGCCAGGTGGCGGGGTGGGAAGTGAGCGGTGCGCTGCTGCCTTCCGAGCCCCAGGTTCATATTGGCAAGAATATGCTGGCGTTCTGGACGGGGCGGCCAATGCCGGCGGCGGCGAAGTCTGCAGCGCGGCCGAAGGTCGCCAGGTCGCCTTGACCTCGGTGCCCGCTTCCACCTAGCCTCGTTTTCGACCGTGCCGACGGGTTCGGACGCGCGCGCAATTTGTCTGAGAGGATCGTCATGGGTTCGGGATTCACGCACCATCAGCTCGCCCCGTTCGGCGTCGAAGTACGGATCGATGACGCGAAAGGTCTGAGCGCGGAGGAACAGGCGGAACTGCGCCGGCTCTATGAGCGGGACGGGCTGCTGGTGGTGCGGGGGCTGGAGCTGACGCTCGACGACCAACTCGAATTCTGTAGCCTGTTCGGTCCGGTTCTGCGCAGCGAAGGCGAGACCTATGTCATCTCGAACAATCCCGAGAAGGGGATTCTCGCCGGCGCTGAGCTCACTTTCCACAGCGACATCCCCTATGTGCCAGTGCCCTACGCAGCCGGGGCGCTCTATGGGGTAGAGGTCAGCGAGGGCGTCAGCCCGACGCGATTTGCGAGCGGCATGCGCGCTTATGAACAGGCATCACCGGCGTTACGCGAACGGATCGACGGGCTGAACTCGATCCAGATGCGGACCCGCACGATCGATGGGCGCAACCGGCTGACCGATGCGAAGCCGACCGACAATTGCGCCGTCCAGGCGGTCGTCGGCCGCCAGGCAGCAACCGGGCGCCGCTATATCTTTCCGGGCGAGACACACAGCGCGGCGATCATCGGTCTGTCCGAGGCGGACAGCGAGGCTTTGCTCGAGGAGTTGTTTGCGCTGCTCTACGCGCCCGAGAATATCTATGATCATGAATGGCGGACGGGCGATCTCGTGATCTGGGATAACCTCGCCGTGCAACATGCACGCAAGCCTGTGACCGGCGGCATCCGGACACTGCAGCGGGTGTCGACCGGCCGGTTCGCCTATTGGGACCAGTATCCGCTCGATCGCGAGACCTTCGAGAAGCTCAAGGAACTGGTCAGCGAGGTCGCCTGAACCTCCAGCCGCGAAGGTTTAACGGGGCTCAGGGCGCCGGATCTTCCTCCGCCTCCGCGCCCGGATCGAATTCCAGAAGGTCGCCGGGCTGGCAATCGAGCGCTGCGCAGATCGCCGCGAGTGTCGAGAAGCGGATGGCACGCGCCTTGCCCGTCTTGAGGATGGACAGGTTGGCCAGCGTGATATCGATCTGCTCAGCGAGCTCAGTCAGCGTCATGCGCCTGGAGTGGAGCAGATCGTCGAGCCGGATGACGATCGCCATCAGATCGTTCCGTCCAGTTCCTCCCGCATCAGCGTCCCTTCCGCGAAAACACGCGCGAGAATGAAGGTGAAGAAAACGCAGAGCCAGCCGGGGATAGAGAAGCCGGCATCGAGACGGAGGGAATGTTCGGGCGTCGAGATGGCACCCGCGACGATCCCGATCGCCAAGCTTATCAACTGAAGCGCCAGCAGGGCCCATGCGATCATATTGAGCGGATAAGCGTTCGCGGCGACGAACGGGTCCCGTTTGCGGACGGTTTCGATGATCGGCAGCAGCCGGCTGAGGACGGCATGATTGATCGGGACGGAGAGAAGGCCGAGCACCGCGATCAGCCGCATGCCGTTCATCAGCGGCCGAAGCGCTGAGCCGGGGGTGATGCCGAGCGCGCGGAAGGTCCAGTTCTCGGCGACGACCGTAGCGACCAACAGCGCAAAGATCGCCGCCCCCGACAGCCAGTTCAGCAAGATGAGAATCCGCAACGCAGTCCATGTTACGGGAAGAGTGGTGGAAGGACGCATCGCGGAGTCTCCGAATCGATCAAATATTATCGATAAACGATATGATACATATTGTTTATCGACAACGTTTTTCGTTCAGCGGTCTGCCGTTGGGTGCGAGGTCAGGCGGCGTCGGGACCGATGCCTTTGCGGAGGATCGAATTGGCGATTTCGGCGATGTCCTCTGCCGAGCGCCCGTCGGACCAGATGCTGTAGCGCATCCCGAGGAAGACGTTCATGCCCATGATCGCCCAGGCATGGGTTTCTTCGACATCGCTGCGAATCTCGCCCCGGTCGGCGCCACTCTTCAGGCGCTGCAGAATGCGTTGAGCGGTGCGTTCATAATGGGTCCGGTAGCTTTGCGGATCGACGAACTCGGCTTCGTCGATGATGCGGTAAATCTCTTTGTGTTCGCGGGCGAATTCGAGAAACCCCGCAAGAGCGGTGCGTTCGGCGTCGAGCGCATCGCGGGCAGGGGCGAGTTGCCGGGCGGCGCGCTCCTTCACCTTGTCGCTCAGATCGGCGACCAGCGCGCGGAAGATCTCATCCTTCGAATTGAAATAGGTGTAGAAGCTGCCGAGCGCGGTGCCTGCGCGTTGCGTGATCCCACTGATCGACGCTTCATGAAATCCCTTTTCCCCGAACTCGATCCCGGCGGCATCGATCAGTCGGCGGAGCGTTTCCCTGCCGCGCGCGGTACGCGGTTCCTTGGTGGCGAACTGCGGTGCGGGGGCGGCGGGTGTGTCCATAGAGCCACGCTAAACCGACATTTCTGCGCAATCAATCTCTCTAAATTGAAAAGTGATTCATATTTCATTACGAATCGCGTCAACCGAAGCTTCCGAGAAACTCAGGAGAGAGAGTCGATGACCATTTCCCGTCCCGTCAAAATTGGTGCCAGCCAGCTTGCTCTCAGCCTAGCACTTGCCGCCGGTGTGCCGCTCGGCGCGCCCGTCCTGGCCCAGGCGTCCGCGCCCGTCGCAGAGGACGCCGGCGACGGAGCGGATATCATCGTGACAGCCCGGCGCCGTGAGGAAAGCCTCGTCAACGTGCCGATCGCGGTGTCGGCATTCACCGGCGCGCAACTCGCCAAGGGTGGAGCGCTCGACATCACAGACCTGGGTCAGCTCACCCCCAACACCACGATCGAGGTTTCGCGCGGCAGCAACTCGACGCTGACCGCCTTCATCCGCGGCGTTGGCCAGCAGGATCCGGTTTCCGGTTTCGAGCAGGGCGTCGGCCTCTACCTCGACGACGTCTATCTCAACCGTCCGCAGGCCGCCGTGCTCGACATCTACGACGTTGAGCGCATCGAAGTGCTTCGCGGGCCTCAGGGTACGCTGTATGGCCGCAACACAATTGGCGGCGCGATCAAATATGTCACCCGCTCGCTGCCGCAGGAATTCTCGCTTCGGGCGCGCGGCACCTATGGCAGCTACAATCAGGCCGACGGCGTCATCACCGCGTCGGCGCCGCTGGGCGAGATGTTCCGGGTCGGCGGTTCGGTCGCGCGGCTGTCTCGCGACGGCTTCGGCAAGAACCTCACCACAGGCAATGACAATTACAACAAGGATATCTGGGCTGGCCGGGCGACGCTCGAGTTCGGCGGCTATGGTGCCCCTGTCCTGATCCGGATTTCAGGCGACTATTCGAAGGACAAGAGCGATCCGCGCGGCGGCCACCGGTTGATCCCGTCACGCGCGGGCGACCCGGTGCTGAGCGACGTTTACGATACTCGCGGCGGCCTCAACGATCCCAAGCAGGAAGTCGAGGCCTATGGCCTGGCGATGAACATCACCGCCGACCTGTCCGAAAACCTGAAACTGCGTTCGATCAGCGCGTGGCGGAAGGACAAGAGCCGGACCCCGATCGATTTCGACGCGCTTCCCGCGGTCGATCTCGACGTGCCCGGCGCCTATTTCAACGAACAGGTCAGCCAGGAATTCCAGCTGCTGTACGACAGCGAGCGGCTCCATGGCATGGTCGGCTTTTATTATCTCGACGCGACCGCCGATACCTTGTTCGACGTGCGCCTGTTCACGACACTTCCCGGTTTTGCTGCCTTCACCCGCGCCAATGTCGATACCGACACCTATGCCGCGTTCGGCGATTTCACCTATGATCTCACCGATCAGTTCAGCGTATCGCTGGGCGGCCGCTACACCTGGGACAAGCGCACCGCGAACATCCTGCGGCAGAATTACCTGGGCGGCGGTTCGCCCTTCTTCGGCGGAGCGGGCACCGCACTGGGCGCTCCGAGCACCAATTTCAGCGGCAGCCGCACGTTCAAGAAGTTCACCCCGCGCGCTTCGGTGAGCTTCAAGCCGTCGCAAGATCATAATTTCTACGCGAGCTATTCGCAGGGCTTCAAGGGCGGCGGCTTCGATCCGCGCGGCGTCGGCGTCAACGCACCCGATCTCAACGGCAATGGCACATTGCAGAATGAAGAGATCGCCTCGTTCCTGAGCTTCCGCCCGGAAAAGGTCGAAAGCTATGAGCTCGGCTACAAGGGCAACCTGTTCGACGGCGCGCTCTATGTCGCGGTCGCCGGCTTCTACGCCGACTATACCGACGTCCAGATCCCGGGCTCGGTGGCGTGCCGGGTGGGTGGCATCCAGACCTTCTGCGGGGTCGTATCGAACGCGGGCAAGGCCCAGTTCAAGGGGCTCGAGTTCGAGAGCAATTTACGGCTCGGCCGCGATCTCGCGGTCGGCGGCGACCGATTGAGCTTTGCCGGATCGCTCGGTTACATCGACGCCAAGTACAAGAAATACATCACCAATATCGGTGGCGTGCCGACCGATGTGCACCAGTTCCGCAAGGTCCAGAACACGCCGAAATGGACGGCAAGCGGCACGCTCGATTATCGGGCGCCGGTCGGATCGGGGTCGATCAATTTCAGCACCACGCTTTCCTACCGCAGCAAGACCAATCAGTTCGAGATTCCGAACCCCTATATCGACCAGAAGGGCTTCGCGCTGTGGGATGCCAACCTGGTCTATACCGCGGAGAGCAATCGCTGGAGCCTCGGCCTGCACGGCAAGAACCTGACCAACAAGAAGTACAAGACGTCGGGCTACACCTTCGTCAACGTCAACCCGACGACCGGCGCGATCATTCCGGGTGCGAACGGGCTTCCGGTCGGCAACCTCGGCACGCAGGGGACGCTAACCGCCTTCTACGGCAATCCGCGCCAGGTGTTTGTCACGGCCGCGCTCAATTTCTGAGCGATATCGTCGATCACCGAAAAGGTGGGATGACCAGCGATGACAATGCCCTATCGCGGCCATAGCTTTCGCAGCGCCGACAGACGGCTGACCCTCTTCGCCCGGGATTATCCGGGCGAAGGTGCGCCGCTGCTGATGATGCACGGACTGACCCGTAACAGCGCGGATTTCGAACCGCTGGCGGCGCAACTCGCCGGCCGGTACCGGCTGATCGTTCCCGACCAGCGCGGGCGGGGCCGGTCGGAACATGACCCTGATCCTGCCAATTACCGGCCCGATATCTACGCGGCCGACATGTGGGCGTTGCTTGACGGACTCGGGATCGGGCGGGTGGCGCTGATCGGTACGTCGATGGGCGGGCTTATGGCGATGATCATGGCCGCTGTTCGTCCGGATCGCGTATCGGCGCTCGTCTTCAACGACGTCGGCCCGGAGATCATGCCCGAAGGCCTGGAGAGGCTGCGCGGCTATGTCGGCGGCGGCGGGGTGATGCAGGACTGGGACGAGGCGGCGAGGCGCTGTGCCGTGATCAACGGACAGGCATTTCCGGACTTCGGCCCGACGGACTGGATTGCGTTCGCACGCCGCACCTGTGCCGAGCTACCCGAAGGTGGCATAGGGTTCACCTATGACCCGGCAATTGCAGGCAGCCTGCAAGGCGCGCAGCCGGCGACGGTGCCGCCCGATCTGTGGCCGCTCTGGGACATGCTGACCGATATTCCGACGCTGCTGATCCGAGGCGCGCAGAGCGACCTGTTGTCAGAGGGCACGGCGAGCGAGATGGGCCGGCGGCATCGCGGCGCCTTCACGCGGATCGACATAGCGCAGCGCGGGCATGCGCCGATGCTCGACGAATCTGGGGCGGTGGCCGCCATCACTGGGCTCCTTGAAGTTCATGGCTGACGTCGCCGCGCGATCAGGATCGCGGCCGCGTATCGTGCTGGCGATGCTGCTGCTCGTCTACATTTTCAATTTCATCGACAGGCAGATTCTCGCGATCCTCGCGCGGCCGATCCAGGCCGATCTGGGCCTCAACGACGCACAATTGGGTCTGCTCGGCGGACTTGCCTTCGCGCTGCTCTATTCGACGCTGGCTGTACCGCTCGCCTGGCTTGCCGACCGCACCAGCCGAAGCTGGGTGATCGCCATATCGCTGACACTTTGGAGCGTGTTCACCGCGCTGTGTGGGGTCGCGCAGTCCTTTACGCAGATTTTCCTCGCGCGGCTTGGCGTGGGCATCGGCGAAGCAGGCGGGGTGGCTCCATCCTATGCGCTGATCGGCGACTATTTCCCGAGCGAACGTCGCGCCTTCGCGCTGTCGGTATACTCGTTGGGCATCCCGCTCGGATCGGCGGCCGGCGTTCTGGCAGGCGGCTATATTGCGGCGACAGTCGACTGGCGGCTTGCCTTTCTGAGCGTCGGCTGTGCGGGCATCCTGATCGCGCCGCTGTTCAAATGGCTGGTGCGCGACCAGCCCAGGCCCGTAGCGGCGACCGACGCGGGCGCACACCAATCTGCCAAATTGGCGGAAACCGCTCGGACGCTTGCCGACAAGCGCAGCTTCTGGCTGCTGGCGTTCGGCGCCGCGTTCAGCTCGATGCTCGGTTATGGCATCGCCTTTTGGTTGCCGAGCCTGCTCCAGCGCAGCTTCGGGCTTGATCTGCTGCAGACCAGCTGGTTCTTCGGCGCGGTGCTGCTGATCGGCGGGACGGCCGGGGTGATCGGCGGCGGTCTGCTCGGCGACCGGATGGGACGGGGCGACCGCGCATATTATGGCTTTCTGCCCGGCGTCGCCTTCATCCTCGGCGCGCCACTGTTCGCGGCGGGTGTGCTGAGCAGCAGTGCGACGGCCGCGTTCCTGCTCTTCCTGATCCCGCAGGCGCTGGCTTATGTCTGGCTGGGGCCGGTGCTGTCGGCGGTCCAGCACCTGGTCCGTCCCGAGGCCCGCGCCATGGCTTCGGCGCTGTTCCTGCTGATCAATAACCTGATCGGTCTCGGTGGCGGGATCTTTGCACTGGGTGCGCTGTCCACCGCGCTGACGCCGATCTATGGGGCGGAAGCGCTGCGCTACTCGATCCTGTACTCGCTGATTCTTTACGCGGTGGCCGCGCTGTTGATGGCGCTGGCGGGCCCGGCGCTGCGGCGGGAGTGGGTCAGCGAGGGGTAAAGGAACGGAGCCTCGTTCCCCATATTGTACCCACACTGGTATCATTCTAACGTTCGACTTACGAGTGCCCGTAAAAGGGGCGTGAGGAGGGGCGGGCGATGGGCGTAGCAGCCGACGCGATCGACATGGCGAACGACCCTGTGGGCTACTTCAGGGGCTCCGATGCGGCGGCGCATGCGGTGCCGCGGGCCGAGGCCGATGCGCTCCAGCTCGAAGGGCTTCGCCACCGCTTCGCGACGATGCGCGAGCAACTGCCTGTGCTGCGCTCGACCGCCGACGAGATGGGAATCGCGCGGATCGACAGCCTCGACGATGGCGCTCGCCTGCTGTTCCCGCACACCGTCTACAAAAGCTATCCGGTCTCGCTGCTTGAACGGAACCGGTTCGATCAGCTGACGCGGTGGCTGAGCCGGTTGACGACCTGCGACCTGGGCGGGGTGCGAACCGACGATTGCCGCGGGATCGATGACTGGCTCGACGCGCTTGAACGCGATTCCGAGCTGGCGCTGGTCCACAGCTCGGGCACTGGCGGGCTGATCAGTTTCACCCCGCGTTCCAAGTCTGACGGCAAGCTCAAAGGCTCAATATTCGCGATGACGACGCGCGAATTCTTCGGCCTCGACGCGGGGGCCGGCGCGGCCGGCAATGATCCCTATGAGGCAGTCTTCACCGGTTATCGCCATGGCTATGGCGAGGCAGGGCGCTCGGTCGAGTGGCTGTTCGACCATTTCGCGGGATCGGAGGAGCGGATGCATACGCTCTATCCCGGTCGGCCGAGTACCGACGTCATGTTCATGGCGGCGCGGGTCCGTCAGGCCGATGCGCGGGGCGAGATCGGCAGCCTCGAAATCCCCGAGCATCTAAAGGCGCGGCAAGCCGAGTTCGAGGAGACCCAGCGCAACGCAGCGCAGGCGATCGACCGGATGTTCGAGACGCTTATCGGTCTTCGGGGCCGCAAGGTCTATCTCGGCGGGATGACGAGCGTGCTGGTCGACTTCGCCCAGCGTGGCCTCGCCCGGGGCCTGCGCGACATTTATGGCTCCGAATGCGTCGTCCAGACCGGCGGCGGCGCCAAGGGGCTCGTCCTGCCCGACAATTGGGAAGATATCGTCCTCGAATTCACCGGCGCCCGCCGCATCGCCCAATATTATGCGATGAGCGAGCTGATGTTCATGTCGGGCAAATGCTCGGAGGGTCATTATCATATCCAGCCTTGGGTGGTCACCTATGTGCTCGATCCGGATACCGGCGTGCCGCGTCCTCGTGAGGGCGTGCAGACCGGGCGCGCGGCGTTTTTCGACATGGCGCCGCAGGGCTATTGGGGCGGGTTCGCGACCGGCGATCAGATCAGCGTCGACTGGTCTCCCTGTGCGTGCGGACGCACGACCGCGCATCTCCACCCGCAGATACAACGGCTGAGCGAGCTGCAGGGCGGCGATGACAAGATCACCTGCGCGGCGGCCGAGCAGGTGCATGCCGCCGCGATCGATTTCCTGACGCAGATCGCCTGACATGAAACATGCGTTCGACGGGTCGCGCGGCGACACAGCCTCGTGCCCGGGCGAATGGCGCGCGGGCTGGAAGGTCCTCGGCGCGGCGATGCTCTGTTATATCTGCTCGACGATGCCGCTCACCGTGCTCGGGGCGCTGGTCAAGCCGCTGAGCGCTGAGTTCGGCTGGTCGCGCGCCGCGATCACCTCTGCTTTCTTGATTACGGCGGTGGGCACGCTTTTTCTGGCTCCCATTGTCGGCCATCTCGTCGATCGTATCGGGCCGCGCCGGGTGGCGCTGTTTGGCTTGCCGGTGATGGCGCTCGGCCCGATCGCGATCAGCATGGCGGGGCCGTCACTGTGGACCTGGTATGCCTGCTGGGCGATCCACGCCTTCTGCCAGGCGTGGGCCGGCAATGTGATCTGGGCCAATGTCGTGATCGGCCGGTTCGACCGGCACCGCGGCATGGCGCTGGCCGTGCTGCTGTCGGCCCATGCACTGACCTATGGCGCTCTCCCGGCCTTCACGGTGTTCACCGTCGCGGAGCTGGGCTGGCGCTGGGTCTATTATCTGCTCGCGGCCTTCGTGTTGCTGATCGCCTGGCCGATTGCCTGGCGCTTCATTTACGGGGTAAACGACGGAGATCGCGGTCAACCGGCCAGTGCATCCGATGTCGAATCCCGGTTCGTTGCCACGCCGTCGGGGGCGCTCGGCGATGTCCTGAAGCAACCGCAATTCTGGCAGATCGCCACCGCATTCGCGCTTGCGGCGCTCGTCATTGCCGGGCTGTTCGTCCATTTTCAGGTGGTGCTGATAGACCGTGGAATGACGGCAATGCAGGCGGCAGGTGTGGCAGTGGTACTGGGGCCGGCTTCACTGATCGGACGCCTCGGCACCGGACTCGTGCTCGATCGTTTCACGTCGAACCGGGTGGCTGCGATCGCACTGATCCTGCCTGGCGTCAGCTATCTCATTCTCCTGCTGGGCGGGGACTGGCTGTTCGGCGCGTATCTGTCTGGCTTCTTTCTCGGGCTGGCGGGCGCCGCGGAATCCGACCTGATGGCCTATCTGGTGAGCCGCTATTTCGGACAACACATGTTCGGCAAGGTCTATGGTTTCCTGCTCGGCCTCTACGCGATCGGCTATGGTATCGGCCCGATCCTGGCGGGCAATGTGTTCGACCGGATCGGTTCATACGAACCGATTTTCATCGTCCTGGCTGTCGCTGCGCTGACCGGATCCCTGCTGATCCTGGCGCTGGGACCACCCCGCGAGCAGAAAGTCTGAATCGGTGCAGGTCGATTGGGTTCCGGTTACCCGCTTTGAGCAGAATTGCTCGATTCATTGGTGCGAGGCGACGCGGCGTGCCGCTGTCGTCGATCCGGGGGGCGATCTCTACCGCATCCAGGATTTTCTCGAATGGGAGGAGCTGACGCTCGAGGTCGTCCTCGTTACCCACGGCCATCTCGACCATGCCGGGGGTGCGGCGCAGCTTGCGGCGGAAACGGGCGCTCGGATCGAAGGGCCGCATCGCGGCGACGAAAATCTGGTGCGCAACCTCGATCGCCAGGGGCGGATGTTCAACCTGAAGGTGCAGAGCTACACGCCCGATCGGTGGCTGGAACATGGCGACCGGATCGCGGTGGGCGAGCAGTTCCTCGACGTCGTGCATTGCCCTGGCCACACCCGTGGTCATGTCTCCTATGTCGACCTGGCCAGTCGTTTCGCTTGCGTCGGCGACACGCTGTTCCTGCACTCAATCGGAGCATGGGAACATGCCGACGGCAATCTCGCCGACCTCGTCAATTCGATCCGTGACCGGCTGTTCCCGCTTGGCGACGATATCCGCTTCCTGCCCGGCCATGGTGAGACCTCAACTTTCGGGCATGAGCGGCGGATGAATCCGTTCGTGGGGGATGAAGCGCTCTTGCGTTACCGGGCGGGTGAGGCACCGATGGCGCGGGTCAGCGACGCGGCGCTGGGCGGGGATTAACCCTTTCCTCCTCCGTCATTCCAGCGAAGGCTGGAATCTCAGTCGGTGGGAGATGCGGTTCGAACAAGAGACGCACGAGATTCCAGCTTTCGCTGGAATGACGAATAAGGCCGTTCCAACAATCGCAGCCCTTTTCTTCTTGTTATCACGTGTTCCCATCGCGAAGAGGGGGCGAGACTGGTTGCGAGGGTGATGCAGGTGGGAGCGGTGACGGTGAAGCCCGAGCGGCGCGTTTTCGAAGGTGTCGGCGTCAGGATCGTCGGCGATGTGGTCGGCGATCCGTCGGCCCAGCCGGTACTGCTGATGCATGGTGGGGGCCAGACAAGGCACAGCTGGTCGGCGGCGACGATGGAACTCGGCCGGAGAGGCTATCATGCGATCTCGATCGATCTTCGCGGCCATGGAGACAGCGACTGGGCGCCGGGCGGAGCCTATGATCTGAGCAACTATCGCGACGATGTTCTCAAGGTGATCGATACACTGCCGGCAGCGCCGGTGATGGTCGGCGCGTCGCTCGGCGGGATGACCGGCATGCTTGTCATCGGCGAAACAGCGGCACCGGTTGCGAAGGGGTTGGTGCTCGTCGACATCACGCCGAGGGTCGAACCGGAAGGGGTGCGCCGCATCCATGAATTCATGACCGGCAATCTCGACGGCTTCGAAAGCCTTGAGCAGGTCGCCGATGCGATCTCTGCCTATAATCCGCACCGGCCAAGGCCGAAGCGGCTCGACGGACTGATGAAGAATCTGCGCGAACGCAATGGTCGCTTCTTCTGGCACTGGGATCCGGCGATGCTCAACCGGCCCGAGAATGACATGTCCGGCCGCTGGACCCGGGTCGACGAGGCGGCGGTCAACATCAGGGTGCCGACGATGCTGGTGAAGGGCTCAGAAAGCGATATCGTCAGCAACGAGACGGTTGCCCATATGCGCGAGCTGATGCCGCACGCCGATTTTGCCGATATTTCCGGTGCGGGCCACATGGTGGCGGGCGACCGCAACGATGCGTTCAACTCGGCGATCTTCTCCTTCCTGGAGAAGAATGGGCTCTGATCAGCGGCGAAACTCCCTGAGCACAGTTCTTATCTGACCGGGATAATCGCCGCTGAACGGGAAGGGGAAGATGATCGGCAGCACCCGGCCGCCAGTGTCCGCTCGATATGTGTCGAGCTGGCCAGAACAGCGTGACGCTGGGCCCACCAGCGCGCAGGCGTCGAGAATGTCGTCGGTGATTGCTGCCCTGAGCGCGGCATAATCCTGCTGTTCGGCGGCCGCAGTAAGAGCTGCGGCTTCGCTTTCGAAACCCGCCTTGCCAAGCTGCCGGATATAGTTGGGTAGGGCGAGATGGTACATCAGATTGGCGCGGCCCAGCTCGCGCGCAGTTTCGATGTCGTCGTCGAGAAAGATCGGCAGACCAACCATGACATTGATCGCGCCGGCCGGACGGCCCTGTGCGGCGGCAATCTCGTCGGCGGCGCGAGCGCAGTCCATCGAGCGTTTCGCGGGCGACATGTAGAGTTCAAGCCCGTCGGCCAGTTCGCCCGCCAGCCGGCAGGTTTCGAGCGTGGTGGACGCATAATAGATCGGGATGGCGGGTTCGGGGGTGCGGAAGCTCACCGGGAAATCAGGGTGGGTCTTGCCGGCGAAATGGCCCTGAAGGCGGAGAGTATATTCGCGCAGCTTGTCGCGGGGCTTGTCCATGACGATGCCCAGGCCTGCCTGCGACTGGCGATGGCCTACGCCGAGACCGAGCGCAAAGCGTCCACAGCTCGCATCCTGAACCATTTCAGCCGAAGCGGCGAGCAGCGACGGCTCGCGGAAATAGATGTTCGAAGTGTAGGTGACGATGTTGATCCGGCTGGTCGCGCGGGCCACCGCATAGGCGCACATCAGCGAATCATTGGTGCCCTCGGGGATGAAGACATGGGAGAATCCGGAATCCTCGGCTTCCCGCGTTAGCATCACAAAAAGCTGATAACTGATAGAGTTATCGGGAACTATGACGATCGCATTCAAACTTCCTCTCCCGCTGTATTCTTAGCCTTACCCCGCTCGTGGGAGAAGGTTGGATGAGGGTCTTCTTACTTCTTGCCGTTCCATGCAGAACACCCTCACCGCTGCGACTAAGCTCGCTAAGCCTCGCTCCTCTCCCGCAGGTGGTAGAGGGTTAAAGGGGGCTAAGCCGGCAATAACGGAAGCCGCCGCCGGTGCCTGCGACATAGCCGGACTTGCCTGACTGCCGAGTATAGCCATTGATCACCCGCTTCAGCCGTATGGCGGCAACGTTCGAGGCGATCTCGGCCTTGGTCTCGACAAGGATGAACGCACGCCTGCCGCCATCGGCATCATTGGCATCAAGGACGGCATGTCCCGTGGTGCCCGATCCGGCGAAAC